>DRHF01000386.1 GCA_011049715.1 Desulfobacterales bacterium
ACGGATAGTGAACGTCGTTTCCAATGAATTTTCATCTTTTGAAAGTCTTGTGATCGTGCTGGAAGCAAAAATAATTGGCGGATCTCCAATTGCCGGTGATGATATCACGGAACTGAAATGGATACAGAGCCAGGATTGTTTTGAAGAATTCGAATTCACGGCAGATAAATCCATAACAGAAAAATACTTCTCCGGGGATTTATCCGGAATTTTGATTGATCGACGATACAAAACAAGATGAAAAAATCACAGCATAGATACCCGCGGGCCCACGCTGCATTCTTCTGCTGATTTTGATACTGCTGGCGTTGATGGACAATCAATAAACGACTGTAAGGCTTGTCCTGGGGATCACTTGTATGAGATCTGGAACCGGATGTTATCAGCAGGCAGTTATTTTTCACATGGCGCTAAAAAGTTATCTGAAACAAGAGGCGGAGAAGATGAATTGTCTTTTGATGAAAGAACAAAGTTGAAATAGGAGACATCGTACCTTGCTGATTAAAAGATTTATTAAAAAAGGTAAAGATTTTTTAGGATGTAAGTATCCCATCATGTGCGGCGCCATGACGTGGGTGAGTGATCCCACCCTGGTCAGTGCTGTTGGTACCGCTGGAGGCTTTGGGCTTTTAGCAGGCGGGAACGCACCGGTAGAGGTTTTGAAAAAGGAAATAATTGCAACCAGAAAAATGAGTGATCATCCGTTTGGGGTAAACCTCATCACCCTCGCGCCCGGTTATGAAAGTCAGTTGGATCTGGTCTGCAAAATGAATTGTAAAGTTGTGGTATTTGCAGGAGGTATTCCGAAAAAAAGAGAAATTCATCGGGTCAAAGAATCCGGAGCAAATGCGATCTGTTTTGCACCGACTGCACCGGTTGCACTCAAACTGATTGACAGCGGGGCGGACGCACTGATTCTCGAAGGTTCAGAAGCCGGTGGCCACATCGGGCCTGTTGCATTGTCCATATTGATCCAACAAATCCTTTTTCAAGTCGACAGTGTTCCTATCTTTATCGCCGGCGGCATTGCGACTGGACGCATGATGGCGTCTATTTTGATGATGGGAGCGGCAGGGATTCAGATGGGAACTCGTTTTGTAATGTCAGAAGAGTGCATTGCACACCCGAAGTTCAAGGAAGTTTTTCGAAAGGCGAATGCCCGTGATGCAGTTGCAACGCCACATTTTGATAGCCGTCTTCCTGCCATTCCTGTCCGAGCGCTGAAAAATGAAGGAACAATTGAATTCGCTAAGCTTCAACTTGAACTGTTAAATAGATTGGATAACCAGCTCATCGATCGCCAAAAAGCCCAGTTTGAAGTGGAGGAGTTCTGGGTCGGTGCACTACGCAAAGCAGTTATTGACGGAGATGTCAGCAAAGGTTCACTAATGGCAGGACAGTCTGTGGGGTTGGTTGATAAAATCCAACCTCTCAAACAAATCATTGATGAAATGATTGAGGATGCCGAGTCAGAGCTGCAGCGACTGAAAAGCATTTTGGTGGATAAATAGGGCGAATACGAAGTTCCGGTGGATTGCGCTCAATTTTGCAGGAAATAGAGAGCGGATCATTTGGATCACGGTTGACAATCGATCATCCATTTTGTACTCTATTATTGATGGTTTCGTAAAAAGCCCAATTTTGTTCGCTCCGCGACTATTTTCGGGCTACATGAAATGCTTCGCTAAATTGTAAGAACTCTCCGCCTAAGGCGGATCAAACAACTTATAATTTTTAACGCGCAACACTTCATTCCGCGATCTCCGAAAATACTCGATCTCGCTCACAAAAGACTTTTTGCGAGATTGTCATTATTGACTTAAGTCAATAAATTGTTCCTATTTTACTGGTAAGGACCGGTGGACTTCACAAAAATTAGCTTTTGTGATCATCAGGCGCATTTTCTGTTCCGGATAGAAATTTCTGATGTTTCCCCTAACTGGATTGGTGAAATAGAACCTGCCTGTTCGATCTCTTTTCTCAATGCCTTGGGCATACATCATTCACAAATCAAGAGCGGTGTTACTAAGAAAAAACTCCTTTCAACACCGATGTTACAGAAAAATTCTATGGGAAAAAACCATAATAACCGTCTGGTATCACATTTGGCTATACAGGTAAATATTCGAACTGCAAATAGAAAAAATGGCAAATGGATATTAATAGAAGATCATTCATAAAATTCGCGGCCATGCAGAGTGCCGTCACTGCGGCCGCAATATTGTTTCCTGGAATCAGTTTCGACGCCTGGAAAAAGATGGACCAACCTTCGGGAAAGATTGAATGGAAAAAAACGCCCTGTCGTTTTTGCGGCACAGGATGCGGTCTTCTAGTCGGTGTTACCAGCGATCGGGCAGTGGCCGTAAAAGGCGATCCCAATTGCAGCGTCAATAAGGGACTTGCCTGTGTCAAAGGCTATTATTCCATCCAGGTCCTCTATGGCGGGGACAGAATAAAAAAAGCCCTTGTCCGGAAAAACGGTAGGCTGGTCGAGGTTCCCATAAAGGAGGCCCTCGATCTCGTGGCCGCTAAAATGAAAGAGACCATCAAGAATCACGGAAAAGATGCCGTATCCATATACGGGTCCGGGCAATGGTCGATTCCCGATGGATATGCGGCATCCAAGTTGTTCAAAGGCTGCATCGGCACCAACAACGTGGAAGCAAATGCCCGACTCTGCATGGCCAGTGCGGTAACAGGGTTTTTGACCAGTTTTGGCCTGGACGAGCCGATGGGCTGTTACGACGACATCGATCACGCCGATGTTTTTATCACCTGGGGCAACAACATGGCTGAAATGCATCCTGTCCTCTTCTCAAGAATGCTCGCCAACCGTAAGAGTAAGGGGCATGTCCAGATCATCGATTTTGCCACCCGCGCCACCCGTAGCAGCCAGGCATCGGACAAATCGATCATTTTCAAGCCCCAGACGGATCTGGCCCTTGCCAATGCCATCTGTTATGAGATCATCCGCAACAAGTGGGTGAATTGGGACTTTGTAAACAAGCACGTTTCCTTTCATAAAGGAAAAACCAACATTGGATATGGTACAGAAGACTATTTCAAGTTTAAAGATAAAGCGGAAACTGTTGATTTTGAGCAGTTCAAGGCGTCTTTGAAGGATTACACACCGGAGAAGGTTGAAAAAATGTCCGGTGTTTCCGCCATGGACATAAAATTCATGGCCTCTCTATACGGGGATCCGGGCAAGAAGGTGACCTCATTTTGGTGCATGGGTACGAACCAGCACACCCGGGGAACCTGGGCCAACAATCTCATTTACAACATTCATCTGTTGACGGGGAAGATCTCCACGCCCGGCAACAGTCCATTCTCATTGACCGGGCAGCCGAGTGCATGTGGTACGGTGCGCGAAGTAGGTACCCTGACCCATAAACTTCCACACGGTGTCGTCATGGAAGAAGGGGCCCGAAAAATGGCCGCAGAGATCTGGCAGGTGCCGGTGGAAAACATCGATCCGAAACCCACCTACCATACCATAGAGATGTTCCGGGCACTGGACAGGGGCGACATCCGGTTCATGTGGGTGCAGGTAACCAATCCCATGGTCAGCCTGCCCAAATTGAAAAGGTATCGCAATGGTGCCAAAAAAAAAGGCCGGTTCATGGTAGTTTCCGAGATTTATCCCACACCCACCTACGATGTGGCCGATGTGGTGTTACCGTCAGCTTTATGGATCGAAAGGGAAGGTTTTTTTGGAAATTCTGAAAGGCGGACCCAACACAACGATCAGATCGTTCCCACCCCGGGGGATACCATGTGCAACACATGGCAACTCATTGAAGTTGCCAGGAGGCTGGGGTTTAAAAAGCAGTTCCCATGGAGCCGGGAAACCTACATCGAGGATATCTGGAACGAGTATATCCGTTTCCATGATACCCCCAAGCACAGGATGGCACCTTACAAAGAGCT
>DRHF01000387.1 GCA_011049715.1 Desulfobacterales bacterium
AAACGTGTAAGGCATGCTGACTCGAAGATTGTAGATTTTGTTGTAGGGCGGCGTAGCCATCGAGGTTCTACTATAAACATGAGTGGCGATGGTGTCTTTATCAAAACAGAGGGACGCTTCTCCGAAGGGCAAGATATTTCAATAGCATTTGAATCTCTAAGGTTTGAAAAAAAGGAGAAGAGAACCGGCAAAATTGTCAGGGTCGCCGCCCACGGTATTGGTGTGGAATTCAACTAAGGGTTCACGCAGAAATAACTTCGCAGAATTGGCGCTTAGATTTGGTTCAGGTTTGGCTGATCCGAGAGAGTAAAACCACAGGAATGGCGAGCTATTTCGAGGATTTTGCGAGTGAGGCATCGGTCAAAGACGGGCTGAAGCTAAGATGCTAAAATGTGAAGTTATTTTTGCGTGAACCCTAAGTGCTTGATTACAAGTGAAGGGTAATAAACCATTCGGAAAGGGAGATCGTTCGACGTACGAGGCCTGAGAGGGTCAAAATCAGGAGGTAACACACAATGCCGGAAGAAAAGGCGAACTCCACAAACAACTCATCCAAAAAGCCAGTGAAGAAATTAACCGTGGACGAGATGGTGGCAGCTTTCGAGGCGAGGGGCGGGAAGAAGCCCGAACCTGAGGAGAAAGAGGAGGATAGAAAGACACAGAATCCCGATACCGATGAGGATACAGACAACTAATAGCACCGGTGCTCTCACTCATCAAGGAAGGCACCCGCCCCCCATCAATAAGCATGCTTTTATTTTGAAATAACAGGAAGGGGGGTATGTGACTATTCTGCTACGCTCCATAGCAACCAGATATCTTGGACGTTTACATATTTCCATACAACTCTGTAGATATCAGTTCTGAAAATTCCTGAGATATTTGATTTTAATCACAGGTTGATGGGGTGAATCTTATCTCATGGATTTGCCCTTTTTATTTGCCAAAATTCCCATTTTCCGGTCCTATAATTTGACAGCAACCTTCAATATGCGATAGGTTGCATGTATCCATATGGTATATGCAATAATTTATTGAAAACATAGGGGTCGCGTCTTCATTCTTGACGGAATTGCAGGAAAAAAGAACTCCCGTTCATTACAGGAATCTTAAACTCACTCGAAGAAATTTTACAATAGATTTTGGGGACATCCAATGAAATTTTGATTAATTGCTTAAGTCGGTATTGATGTAAAATGAATAAAGCCGTATTAAAAGAAGAGGTTATGTCTTTCCCATCTGAGTTTCTGGAAAGGTGGCGAAATGGTGATTACTCGCTGCTCACTTCCGCCGATATTCCTTCCTACATTAAACAAATTATCGTTCACAAAGCTAAAGTACGGCCTAGTAGGAGATTTTTCGGTGAGGCGTTTGTTGCGGTTTCGTTTTCGTCAAAGATTAAGGATGGATTCTATAATTCATACAAGTGGATGACGGCAAAGAAATGGATTAATGGAAAAGGCTTGAAACCTGAGTTTGAAAAGCCTTTTTACAATGGCCTGCATAAATATATCGGCACTGAAAACCTGAAAGAAATTCAGAAACAGTCAAACAAATATCGAGAAAGCCATGACGGAAACAAGCCGGTTGCATCCGACCTGATACTGATCGGTAACAGCGGCAGGCTGATGTTCCTTGAAATAAAGCTTCCTGGAGATACGATCCGCCCTAACCAAATTCCCGGTCTGGCCATACTAAAATCGTTTGAACCTCTCAATGCCGATGTCAGAATCATTAGCCTGTATCCAGAAAATGCAACACCTCCAAAACCTAAAGAACACTCAGTAGAGCTTGATTAAACAAAATCAACATTTGAAATAATGCAATGGGGCTCGACGCTAAAATATTTTGCGACTGTTATGAACGCGGGAGATTGCTTAATCCCCCAAGGCCACGTTGGGGAAGCTGATCCATCGAAAATCGAGTGGATTCGATCGCGGCGTCTATTGAAAAAAAGGTGGATCGAGAGATCAGCGTATACTTGAAAGCATGTGGTTACTTAGAGGATCCGGATGAAAATCGACCAGAAAAAGAAAGGAAGGACAAATGGAACATGTGACATTCGATGAATTTAAAAGAATGGATTTAAGGGTGGGAGAAATTCTTGAGGCGGAAAGGATAGAAGGAACACAGAAGCTTCTGAAGCTTGAAGTGGATATTGGGACAGAAAAAAGACAGATGATCGCGGGAATAGCTGATGTATATCCACCTGAAACGCTGATTGGAAAGAAGATCATCGTCATTGCCAATCTTCAGCCGGCCACGATCAGGGGAATTGAATCTCAGGGGATGCTTTTAGCAGCTGACTTAAACAGTAAACCAATCATTCCTTTTTTCAAAGAAGATGTGCCTGCCGGAACGACGGTCAGATAAAAATTATGAAAAACAACAGGGTCGCATCGAAAACGCCGGTAAAAGCCGGCAAAGAGTTGGGGGTGAAAGTCCCCCGCATGGTAATGGATAGCGACCAGCCGTGGCCCTGAATCATGCGTCGGTTTTTCGTAGAATAACAAATCAAGGGATTCAAAAACGGGTTTGAAACGCGCTTAAATCGATTCTTTCGGGGTCCAAAACAACCGTTTAAGAAAAAAAAGGATCAAGCTTGCAGCTTGACAGAAATGAAGGAAAAAGGGAGACAAAAAATAATAAATTTATGTGAGAATGCAAATATTGCCGGAATTTCCTTTATCAGAAAATCGGAAACGCGGGTCACAGAACACCTCGGCATTATAATTTGAAAAGGATGCCTTTTTTATTTTGCCAAGACATCCCAGACTTAATGGATCTGTTTCATCTGGAAAAAGAATTATGCTGTCTAAATCGCGATTCTTAGCAGGACTTCAGTGCCCACTGAGCCTTTGGTACCTCTGCTTTAAGCCGGAGTTGGCAACACCTGTTTCGCCTTTTCAGCAGGCACTTTTCGATACGGGACATGAAGTTGGCCTGTTGGCCGCCCGCCGGTTTGAGTCGGGAATGTTGATCGCTGAAGATTATCTGCACCACCAAGAGGCGGTACGAAAAACGCACTCGGCAATGGCGGATGAAGATATCAAGGCGCTGTTTGAACCTGCATTTCTGGAAGATGACATCAGGATTCGTGTGGACGTCTTGGAGCGGGCTGAGCGTAGCAAATGGAACCTGATAGAAGTGAAATCGACGGCTTCGGTCAAGGAAATCCACGAATTCGATGTGGCGGTTCAGTATCGGGTGCTGAGAGATGCTGGTTTAGATATTGCCCGAGTCTATTTGATGCATTTAAACAACAAGTATGTTTATGGCGGCACAGAACTCAACCTAAAAGGCCTATTTACGTTGTTCGATCTCACCGCGCAAGCCCGTTCACTCCAGAATGAGATCGATCGAAAACTAAAAGCCCTGAAAACCATGCTTGGCAAGGCTCAACCGCCCAATATTGCACCTTCCAAGCACTGTACCAGCCCCTATTTGTGCCGATTCTGGGAACACTGCACCCGAGAAATGTCCGAAAATTGGGTGATGAACCTGCACGGCATCACCCATAAAAAAATAGACCAACTTGAAGCGGCCGGGGTGACAACAATTGATGAGATCCCTGAAACCTTCCCTTTAACCCAGATCCAGGAAAGACAAAAACAGTGTATTGATTTTGCCTGTGATTATATATCTGACAAACTAGCCTCCCAACTTTTAGATGTTGAATATCCACTTCATTTTCTGGATTTCGAAACCGTCGCTCCGGCATTACCACATTACGCAAGAACCCGGCCCTTTCAGACAATTCCGTTTCAGTGGTCCGATCACATCCTTGGCAAAGATGGTACACTCGACCACCATGAATATCTTTGTATGGAAGACAAAGATCCACAGGCAGAATTTGCACAGACGCTGCTGTCAACCTTGGGTGAGACCGGCACTATTTTTATTTGGGCGCCATACGAAAGACGGATCATCACCGAGTTGAGTGAAAGGTTTCCCAACCTCAATCTTGAACTGAACGCCTTGCTACCCCGATTGAATGATCTCAATGCCATTATTCGCAAGAACTATTATCATCGGAATTTCAATGGATCGTTTTCCTTAAAAGCGGTATTACCGGCCCTGGTACCCGATATGGACTACGCTGCCCTTGAGATCCAGGAAGGCGCAACTGCCTCACTGGAATATTTACGTTTTTTGAATGCCAAAACGCCCGCCGCTGAAAAAGAAAATATTAAATCGAATCTGATGACCTACTGCGGATTCGACACCTTGGCCATGGTTCACATTAGAGAGGCACTCCTCCAAAGGGTTAACAAAAAATAGACCAATGCGGTTTGAAATAGAATTCAGAAAGTTCATTTTAGGATTAGGATAAAAATTGGCTGTAAAAAAAAATGAACCGTAAAAAGCCACTTCTTACCTTTCGCCAAACAGATCCCATCCGCCTGGAATGCGCAATTGATCTCAATCGACTTTTTGAATCCGAGAATGAAAGAAGCAGATTCGATGAAAAGTGGATTTCTTTTCTGAAATCAGAACCTCATAATCAAAAAATCTATAGACTAAATAGAAACCAGCTAACTTATCAATCCGAACACTTCATTCCCTTTAAAAAGGATAATCGACCGCCCCTTCTCTTGGTATTTGGAAATCCGGCAAGCCACTCAGTTGCAGCCGGTATTTTTTTCGCATTTAAAGACAATGGCAAGGAGAGCCGTTTCTGGAAAAGCATTTTAAAGCCGGCGGGGGTTTTGAGTTTTTCCTTTGACGAAAATCTGCCGGCAGAAAAATTGAACGCTCTTCGGAAAAAACAGCTGCTTGAACTCGATTACGAAACACCATTTCGTATCGGACTGAGTGTATTCATCTCTATGCCAAGTGCACCAAGCGGGCCCTGGGGTGGTGTAGCGGGTATTCAAAAACTGGTCGGTGTCAGCGCATTGAGACGCCTTGAAGCTGAAGAAAGCAAACGTATCACCAAATGTGCCAAAGCCTTTATAGGGGATGATCCCCGTGGGAAGGTTGTTACCTTCCAAAAAAATGCCTGGAATGGCCTGCGTTCAAATCAAAATCCTGAATACAAGATTGAAATGGCCAAGGATGCCAAACTTATGGGCTGTCTGAGAGATCAACCTAAAATCCAAATATTTGGTGTCCCACCAACGCGCTTGGCTGGTCCGGCCCGAAACGTTCTTGCACCGGTTGTATTAGGAAAAGCATGCTAGTTATTATTAGCAGGAAAGGATTCGACAATTCATCCGGTGGAGTATCATTAAATGATATCTGCAATTGGTTTAAGATGTTTTTCTATTCCGGTGGACAGGAATGTCAGGCTATAAATGCATCAAATTTTGGTCTGAATTTAGATGATATCTCAGGTTTTTCAAGAACTGAGATATTCTCATAGTACTGCGCCACGAGTGCACTTTTTTTCATAAAGTGTGCGTAACTGCACAAAAGATGATCCGCCGGGGCGGACTCGGAGCCGGTTTGCAGGAGCAGGCTTCAAACCACCTAAAGCTGCTGAGGTCAAAAGCTATGGTGGTGAGTGTTTAGGAAAAGTCACGGCATAGGATCGTGGCAGGTGTGATTCAGAGAGACGAGCGAAAGCGAACCATTCGATGAGGCGTCGAAAGATTATAGACGAGGTCAAAACTGGGTTTCTATTATGGGTCCAGGATGAGTTCAGGGG
>DRHF01000388.1 GCA_011049715.1 Desulfobacterales bacterium
GCGCCGTGGCAGAGGAAGGGATCGATCGATTAAGAGATGTGGCTGATACGGTAATCACCATACCCAATGATAGATTGAGAGGGATTGCAACAAAAAATACAACGATGATCGAAATGTTCAAGAAGGCAGATGAAATCCTTCTCCACTCGGTTAAGGGCATCACCGACCTAATCATGATGCCCGGTTTGGTCAATCTCGATTTTGCCGATGTGAAAACAACCATGTCCAAAGCTGGCATGGCGATCATGGGTATCGGTATTGCCAGTGGCGACAACCGAGCGATTTTGGCTGCCGAAAACGCCATATCCCACCCTTTGCTGGAAGACATTTCAATTTCCGGCGCCAGAGGGGTTTTGATGAACATCACCTCCTCCTCCAGTTTGACGATGGAGGAGATGACAGAAGCATCGGAACGGATATTCAATGAGGTGGGAGAGAATGCAGAAATCATTTGGGGCGCAGTCGTGGACGACAGCCTCGGCGATGAGATGTGCGTGACGGTGATTGCCACCGGAATCGGTTCCGATACCGAACCGATCGTTTCAGAAGGATTGGAGGAGGTGCCGCTCAGAGGGAGGGTGAGGGATGTCACACCGGCTGACTTGCAAAATGTGGTCGACTACGATGAGCCGACATTTATCCGCGTAAAAGAAGCGGCCGGCGAATCGACCGGTGCCACCTACAGGGGATATAAAGGGATGGTTATCGATAACGATGACCTGGATATCCCCACATTTTTGAGGAAAAAAGCGGATTAAGGATCGAGAGTTTCGATTGACGATTGATGGTGGACCGGGGTATAAAAGAAGGGTTTCCTCTTTTGTCAACCGTCAAAAGTTTATCTGAAATGCCAAGAAAGACCGGAAAGCTATCAAAACACTTTGCTGAAACAGAGATCGGTGCGCTGCGAAAAGATTTGCGGGGGCGCATAAAAGTCGCTCTGGTCTATCCGAACAGATATCACATCGGCATGTCGAATCTGGGTTTTCAGGCCGTTTACCGCCTTTTCAACAACTTTGAACCGGTCGCGTGTGAAAGGGCTTTCCTTCAGGAACCGGATGAAACCGCATCCGGGAATATCCGAACCGTTGAGTCTGGCCGTCTTATCGGTGAATTTGATATCATCGCCTTTTCCATTTCATTTGAAAATGACTACCCCAACCTTCTTCAGATTCTCAAAAAAGCAGGCCTCCCGCTGCAATCCAGCGAAAGAAAATTCCCCCACCCCCTGGTCATCGCAGGGGGAGTTGTCTGCTTTCTCAATCCCGAGCCGATTTCCCCTTTTATCGATTGCTTTCTGATCGGTGAGGCAGAAGGTATTCTTCCCCGTTTTTTTTCTCAATTTTTCAAAACCAATATGAGCATCGATGATGACCGCCCTCGGTTTTTGAAAATCCTTGCCCAAAATGTGCCGGGAATCTATGTGCCGCAATTTTTCAAGCCCAGCTATCACACCGATGGAACGCTCCGTTCCTTTGAACCCACCTGTGATGTGCCGGAAAAAATAGAGCGCATTTTCATTAAAGATCTTTCGGAGTTTGCAACCACAAGTACCATCTTGTCCCCCCATGCGGCTTTCAACCGATCCTTCTTGATCGAGGTCGGCCGGGGCTGTCCACGTGGATGCCGGTTTTGCAGCAGCGGGTATGTTTACAGACCGCCAAGATTCAGACCGTATCAAGTTCTTGAAAAGAGCCTCAAAGAGGCCGATTTGCTGACCGATAAAATCGGCCTGGTCGGCACCGGCATTTCAGATTTCCCGGAAATCGGGGAGCTGTGCGACCGGCTTCTGCAAAGGGATGCCAGGATATCTTTTAGCTCCTTAAGAGCCGATGCCCTTTCCCCCGGGCTGTTATCTGTTCTAAAGAAAAGCAAAACAAAAACCGCAACCATCGCCCCGGACGCGGGGTCAGAACGTCTTCGCCGGGTCATCAACAAGAATATGACCGAAGACGAAATACTTCAGGCCACCGAGACCCTTGTCGAAAACGGTGTTTTAAACCTAAAGCTCTATTTTATGATCGGACTTCCCACGGAAACAATGGATGATGTCGATGCGATGATTAAATTGTGCAAACAGATCAAACACCGGTTTCTTATGGTCGGCAGAGCAAAGAAACATGTGGGTCTCATCACGATCAGTCTGAATTCTTTTGTCCCGAAACCGTTTACACCTTTTCAGTGGGTGGGTATGGATGACTTGAAGATGTTGAAAGATAAGATCAAACGGGTTAAATATGGGCTGAAAAAAGTTGCCAACCTGCGTGTTCATGCAGATGTCCCCCGATGGGCCTTTATTCAGGCCCTCTTTTCGCTGGGGGATCGCCGGGTTTCGAATATTTTAACCCTGGTCAACCATAACAAGGGGAATTGGGCAAAAACACTTAAAGCATCACCGGTAAATCCATACTTTTATGTGTCCAGGAACCGCGATCTGGACGAAATGCTCCCCTGGGATTTCATCGATCATGGCATCGATAAGGCGTTTCTTGCAACAGAGTATAAACGGGCGATGGAAGGGAGGGTATCTTCACCCTGTCCCATGGTCCCATGTAATATATGTGGTGTATGTGGGGCGGCGGCGCATAAAAAAGGGGCAGCGCCCTGTTCAGACCCTGCCCCTTTGCCCATTCTTTGATTGAGTTTGTTCGAATCACCCGTTTGCCGAGCCAATTGAAGCTGGTTTGGGAGTGACCCGCTGTCAAGGTTGATCCATCGGAATTTAATGGACGGTAATTTCGACAGCGCCTTCCATCGAATCTTTGAACGGGACGGCAATTTTCAGAAGACCGTCATTGTAGTTTGCTTTTGCATTTTTTGCTTTTACCGGGCAGCAAAAGGCCATTGTCGCCACATATTCAAAATCTTCTCTAGCAGCTGACAAGCTGAAGCTATCGTCAAGCATCCGGAGTTTGATATCTCCTTTTTTTACTCCAGGGATCGAAACTTCGAGATTCAAATGGGAATTATTTTCATCGACATATGAACAAACGTCTGCAGACTGTTTCATTTTTTCTTCGGTCATGATAATCACCTCCTTGCAGTGGAGTCGGAAAAATGATAATTATATAAAAAGATCAAAATGTTTGGTATTATGTTTTCGCCTGTCAAAGGCTTCTATGTTTTAACATTAATGCAGTTCAAAAAAAAAGCAAGGGGCCTGGGGATTGGATCAACCACGACCTTTTACATCAACATCAACAAAAAAGGAGGATATTCAGATGGGAGAAGTAGTTCACCAATCACAAATTACGATCACAAGAGAGAAAGGACCCACCCGCAAAGCAGAAATAAAAGGGTTTGATGAGCCGGTTTTTTATGGTGTTCATGGCGGCATCAAGAAATTTTACCGGGTTGAGCCCGAGGAGGAGCACGCAGCGACTTTGGATCACATTGTGGGTGCGGTTGGAGGGTGAATGATGGGAACACTGGCCGCGGTGCTGGCCGGCAAAAAGATTCGAACCTTCCAAGATCGGTATAGGGCCGACGTCACCGGTGATATTGAGGATGTCGAAGGGGTGCTGAAAATCACGCGAATTGATGTTCGTTATCAGTTAAAGCTGCCGGAGGAACAAAGAGAGGATGCCCGCCGGGCTCTGGACTCTTATCTCCATTTATGTCCAGCGGCGCAAAGCGTTATCGGATGCATCAAAATCAACCATGAATTGAACATGGAGGATTTACCTGCATAAAGCCCTGCATCCGATCCAGGGCGAAAAGAAATTTGTTTCACCAAAATATGATAGCGAGACCTTCGGCACGGCACCAAACATGTAATAGGCGTGCATTGCTGAAGGCAACGATTGCTGTTTAAAAATACCAGGTCGTCGCGTGCCTGTTGGCCGCAGCTTGACCTGTCTGGCGGTTAACAAAACTAACACTTGAATTTTGGTGAAAAAATTTTATCCGCCCCGTACCGGATGCAGGTTCTCGTAAAATCGAAAGTATGAAACTTGAGGGTTTACTTTCTGCTCTTGTAATATTTGACAAGCATCAGGATATCCTTTGGCACAAACCGTCCAATCGGACCTGTGCTGTAACAGGCAACCTCAATTGTGTTGTCCGGACGGATCAGGTAACCTGTGGCATGAAGGTACTTTCTTTCATTGTCATAAAAGGCGCCTGTGATTTCGGATATTTCTTCGACATCCATTCCATAGGCGACGGGATAGGTGATGCCGGATTTTTCGGCCGTTTCCCGCGCTTTATCCATCGGGTCGACCGAACCGGCAATCAGCTTGACCTGTTCAGATTCAAACCCTTTTATTGAAGACTGGAAGTCAGCCAACTGCTGATTGCAAAATGGTCACCAGTACCCGCGGTAGATTAAAACAACCCCGTAACCCTCCCCGGTGGCTTCCGGAAGTTTGAGTTTTTCTCCGGAAATCGTTTGCAGGTTAATCTCCGGAAAAGCATCATTTGCATCCAACATTGTCACGTCTTTTCTGGTCATGACTCCTCCTTTCATTCTTTTTACCCTATGCCTGATACGACTTTCCTTAAAATATCAGGTACGAAACTTGAGTGATAACGAATAACATCTGATCGAGCCAAAAAGAGCCCCGGGGCTTTGCCTTCCTTCAAAATTCGAGGTGCCTGGGCGTTCGAGGGAAGGGGATTACGTCGCGAATGTTGGTAACCCCGGACACCATCATGAGAAAGCGCTCAAATCCCAAACCGAACCCTGAATGGGGCGCAGTCCCAAAGCGGCGGATATCCAAATACCACCAGTAATCATCTCGGTTTAGGCCGGATTCGTCGATGCGCTGTTTCAGTACATCAAGACGTTCCTCACGCTGGCTGCCACCGATCAGCTCGCCGATCCTCGGCACCAGCAGATCCATTGCGGCAACGGTGGTGTTGTCATCGTTCAGGCGCATGTAAAACGGTTTAATCTGTCTCGGGTAATTGTAGACAATCACCGGCTTTTTAAAGTGTTTCTCACATAAAAAACGTTCGTGTTCGGTCTGAAGATCGGTCCCGAAATCGACCGGAAACTCAAAAACGTTATCAGATGATTTTAAAATATCGATCGCTTCACCGTACGGCAACCGGACATAGGATTCGTTGGCAATAATTTCAAGCTGTGCCATGAGGGTCTTATCGACAAACCGGGAGAACAGTTCGAGATCTGATCCGCAATGGTCAATCACATGTGCGGTCAGGTTCTTTACGAGTTCTTCGCTCAGGTCCATGTTGTCCTTCAAGTCTGCGAAGGCCATCTCCGGCTCGATCATCCAAAATTCAGCTGCATGCCGGGGTGTATTGGAGTTTTCTGCCCTGAATGTCGGACCGAAGGTATAGACGTTTCCGAGGGCACAGGCAAACATCTCTGCCTCCAATTGACCCGAAACCGTCAGACTGGCCTCCTTACCGAAAAAATCGGCTTCGAAGAGATGGTCTGCTTCTTTTGGCCCCGGTGAAACGGGTGGGAGGGTGGTCACCCGGAACAATTCACCCGCCCCTTCGCAGTCTGAACCGGTGATAATCGGGGTATGAAGATAATAAAATCCCCGGTTACGGAAAAATTGATGAACGGCAAACGCACTTTCGGAACGGATGCGAAACAATGCGCCGTATTTGTTTGTACGGGGTCTCAGATGGGCGATTGTTCGAAGAAATTCGTCGGAATGGCGTTTTTTTTGCAGCGGATACGATTCTGCATCAACATGGCCAATCACGCGCATATCGCTGGTTCGAACTTCCCATTTCTGCCCTTTGCCGGGAGACGGCACCAGTGTGCCTGTCACTTCTACGGCCGCCCCTGTGTTCACCTCACCGAGGATTTCATAAGCGGGATTGGAAGCATCCACAATGATCTGAATATTTTTCAGACACGATCCATCATTGACCTCTAAAAACGAAAATTCCTTGGCATCGCGTTTGGTGCGGACCCAGCCTTTGATGAGAATCCGGTCGTTGCCGTTTTTGCTGTTTAGAGCATGTGCGATAAGTGTGCGCTTCATCGGAATTAAATTCAACAGCGGTTTAAAGTCATTTAACAGCCCAAATTTCACATCTTTGACTTAATAACTCAAGTTTCGCACCTGATATTTTAGGGAAAGTTGCATCAGGCATAGGGTAAAAAGAAATTTTTCTGAAAAAATTTGATGATGAGCGCTTTGACAACGGCATAAAACCTTCTAAGAGTTATCATTTCAGAAGCAACTCATATTACAATAAAATCCAGACCATCGCGTGCCTGTTCACGGTGATTACTTTATTGATCCCGGTTTGCAACGGCTGCCTCATTGTTTTTCCAAAAAATTTCTTTTTACCCCACACCAGATGCGGCACCGTGCCCCATTGGGGGTGCGAAACTTGAGTTAACAATTAGCAGTACTTTTTTTTTATATCAACGGTTTTTCTAAATATTAAATCACAACCTGAAAAAAGGTAAAATCTTATTCCGCGGCAGGCAATATAGTTTACCCTTGCAAAAAAACCGCTGACGGGGTTAAATCGAATTTATGTGGAATCCATCTTGGAAAGGAAAGATCAACCCGGTTCAAAACGAATGTCCCGGTCAATAAGGTTGATATGAAGCTTTGCAAAACCTGCATTCAGTCATTGTCCGAAGATATCGCCACCTGTCCCAACTGCGGCAATGAGGTCGGGGAGGGGATAAAATATATCGACGATTACCGGATCCTGGAGATCCTTCACGAAACCCATTCCAGCATCCGTTGCCGGGCCATAAAGGATGACGCCGACACGCCGGTAATGATCCGCCTCTTTACACCCCGCTCCGGCGTCGATGAAAAAGTGGCTGCCCGCCTGAAACAAGAACTGGAAGAGCTCAAAAGACTCCCTGAAGCCTATTTTGTGCAGCATTATGAGATCAAACGTTCTTCCGACGATTTATGGTACAGGGTCAGCGAATGGATTAATGCGGAAAGCTGGGGAGTTTTGTTGGCTTCAGGGCGTTTTCAGGATTTCCGGGTTGCATTTGATCTGTTTTACAGAATCGCCTCTATCCTTGAAGGGCTCCACCAGATCGGTCATATTATTCCCCATCTGATTCTGGACGACATCATCGTGATCGAAGGGGAAAAAGGAACGCTCGACGTCAAAATCGACTACAAGCTCTCCCGATTTCTCGATGCTCAGATGGACCGGCCCGGCCCGATGTTGAAAAAACTTCTGACCTGCCACCCGGATATCCTCAATCAGCAGCCCCTTGATATCAGAAGCGATATCTGGTCATTGGGTAAGATTTTTGTAGAACTCCTCTCAGGTGACCTGGAAACATGTGATTTGACGGTAATCCCTGACGAGCTGGCCCTGCCCCGTGAAGTCACAACCCTGATCAAGGTCATGTTGGCGGAAGATCCCAATCTGCGTCCCCGCAGCATGGCAGGAGTGGCGGAAATCCTCTCCAAGGTGAAGGATGCAGATATCAAAGCCGCAAAAAAGAGCCGGATAGAGTCAACGCACGCGCCGGTAAAAGAAGTCAGAGGGCTAAAGCGAAGGGTCAGTTTCCTGGCGGCTGCACTGGCCGTACTGATTATTGTTGCCGGCCTGGGCTGGTATTACTTCAGTTTTAAGAAGAAAGATCAGCAGGCTGTCTTTCTGGATTTCGCCAATCAATACGCAGGTTCCGTCGCTTTTGTCATGGTTGAATACCATTTGAAGGAAGGCGAAAAGTCCATCTATCAAAGCCGAACGGAAGGTACGGCCTTTTTGGTCGATGAAGACGGATACATGCTAACCAATCGTCATGTCGCCTGTCCCTGGTTGGAAGACAGACGACTGCGGGCTATCGCCAATCAATTCCGACTGGCTCAACGACCGCTTCGTTTTGATTATCGTATGTTTTTATGGTTTGAAGGGAAAAGAGCCTTCAAGCGTTTGCCGGTATCTGCCGGCAGTGTTGATCTGAATGACACCTATTTTCTTGAATCGGCTTTCAGGTCGGACCAACCCCCCGGGGTGGAAATTGCCGGCGTTGCCAGACCGCCGGTGAAGACCCGGCAACTGCTTCGATCCCCCTTGAAGAATGATTTTGCTGTTCTCAAAATCGATCGGGTGCCGGATGGACTGATACCGCTTCCCCTGGACGACCAGATGAAGGCCCTGGAAATTCAGAAACTTTCACCGGTGATGACCCTGGGATTTCCACTCGGCAGCCAGACCCAGGAGCGGACGGTTAACGTCAGCGTAACCACAGGGCATGTCCGTCGTTCCTTTGAAAATATGATCCAGGTGGATACCTCCATTTATAAAGGAAACAGTGGCGGGCCGATCATTGACCTTAGCGGAAAGGTCATCGGGATCGCATCTGCGGTGGCGGTAGATATGGCACTAGCCCCGGTGCCGGTGCTCACTCTATTGTCGGACATCGGAATGGTTCTGCCGATCACCAAGGCAGCAGCGTTCCTTAAGGACTTGAAAGCCGGCCAAGTCAAATGGAATGGCGTTCTCGATCTATCCGTTGAAACCAAAATAAAAAAGATCACCGAACTCGCCTCTGAGAAACGATGGACAGAAGCCCAGGATCAGGCGGATAAGGAACTGGAGCAGAGTTTCGGCCCTCTGCTGGTCATGGCAGCCGGAATCATGCACTTTTGTGCCGAGGATGATGAAGGGGCCAGGCGTCTTTTTAATCAGGCCCTGTCGATGGACGATCAGAATGATCGGGCAAAGTTTATGCTCTATCTTAGTGATTGGCTGGCCGATCAACCGGATCAGAACCCCCACCGACAGAAACTGCTGTCCATGGATTGGCGATCACCTTCGGAATTTTTTGGCTACCTGGTCCGGATTCTTGAAGAACGCGTCGATGTAACAATCGCGACAAAGAGCGGGTATTCTGAGGAAGAAATCGGTTGGCTTTATTACGTGGCCGGGCTCATGAAGGAAAAACAGGGAAAACCGATCGATGCGGAGCGGCTGATGAGGGAGGCTGTTTTTGCGGCTGATAAGGAAGACTGGCTCTTTTTTATGGCCCTTTCTCGGCTGGACCGGATTCAGCGTCAACGACTTGCCGGCTTCAAAGGCGCTGAGGAAAAAGTAGCTTTTCAATCGGAACTAGTGGCTTTTATGGAGTCATTACAGCAAAATCAAACCGAAAAGGCGAAGCAAAAAGCTGAGCTTTTACCGCTGATGAACAGAATTAAACAGGCCGCCATCGACCTGGGAGAAAAACAGGCGATTCTGAAAGAAGTCCTCAAAAAGGTTACAACCAAGGGGAATATCTTGACCGGATTGGTTTACTACAGTGCGCTCAATGAATCATGGGACGAGGCCCTCCAATTTGCCCGATCGTTTCTTGAGATAAACGGCCGGGAAAATGCGGATCGATTAAGCATCGGATTACTCGAACCCGAGATCCTCTATTACATCGGCCGGCAGGAGGAGGCAAAGGAGGCCCTATCGCTGTTCACCCGTCGAACAAAGGATCCATGGTACCGGAGAATCGCCGAGTCTCTTATGACAGGGGATAAAAAGCCGACACTGACAGATCAAGCCGGGGAGAGCCCCGAATATTTGTTGACCGCCCATGTCGCTCTCGGTTTTTGGGCAGAAGGATCGAAGGAGAAGGAGAAAGCCATTAATCACTACCAAGAGGCGCTGGAGACCTATATGGACGATCGATTTGAATACCAGTTTGCCCGGGAGCGGATCCAGCGACTGAGATAAAGGGGTTTTTCAACCGAATAAAATAGATGGAAAAAAATTATATCGGCCATCTCCAAATACCCGTGAAACGTGTCCATTTGGAGTTGACGAATATTTGTGAATTTAATTGTCAATTTTGCCCGAAATCGAAAATGGCACGCGCTTTCGGATCGATGGAAACCGGGTTTGCCAGGCAGATTATCTCTGAACTGGGTGAAAAGGGGGTATGCGAAAAAATAACCCTGCATGTAATGGGTGAACCCACACTCCATCCCGATTTTTTTCAAATCCTCGACCATGCGCAAAAAGAAAACGTCAAAATAGGTTTGACGACCAACGCTGCCAGTTTGGGGCGCGATATCGGCCTGCGTCTCATGGATTATGATCTTCACCAGTTGGATATTTCTCTTCAAACACCGGATAAAAATTCGTATGGTTTAAGAAAGGCAGGATTTTTAAACTTTGATCATTATCTTAAAGGAATTTTTAATTTTTTCTCATCCTATCGACAAAAATATCCGAATACGATTATTAAATTTCGTTTTCTGGTCACTCGTTTCCGTCAAAAGGATATGGAAAATAAAATCGGAGCGATCAAAGCGATCTCTTCAACAAAAGAGCTCCGGAAAACATTCCAAAACTGGGCAGACCGGATTTATGACCTTTTGAGCATACCCGAGGCGCAGCGGGCCTATGCGATGAAGCGTCTTGGGAAAATTGTCAGCTACAAATGGAACGTCGTTGAAATTGCCCCCAATCTGTTTTTTGAGACCTATCTTTTAAATAACTGGGGCCATGCTTTTAGTGATGGGAAGATATACAATGCCTGGGCCGGTCACTGTTTTGGAATGAGGGATCACTTTGGGATCCTCTACAGCGGCGATCTGATTTTGTGCTGTATCGACTATGACGGTCAAACAGTCCTGGGCAACCTTCGTAATACCTCACTGGAGGATATTCTTTCCTCAGATAAATTGGGGGAGATAATCGCCGGGTTTAAAAGGTATCGGCTCGTCCACTCCTATTGCAAACAATGCCTGGGGAGCCAATCGGTTGCTGCCTGGGCTTTTAAGCCGATCGTTTCAGTGATGGGACTGCATGTGCTCAAACCGTTTTTCTACCATCGAACCCGTGTTTTCAGATAAACATTTAATCTCGGCTCCTGTAATATTCAATTCGATTCCGGCTCAAGAATCTTCACCCCGTATTCCATCAAAGACAAAATGGATTGGATGCTTTTTTTTGTTCGATCTACCAAATTGATGATGGATCTGTTCTGTGTTTCTTTGAAAAGCATGTCTATCGTATTCAGTTCGGTTGTAATCGCGTCTATTGTTCGAAGGAGCTGTTTGCTTCTCCGCTGATAGTATTTGGGTTTAAATTCCTTTTTTAATTTTGGTGCAATTTCCAATATCTCATATTCGTAGCCGCACAGGATATATATTCGATCTATACTATCCATCAGTGAATAGTAAGACAAAGGCTGTTCATCAAAAATAGCAGCGGTGTTGTTTTTCTCCACCACCTGAGATCTCAATATTTTAAGATTTTCTTTTTCTTGAAACAATTTAAAAGCAACCGTTTGGAGCTGGATGTCTTTTTTGCTCTCCTGTGCGTACATGGCATGTGGGATCCATACCACAAGCAAAAGCACAGATAATATAAGCTTTTTTCTCAATTCAAATTCTCCTCATCCAAGTCATGCCGGAAACGTTAATTGGTGCTCACCTATGACTTTAAACTAAATAATAGAGGTGTCCAATTCAGAAATGAGTTGCCCATTGGGATGATTGTCAAATAAGCACATGCGGGACTTCCATTTCACCCTTTCGGAACGCCTTTAAAAAGGCATCGACCATTGTGGGGTCAAATTCAGTCCCCGATCCTTTGAGAAGGATATCTTTTGCCTCAAATGGGGACATGGCTTTACGATATGGGCGGTCACTGACAAGGGCATCGTATACATCGGCTACGGTAATGATCCGGGATCCCAGGGGAATTTTTTTGCCGGTCTCCGGGTGATAGCCCGATCCATCATACTTGTCATGGTGGGATAAAATAAGAGGAATGATCCGGCCCATGGGGCCTCCGACCGATTCGAGGATATCGGTCCCCATTTCCACATGCTTTTTCATTCCGTCAAATTCTTCCCTGGTCAACTGGGAGGCCTTGTAAAGCAGCTCCCGGCTCTGATATCCAGCTTGCCGATATCATGAAGCAGGGCTGCTGAACGGATGTCTTCAATATGGTCTGCATCGATACCCAGATAGGTTGCAATTTTGGCGGTGTAAATCGAAACACGGTAACAGTGGTTTTCGGTGTATTTGTCCTTGGAAATAAACTGGCGCAAAATCACCAGCAGCCCCCTGTAGGTCTGCCTGAGTTCCGTCAATTTGGTCGCGTTTCTGTCATAAAGTGTCCCCATGGCATAGGCGGTGACCAACAGTATTTCGCCCCATGCCGCCATTTCAAACCAGCGGTGATCCGGCATTGCAGGGATCGATGGCAGAGAAAAGATAGAGGGCTTGTAATATCCAAAAAGACCCACAAGCAAAATACTGGCAAAAGCGGTGAGTACGGCATGTTTTCGGCCGTAAAAATAAGCGGAAAACAGGGTGGGCAGGGTATAAAGCCCTAGGAGCATCCGATGGCCGGTGACCAGATAGTTCATGACACCGATTATTGAAATCATGGAGAGAACGAGCCACAGCTCTTTGTTTACTTCGGAAAGCTGTTGTTTCAATGATAGTTTCATTTAGAAATTTTCCCTTTTTTTCCGGAAAGCGCGGTCGTATAGACTATATTCCTTTGTATAGATGAGATACAATATTGAATAAAATTTACCAAAACCAACAACTGATAACGAATAACATCTAATCGAGTTTTGGCTCGGTTAGGGCTCGGTTAGGGTATTGAAAAAACCGAATAGATGCAACCCCTTTCGAAACCTCCCTATCGCCTTTGGTTTTCAAAAATTTAAATACCACGTATTTTCGTTCGGTATTTTAGGGGCAATTTTCGCGAACTATTTTTTGATTTTTTTCTTGACAGGTAAGTTTTTTTAAAATAATATCATCTGTGTTCCACATGGTTCATTTTTTCTATATCCGGCAGAAATGTTGCTCGTTGCTCGATTATTTTTAACTTAAACTCAAAAAATTGCAATATTTAATTATTGGGAAAACTAAGGTAAAAATATAAGGAGGAGATCATGAAAAAGCATTTATTTACTCAAGCGGTAAAGGTGTGCTTGGTATCTCTGGCTTTGATCGCCTTTACGGTCAATGGTTTTGGTATGGAAGGAAATGCCGGCCGGATCATCCCGATGGGTAAAGTTTACATGATCAAGGATGGGCAGACGATCGGTTCATACAGCTCAGAGGCGCCCTTGCCGGAAAACATCCTGCTCAAAACCGAAGGGGACTGTGCGGTAAAACTCACTGACCTTTATCTGGTCGCTGTGGATAAAAGCCAGTTTGCGATCAGCAATGCCGATACCAGCAGGGAATTACGGGTTAAAGAGGGGACCGTCTATTTTGCCCTTTCAAAACTTCCACAGGCCCTGGTTTTCACCACACCGGAGGGGTTTGTCACCGTCCAGCAGGTCATCCTCAATGCTTCCACCGAAAAGTCCACATTAAAAGGGTATGTTTCAGTTTCTAAAAAGGGAAGCGAGATCGGGGTCATCGAAGGGGGTTCCCTTCTGATTTCCACTGCGGATGGGGACAAACTGGTCACGGCCGGCAACCGGATTTATCTTGCCCAAGTCGTTCCGGGAGGAGCCGCTGGAGGCGCCGCTGGAGGCGCTGGAGCTGGTACGTTCGGAATACTTGGTGCCACTGCAGTGTTTCCACTTTTAGGACCCGCTGTTACTGACGAAGGGCCCGGAAGCCCTGCTGCACCCCAGTAAAAAAACGTCAACTTAATAACCACAAAAACCATTGCTAACCCCGTACTTTTACGGGGTTAGCACTTTTGACTCACCTTTGAAGAGTGCCATGACATACGCCCCCAGACAGATATCCTTTCTTACTGTTTCCCTATGCATTATCATGATGGTTGCCGTTGGCACCCTTGTCGGCTGTGTCGGCGCCAAGCAGCGGGAAGCAGATGAAGCATTGGTGGAGAGCTACGCATCCGCCGACGCCAATCCAAAGAGCGCGGAAATTTCAAAACTCAACGAACAATTGTTCGCCTCGGTCCGGTCAAACACCGATCGCAGCGATTACCTTCTCGGCGCCGGTGATTTGATCGAATTGAAGGTCTTTGAAGCCGCGAACCTGGATACCAAGGCGAGGGTCAGCTCCCGGGGGCAAATCACCCTCCCGCTGCTCGGGCAGGTGGGGGTAAAGGGCCTGTCGGCCCGGGAGGCTGAAGAGAAAATTGAGCGGCTCTTTGCAGCCCGGTATATCAAAAATCCCCATATAAGCATCTTTGTTAAAGAAAGATACAGTCAGCGAGTCACCATCGCAGGAAAGGTGAAAAAACCTGGTACCTATGACCTTGTATCCCGGCAGCGGCTGCTCGATGTGCTGGGGTTGGCCGGCGGGCTTTCTGAGGAAGCAGGCCCGACCGTGCAGGTCAGGCGGTCGAATACCGATACAGGAGAAAGCCAGGTATTTCTGGTCGATCTGGAACGGATGATCAAGGAAGGAAACGCCGATTTAAATATCGAAATCAACGGCGGGGATGTTATCTTTATCCCGGAAGCCGGTGTTTTTTTTGTCGACGGCGCGGTTCGTAAACCCGGATCATACCATATCAAACAGCAGATGATTATTCAGGAGGCGGTGATGTCTGCAGGGGGATTTGCACCCTGGGCAAACAGGAAACAGGTGACGCTGATCCGCTATAATGATGCCGGCAAGCGCGAGGTCCGGGAGTTGGACCTTGAATCAGACCCCGAGGGGTACAACATTGAAATCCGGGACCGGGATGTGATTGTCGCTAAAGGGAGCGGCTGGGGAAAAATGATTCACGGCACGGGGATCAGTATTGGAGTTCCCGGAATTATCGGTTTTGGATATAAAAGCCCGGAACAATAACCTTCACCCCGGCGAATTAAAATACGAATTCCGCATATCACATCGAGTGTCACCCCGACTGAGCGATAAAAAGCTCAACCGGTGGGTTATCAATTAATTGTCAATGGTTTATTGATTAAAATTTACCAAAACCAATAACTGATAACTCAAGTTTCGCCCCCCCCATGGGACATAGTGCCGCATCGGGTGTGGGGTAAATAAAATTTTTTGGAAAAACAATGAGGAAGCCGATGTGAACCGGAATCCATAAAGTAATCACCGTGCACAGGCACGCGAAGGTCTGGTTTTTTGCTTTGATATCAGTTGCTTCTGGAATGGTAACTCTTAAAAGGTTTTGTGCCGTTGTCAAAGCGCTCGTCATCGATTTTTTTCAGAAAAATTTCTTTTTATCCTTTGCCTGATGCGGGTTCCCTCAAAATATTAAGCGTGAAACTTGAATGATAACGAATAACATCTAATTGAGTTTTGACTGGAAGAAGGTATGAATAACTCAATGAAAGTGATGAAAACCCCGAAGTCCGTAGATCTTGAGATCACAAACAAATGCAATCTCCGGTGCCGATATTGCAGCCATTTCACCAGTGCCGGTGATGTGGAACAGGATCTGCCGACAGATGAGTGGCTCGAATTTTTCGAGGAGCTGAATCGCTGTGCGGTGATGGATGTCTGTCTCCAGGGAGGCGAACCTTTTATCCACGAGGATTTCAAGGCGCTCGTGGAAGGAATAGTTCGAAACCGTATGCGGTTTTCCGTTTTGAGCAACGGGACGCTGATCACAGATGAGTCGGCCGAATTTCTCGCTTCAACCGGCCGCTGCAATTCGGTACAGGTTTCGATCGACGGATCCATGGAGACGACCCATGATGCGTTTCGGGGAAAAGGGAGTTTCTACAAGGCGGTTTCCGGGTTGAAAAGCCTGCTGAAATATAACCTGCCCGCAACGGTTCGGGTGACCATCCACAAAAAAAATGTCGGAGAGCTTGAGGATATATCCAAACTTTTGCTGGATGAAATCGGGCTGCCTGGCTTTTCCACCAACTCCGCCGCCCATCTCGGTCTTTGCCGGCAGAACGCCGAACAGGTTCAGCTGACAGCGGAAGATCGGTCTTTGGCAATGAAGACCCTGCTTAAACTGACCGAAAAATACAACGGCCGGATCAGCGCCCAGGCCGGTCCCCTGGCCGAGGCCCGCGGCTGGCTCAAGATGTGACCGATGCCTTTGAAAAGGGGATGGAGAGCCTTCCCGGCCGTGGTTATCTGACCGGATGCGGCGGTTTTATGAGCAAGATGGCTGTCCGGCCGGACGGTGTAATGGTTCCGTGCGGTTTGATTCCCGGCATGGAACTGGGTCGGATCAACAGGGACGACCTGAAGGATGTGTGGCAGAACCACCCGGAACTCAACCGTTTCCGGGCGCGTCGAAGTATCCCTTTAACCGATTTTGAATACTGCCGGGGTTGTGATTACATCAACTACTGTACCGGAAGCTGCCCCGCACTAGCCAGCGCCCTGCTAAACGATCCCTTTCACCCGAGCCCGGATTCATGTTTGAAAAGATTCCTGGGCGAGGGGGGGGAATTGCCGGTAAGACCGGTAAGATAGGTCCTTCGGTGTTTTTAGTTTTTTTGTTCCTTGTGCTTGGTTCTTTGTTCCTTGTGCTTGGTTCTTTGTTCCTTGTGCTTGGTTCTTTGTTGGGTGGTCAAGATGAAGATTACGAAATTTGAAGACATAGAAGTGTGGCAGCTCGGGCGTGAATTAACCCGGAAGATTTATTCGATAACCAAAAAAGGCGAATTCGCCAAAGACTATGGGCAGAAAGATCAGATTCGACGAGCTTCAGGTTCAGTGATGCACAACATTGCGGAAGGATTCGACGCAAGGTCCAACCGTGAGTTTGCCCGATTTTTGGGATATTCTCAGCGGTCTTGTACAGAAGTACAAAGTGAACTGTACGTCGCATTGGATCAAAACTATATTGGAAATGATGAATTTCACGAATTGTACGCACTAGCAAAGCACACAGGGTCAAAAGGTGGCGCTTTTATAAAATATCTAAAAAATAATCCCCGCTGAAGGACAAAAATAGCTTCACACCAAAAGAAAGAAATCTTCAATGATGAACCCGGAACCAAAAACCCAGAACAAAGAACAAAGAACCCAGAACGATCTTATCCCTTAAATCAAATCTATTTCTACCTGACCGAAGGCTGTCGTCGATTTAGCCAAGATCTCCATCAGGAAAAACCTGATTAAACTATCAGAATTTTCCTGATCAATAGACTTTAAAACAAAACCACATTATTTAGTATATAGAATTGTAGTATTACACAAGATATTGTGATTTAAATACCCCGTCGTATAAATCTTCCGCCTAACTCCGAATTTTTTTTCCATTTATCTCTGTAATAACAACTAGTTATCCTGTCGAAATTTCAAAGCGCTTAATTTCCAAGAATTCCCTATAGAAAATCAGGCTTTTCCCGATTTACAATAAAGAGCGATCTCTAATATACTGCCAATTAGGGAAATGTGTAATAGTTCACCGCAGAGCTTAACAATTTTTAAGAAAGCAGTGGGATAAACACACATGGCTTTCTAATTAGTGTCCATCCGGCGACATAACTAGCCGGTATAAATAAGAAAAGTGCATTTTGTGGTGGTTTTTTCTAATTTAATGTAGTATAAGGAATATCGATAACTATCCAAAAACACTACAAAAACTAAAAAGGAGCCACCAACAAAATGCGCGAAAAACAGCAAAAACAGATGCCTCTACTGGAACCTGTCTCCAGCCATCCTCAGGAAAGAGAGCTTGAAGCGATAAGCAACATCATCGATAATACTCCTACTATTTCTGAGTATGTTCTTCAAGACCTTAACAGGGGAAGAATTATCAAACGTCGAACAGGGGCTCGCGGTATGAGTGCCGATCAGGTTCTGCGGGCTGCGATCATTATGCGTCTTTTCGAGTTCACCTGTGTACAGTTGGCTTTTCATATTTTTGATTCCCGGTGTTTGAGGCGTTTTTGCCGGATTGGCTTTGCCGATAAGGGTTTCAAAAAATCGGCTCTCAACGCAAATATCAAATCCCTTTCGGAGCAAACCTGGGAAATCATTTTCCGTGATTTGCTGGGCCACGCCGAGCAAGAAGGTATCGAAAAGGGACGAACCGTTCGCATCGACTGTACAGTGGTTGAGTCCAACATCCATAAGCCTTTCGATTCAGTGCAGTTGTTCGACTGTGTGCGGGTGTTGACCCGTCTACTGCTAAAAGCCCGGGATCAGTTCGGGGCCAAGATCATCTTTTCCGATCATCAGCGTCGCGCTAAACGCAGAATGGTAGGCATCCAGTATGCTAAGGGCGATCGCCGCCGTCAGCCCCTTTATGAGGATCTGCTCAAGGTCACCCGCAAAGCAATAGGCTATGCCAAAAGTGCCGAGGGCATCCTTGCACAACTATCGTCAGCAGATATCCGATTGTTCGTGTTACTCCGTGATATCAAACACTACGCCGCTCTGTCAGAGCAGGTCTACGACCAGACTTACCGACGAGTGATTCAGGGCGAAACGGTTCCGGCCGAGCAAAAGGTTGTTTCTATTTTCGAAGACCATACCGACATCATCATCAAAGATAACCGGGACACCCATTATGGTCATAAGATTTGCCTGACCGGCGGAGCTTCGAACCTGATTTTGGACTGTGTGATCCTGCAAGGCAATCCAGCCGATACAGATTTGGTTGAGCAAATGCTCGATCGCCAAGAACAAATCTATGGCCGCTATCCGTTGAAGGTGGCTCTGGACGGCGGGTTTGCCTCCAAAGAGAACCTGTCGAAAGCCAAAGAGCGAAAGATTAAGGACGTTTGCTTTGCCAAAAAGCGAGGCATTGAACTGGCCGACATGTGCCGCAGCGAGTATGTGTACAAAAAGCTACGACGGTTTCGTGCCGGCATCGAATCCGGAATTTCCTGGCTCAAGCGTAGCTTCGGTCTGACGCGCTGCACCTGGAAAGGGTTTCGTTCCTTCAAATGTTATGTACTGGCATCGGTGGTGGCGGCCAATCTGCTGACGATGGCTAGAAAGAAACTGGCGACAGCCTAACAAAACAGCGCTCTTTTACAAAAAACAGACACTAAGAGGAGAAGTGTATCCATTTTTCAGGTTTTAGTGCTTTCTTTGGTCTTCTTTGAACCTGAATTTGGTTTTTTCACTTCATCTAAGGGAAGTCATAATTTTCTATTAACTTTCCTACTCCAAAATTCACTGTTTATGGACGGACACTAA
>DRHF01000389.1 GCA_011049715.1 Desulfobacterales bacterium
CCGCTACAGCTTCTATTTTGCAATCGCGAACGGCGACCGATCGGGCCTTTTCAACCCGAGGATCCAACGTAATTATGTTTGCATTAAAAAGAATAAGATCTGTCATCGTTATAAACACCGGGAAAAGTGCAAGGTTGCATTCGCGTCGTAAATATTTTTGGTTCTTCTTCCGTTTAGTTGTTGTAAAAGGTTCAAAATTTGGGAGATCTTGTGCTTTCTTTCTGATGAATTTATCTGGGCCTTCAAATCAGTTGTCCGATCTTTATTAAAACAATAGTGGCTCTATTTCAATAGGGAGTCCGTTTTGAAAAATCAATATGTTATTTCGCAGAGTTCACACCTCCATATAATGATCTTACATTCAGTTTAATCTGGCGTTCTTTCATGAAATATGTCACTGAAAGAAAAAGTTAGCGCACTTCGTCTTTCCCAAAAATATGGGGTCAGTCATGATGGAAAAATTTAGGTTGGATAATATGTGTTCCCTGATCACGGGCGGCAGCAGGGGAATTGGATTCAGCATCGCCAAAGCCCTGGCCAAAGCCGGATCTGATATCGTGTTGATGGCTCGAAACAAAATGCGGTTGGTGAAAGCGCAGAATGATCTGGCCGGGATTGGCCGGAATGTCCGGATTTATCCCTTTGATATGGTTGAGGTCGATGGAATAAAAGAAATCTACTCAAAAATCATCGATGATACAGGAGGTATCGATATCCTCATAAACAATGCCGGCGGGCTCAGACGTGGTTCAGCTGAAACATTGTCCTTAAAAGATTGGAACTTTGTAATCAATCTAAACCTTTCTTCCGTATTTGCACTGTCCCAGGCGTTTGCCAAAGAGCGTATTGAAAAAGAAAAAAGGGGTAAGATTATCAATATTTCTTCAGTTACAAGTGAAGTCACACGGAAACATATAGCGGCCTATGCTGCTTCCAAAGGCGGAATTCGTCAACTTACCAAATCGCTGGCCGTCGATTGGGCCCAATATCATATCAATGTCAATGCCATTGGGCCCGGTTATTTTAAGACCGATTTGACGCGACCGCTTTGGCAGGATGAAATGTTTGATAATTGGATCAAAAAAAGAACCCCTGAAGGAAGGTGGGGCAGTCCGGACGAATTGGGCTACGCCGCTGTTTTTCTGGCATCCCCGGCCTCAGATTTTATTACCGGACAAACCCTGTATGTCGACGGCGGTTTTCTCAGCACCATGGGTTCGGTTTCTTGAGGGGATAACACGGCATAAAAAAATAATGAAAAAAGAAATCGATCGGGGAAAAATATAGACCTGAAAGTTTCGGTTGATTTCGTTACGATTTCTTTTTGGGCAGAACATGGGTTGCGCTTCCCAGGAAGATCTCAGCCGCTTCACCTTCGGTCTCTGAAAGAGTTGGGTGCGGATGAATGCTCAACGCCACATCCTGGGCCAGCGCCGCCATCTCGATCGCCAAAACGCCTTCGGAAATCAATCCCTCGGTATCACGCCCGGTTATGCCGATTCCCAGTATCCGCCCGCTCTCAGGATCGACGATCATCTTTGTAAGTCCTTCCGTGGCATCCATCGTCATCGCCCTGCCTGAAAATTTCCACGGAAACCGCTGAACGCTGACAGATCTGTTTTGTTTCCGAGCCTGCTCTTCGGTCAAACCACACCATGCAATCTGGGGGTCGGTATAGACGACAGCAGGGATGGCACGTGCATCAAAGGCGGAAGGCTCACCGGCAATCACTTCAGCTGCCACCTTCCCTTCCCGGATGGCCTTGTGGGCCAGCATCACGCCGCCGACGACATCACCTACGGCAAATATCCGTTCATCGCCGGTACGCTGTTGTTCATCGACGGTCACAAAACCGTGGGAATCCATTTTTAATTTCGTATTTTCCAATCCCAGACCTTCTACCTTAGGTTTTCGGCCGATGGCGATAAGTACCCGGTCAAAGGCCTGTTGGGTTTTTTCCTTTTCTTCTTCATATTCGACAGTAACCTTGCTTTCATCCTCTTTTAGGGTGGATATCGTGGTGTTCAACTCAATCGATTCAAAAATTTCTTCCAGTCTTTTAAATAATGGCTTAACGAGGTCAGCATCCACTCCGGGGAGGAGTCTGTCTCCACGCTCAACAAGATGAACCCGGCTACCCAGTGCGGCATAAACCGACCCTAATTCCAGGCCCACATAACCCCCACCCAGTATCAAAAGGGATTGGGGAATGTCGGCAAGCTCCAAAGCGCCGGTTGAGTTCATCACCCGGCCACCTTTTTTCAGGTCAGTCCCGGGAAAAGGGGTTGCATATGAGCCGGTTGAAAGGATTGCATGTCGAAACTTGATATGACGGACATCAGAGTCGTGAATGCGGACGCTGCTTGATGTTTCAAATTCGGCCCTCCCCTTGATCATTTGGATGTCCCGCCGGTTGCTCAGGGTCATAAGCCCGGCAGACAGGTTATCGATCACCTTTTCCTTCCAGGTGCGTAGTTGCTCCAGATCGATTTTAGGTTTTTCAAACGTAATTCCCATCGATTTAGCACGACCGGCGTCGTAGATCAGCTCGGAAAGGTAGAGAAATGTCTTGGAGGGAATGCATCCTCTAAACAGGCAGGCTCCGCCAGGCCGACCCCCGGGATCGACCAGGGTTACATCCAGCCCCAGATCCGCAGCACGAAAGGCGGCTGAATACCCGCCGGGCCCGCCTCCGATGACCAGAAGCTCTGTTTCCTGTATCAGTTCACCCATTACCATAGATGTTTAACCTCGGATTGTTGGCTCCTTCTTTTAAACCATTGTCATTAACAACTCATCCGGATCCTCCAGCGCATCAATAATCAATCGCAAGAACCGGGTTGCATCGGCCCCGTCAAGGGCCCGGTGATCAATGGCCAATGTCAGCGGCATAATCAGGCGAGGGACAATGGCTTGATCTTTTCCCTTTGTTTTCATGACAACCGGTTGGAGGCGGGCGGAACCCATACCCAAAATCGCGACTTCAGGATAATTAATGATCGGTGAAAAGTGCCCGCCACCTGCTGCGCCGATATTGGTAATGGTAAATGTGCTGCCCTGCATCTCCTCGAGTGTCGTTTTCCGTGCCCGCGTCCTTTGGACCAGATCGTTGAGTTCAATGGCAAGTTCCGTGATGCTTTTGCGATCCACCTCCCGGATTACCGAAACAACAAGACCGTTATCCGTGTCAACCGCCACGCCAAGATGAAAATAGTGTTTGATAATAATCCGACTGGCCGCCATATCGAGTGTGGAATTGAAGTTTGGATATGCCTTGAGGGCAGTCGCCGCAGCTTTAAGGGCGAAAACGGTCAGTGTGAGTTTTCCGCCTTTGGCCTCAATTCCGCCCTTGTGCTTTGACCTGAACTCTTCGAGTTTGGTAATGTCCGCCACATCTTGGGTGGTAACATGGGGAATCTGGGACCAGGCCAAGGCCATTTTTTTGGCTGTTGCCCGACGAATCGAGCGAACCGGGATCTCTTCCACCGGTCCCCATTTTGCAAAATCCGGTAGCGGTGGGGCTGCAATCCGAGGGGCAGACGCTGCTTTGGGAGTCGGTTCGGCAGGTTCGGGCACTTCTTTTGGTTTTTTCCCTTTTTCGACAAAAGATCGGACATCTGCGACTGTGACCAACCCCTCCGGCCCGCTCGGGGGTACCTGATGAAGATCGATGCCGAGCTCACGGGCCAGACGGCGTGTTGCAGGCGAAGCTGGAACCGGCTCCTTGCTTCGATCTATAGAGGGCGCTGAAGCTTCATCCTTAACCTGATCCGGCTGCTTCTCTGCTGTGTCCTTTTCTACCGGCTCACCGTTGCCAAACGTCATAAGAACATCTCCCACCTCCACCAGGTCGCCCGGTTTGACCATGATGGCCTCTACCGTACCGGTGAAGGGAGATGGAATCTCCACCGCCGCCTTATCGGTCTCAACCTCTAGTATCGGATCACCCTCGGTCACTTGGTCTCCAACAGATACGATAACAGCTATAATCTCTCCTTCGTGAATTCCTTCCCCCAAATCAGGCAACTTAAAAGGTCTAGACATAATCCTTCTCCGAAGTTAGGTGTTCAATATTTTTTTTGCTTCGCGTAAGATGCGGTCGGTGTTGGGAATATAACTGCTCTCCCTGCTGAACAGGGGAATGATAATATCATAGCCTGTAACCCGTGAGATCGGCGCTTCCAGATAGAAAAATGCCTTTTCAACCAGGCGGGATACGACCTCGGCACCCGGCCCAAAACTGCCCGGTGCTTCATGTATGATCATGGCACGGCCGGTTTTCTTAACAGATTGGACGAAAATCTTATCGTCCAATGGAGAGATGGTCAAAAGATCGATGACCTCTGCATCGACATCATTGTAGTCTTTCAGCGTTGTTGCCGCTTCAAGTGTGGGGCGCATCATTGCGCCATAGGAGATCATCGTCAGGTCTTTTCCTTCCCGAACAATCATTGATTTGCCGATCGGCATGGTCTCCTCATTTTCGGGTACTTCTTCCCGAAAAGCCCGATAAAGCGCCTTTGATTCGTAAAA
>DRHF01000390.1 GCA_011049715.1 Desulfobacterales bacterium
GAAAGTGATGAGCATAATCAACAGAATGGAGACAAACAGTATCCCTTTAATGGCGCCGAAACCGGCCCCAAAAATCCGGTCCGCCCATTTTAAAAACGAAATGTTGAGGATATACTTGATGATGACGCCTAGAATGCTGATGATAAAGAAAATGCCACAAAAAATGATCATAAAGCTCAATATATTTAAATAAGAAGCGTTGGTGATCCACTGCGATAAAAATTTTGCAATCTGCTGGTAATAGGTATAGGCGGCATAAAAGCCGACAAATAATCCGATGACTGAAAACAGCTCCTTGATAAATCCTCTGAAAAAACCCCTGATTAGACTAAATCCCACAATTATTATAATCGCAATATCAAAAAGATTCATGGCAATCGATTATCATTATCATTGGCTGAATATTTTTCTAAGGCCTTATACAAATTTTATTAGTTTGATAAGTTGCTGAATAAAAAGAATATTTTAAATGCGATACGTTGTTAAAGTAGCAAAACAGATCGTTTTGTCAAGTCATTTTTAATTTGCATGTTCAAACGATAAAATGTAGTTTGCAATCCAACGAATGGTTTGATAGGCAATCACTGCATCGATCAACAGGAACCCGATCGATAAAATTATTTGGATAACCGGACGATAATCGATGAACATGCGAAATCAGCAACCATCTCTGAAAGAAAAAGTGGACAGCACACGGGCTACACTCGATTTCGCAGACTTAAATTTGGCAAGGCAGCTGTTCGGAGAGCAGAACAACAACCTTAAACGACTTGCCGAGGCAATCGACATTACGATTGATGCAAGAGGTAATACGCTGTTTATTCAGGGCGATAGCATAACGGTCCGCCTTGCCCAAAACATCCTGAAGCAACTTTACGGTTTGATAGAGGAACGATACCCCATCTATCCGGTTGACATCGATTATGCAGTGAGAGCCCTTAGCAGAGACGATCGAGTTAATTTGAAAAAAATCTTTTTAGATACAGTTTACATTACTTCAAAAAGGAGAACGATTGCTCCAAAAAACCAGGCCCAGAAAGAATATATCGAAGCCATACGAAAATTTGACATTGTTTTCGGAATCGGTCCGGCCGGAACAGGCAAAACCTATCTGGCAATGGCAATGGCAGTGGCAGAGCTTTCCAAAGGGCAAGTCAGCCGGATCATTTTAACGCGGCCTGCGGTTGAAGCAGGCGAGGCTCTGGGATTTTTGCCCGGTGATCTTGCTGAAAAGATTGACCCGTACTTGAGGCCATTATATGATGCGCTCCACGACATGATGAAATTTGAAAAGGTCTCCGATTTGATGCAAAAGGGGGTTATCGAAGTCGCTCCAATCGCTTTTATGCGGGGCCGAACCTTGAACGATTCTTTCATTGTTTTGGATGAAGCGCAAAACACCACATCCGAACAGATGAAAATGTTCTTGACCCGTATCGGCTTCAACTCGAAAGCGGTTATCACCGGGGACATCACCCAGATAGATCTTCCGAACAACAAAATTTCAGGATTGATAGAAACAAAAAATATTCTTCAAACGATAGGTGGAATTAAGTTCGTCTTTTTTTCAAAGCAGGACGTCGTCAGACACAGATTGGTCCAGGAAATTATTAAGGCGTATGAAGAGCTAGATGAAAACAAACAGAAACCATCATAATATAAATATTGATCAAAAAAAGAAATCGTTTATTTCACTCATCAAGACCCGTAAGCTGGTTCCATGGGGTATTCTGATCTGCATTACAATCATATATGCCATTATCCTTTACCCCAACCTTGTCGTCCCGATTAAATCCTATACCTTTGGTGATGTTGTCAAAAAGGATATCAAGGCAACCAGAGATTTTTTTATCGAAGATAAAGAAGCGACCGGAATAAAACAAAGACAGGCGACCAGTAAAGTTTTGACGGTCTATGACCATGATTTAAATCTGGCCTCAAAATTAATTCAGAATGTAAACCGGGCCTTCGCAGACCTCCGGCAGATGTCTCAATCGGAAAAGGAAAATCAGATTGAAAATTTGCCATTAAAACCCGGGGAGCTTCAGCCTCAAAATAGAACAAAAAAAAGAGACTTTGAGAAAAAACTCGGAATTACCATCAGTAATGGTGCGTTTACCATCCTCGTAAAAGAATCTTTTTCAGAAAATATTTCCAATAGTATCACCTTGATTTTAAGCAAATTGTTTGAAAACGGTGTGGTTACAAACAAAGAGATACTCTTAAGGGAAATCGGAAAAGGAATTGTTTTGCGAACAGTGGGAACAGGCGCCGAGCGGACCGTTCACAGTTTAAAGCAATTCTATGGGCATGATCAGGCCAAAACCATGGCTAGAATTATCGGCCAACCCTTTCTAAAGAATGTCAATTATGTGCTGAGAAATCTGATAGTGGATTTTTCTCAAAGGTTCATACAGCCGAATATTACATTAAATAGGAATGAAACCGAAATCCGGGAAAGGAGAGCATCCGAAGAAATAAAGCCGATTCTTTACAAAATAAAAGCAGGTGAAATGCTTTTACGAGAAGGAGAAAGGGTTACAAAAACCCAACTATTAAAGCTAAAAGCGTTGCAGGCCGGTACAAAATGGAAAAAAGCATTGGCAAGCACAATGGGCGCTGCCACTTTAATCCTAAGCTTTTTAGTGATAACGTATATTTTACTTGTAAATCACCATCAAATCAAACTGGATCATGATAAAAATTTACTTTTTATTGCCACGATTCTGATCGCTTTTCTCTTTATCGCAAAAGTCTCCGCATCTTTTTCTGAATCACTCACCGAAAATGCCCCGCTATCCCTCACCCCTTCTTCGATCTATTTTGGAATTCCTCTGGCTTCAGGTGCCATGACCATCTGCCTGTTTCTGGGGGTGGAGGTTGCAGTCCTATTTGCAATGGTCATTGCCACCAGCACAGCCATGATGTTTCAAAATCGATTTGAATTTTTTGTCTACTTCCTTTTAAGCAGCCTCATGGCGGCTTACTGGATACAAAATTGCAGGGAGCGTAAAGTATTTATTAAGGCAGGTGTAAAACTCGGTTTGCTAAATATTGTTGTTGTAATTGCATTGGATGTTTATATGTCAAACTTGACCGGAGTTAAACTTTTGTGGGACGCGGCATTTGCATTTCAAGCCGGTATCGTGGCGGGCATGATCACTGCCGGTATCGCTCCTCTTATCGAAATCGCTTTCGATTACAAGACAGACATCACCCTTCTGGAATTGGCAAACCTTGACCAGCCGCTTCTCCGGCGCCTGATGTTGGAAGTTCCCGGAACCTACCATCATTCTGTCCTCGTCGGTTCCATGGTTGAAGCTGCTGCATCCGAAATCGGCGCAAATCCATTGCTTGCAAAAACCAGCGGATATTATCATGACATTGGTAAATTAAAAAACCCGCTCTATTTCATCGAGAACCAGCCGAATGGAAAAAACAGGCATGACAAACTCGCCCCATCCATGTCGAGCCTCATCCTGATATCGCATATCAAAAATGGAGTTGAGATTGCCAAGCAAAACAAGTTGGGCCAGGCCATCATCGACAACATTCGACAACATCATGGAACGAGCCTTATCAGTTTCTTTTACGAAAAAGCAAAGCAACTCAAAGGAGAAGATGCGGTAGAAATCGACAACTTCAGGTACCCCGGTCCAAAGCCGCTTACGCGGGAGGCCGGTATTGTGATGCTGGCAGATGTGGCAGAAGCGGCTTCAAGAACGCTTCAGAACCCGACGCCGTCGAGAATTCAAGGGTTGGTACAAAATCTCATTGACAAGATATTTTCGGATGGTCAACTTGATAACTGTGAGCTAACGTTAAAGGATCTGCATAATATCGCCAAAAGCTTTAACAAAATTTTAAACGGAATTTATCACCATCGTATCGATTATCCTGAAAACCTAATCGCTAAAAATGGAAAAGGAAAAAATGGCAGTCCTGATAGACAACAGGCAAACCAAGCACAAGCTGCATCTGGACAAAATACGGCAAACGGCTCAGGACATCTTAAACGCCTTGGACTGCCCTGATGGAGAACTTTCCATCCTTCTAGTTGATGATCCCCAGATCGAAATCTTAAATACAAAATACCTCAACCGGCGTAAACCGACCAACGTGATTGCCTTCCCCATGCAGAAGGGCAAATTTTCAAATATCTCACCAACCCTTCTGGGTGATGTGGCCGTTTCTATTGACACAGCTGTAAAAGAAGGAAAAAAGGCCGGGATCGGCATGGAAAAACGTCTGACAGAATTGCTGGTGCACGGCGTCCTGCATCTTTTGGGTTACGACCATGAAAATAACGAGCAAGAAGCCGAAGAGATGGAAAGAAAGAGTGAAGCACTTTTGAAACAATTCGAATCAACAGCCGTTCAACATCACCCCTCCGGTAAAAAACCGATAATGGATCCGTGACTACTTCGCTGCATTATAAATAAATTCGGGGCACTCTTTTTCCTACTGAACATACCACCTCGTAATTGATGCTCCCCATCCGTCTAGCAATATTGTCGACGCTTGGATCATCACCAAAAGCAGTAACATCGTCGCCGGGCAGTACGTTTGTTACTTTAGATACATCTATCATGCACATGTCCATGCAGACACGTCCGATTATAGGGGCCCGCTGTCCCTTTACCACCACATAACCCTGATTGGACAATTGACGGCTGTAGCCATCGGCATATCCCAAGGGAAGGGTTGCCACCAACAAATCCCCATTGGTGTAAAAGGTTCTACCGTAACTGATGGGTGTTCCCCCGGGAGTCAATTTCAAATAAGAAATCTTTGATCGGAGCGTCATCGCCGGTTTTAATTTTATGCTCCGCTTCACCTCCGGTGAAGGATACAATCCATATATCATTATCCCAGGCCTGACGAGATCATAATATGACTCGGGTAGATCTAAAACACCGGCGCTGTTGGCCAAATGTTTTTTGGGTATTTTTATCCCCGAAGCCTCTATTTCACCGGTGATCTCATTAAAAAACTTTATCTGTTTGAAGGAAAAGGTTTTGTCCGACTCATCTGCACATGAAAAGTGGCTAAAAATCCCTGCGAGGTCGATGTTTTTGAGGCGGCTTAATCGCCTGATAAAAGGTATGACATCTGTGGGTTTTAGGCCGATTCGGCCCATTCCGGTATCTATCTTTATGTGAATGTTGACGCGGGTGGCGTTTTTCCGAGCCGCTCGATCCAGTGCCTCAGCGAGTTCAAGACTACACAGGGCCTGCTCCAATCGATTGCCGATGACTTTATATGCCTCTTCGGGTTGTATGGGACCCAGTACCAAAATAGGATTATCTATCCCGGCATTTCTGAGCTGCTCACCCTCTTCCGGCAGGGCGACACCCAAACAGTCGGCCCCGCTCCTGAGGGCGGTCGAACCAACTTCGATGGCGCCGTGTCCATAACCGTCGGCCTTTACCACCGCCATGAGGCTCCTTTTGCTTCCAATCTTTTTTCTAATTTCGGCAATATTATAGGCAATGGCGTTGAGATCGATAACAGCTCTGGTGGCTCTTATAACCGGTTTTACGGGTTTCATCGTGATAACAAGGCGTAAAGTTTAAATACGAAAAGCCCCGATCCTTTCAATCAATTCTTCTGGATTTCCTCTATGAAAATACAACGGGATATCCATCCATGTTGGGCCCATTGCCGGATTGTTCCCTTGACCGCACCTTCTCTGTTCAGAGCGCTTGCGGCCGTTTATTGCAGCCGTACAGCCGACATCTTAAACCTGAAATGTGAATCTATTCTTTGAAATTTTTATTCTAATTGTAACAACCGTTTTTGTAAACAACATAAAGGATAGGTTATTTACTCAAGTTTCGCATCCCCGAATGGGGCACGGTGCCGCATCTGGTGTGGGGTAAATAAAATTTCTTTTTACCCTATGCCTGATGCGACTTTCCTTAAAATATCAGGTGCGAAACTTGGGTTGAGAAATTTAATAATGAACTTGAAATATGGACTGAAAATTATATATGTTGAAAGGTTAAGTGGTCAAAAATAATCAATAGTCGTTAACTTGTGAAGGGCGAAGTAATATTGAGGCGGGCGGCGGTCGAATAGTGTGATACCTGGTTCACGGATAAACGACCTGACTGCTAATTGTCAAAATAATCCGCAAATTGAAGACCCATTTATTAAACTTTCTGTAATATTTTCATCAGACAAACGACTAAGAAGTCAGGTCGAAATGAATATTTGAATCCACACCAGCCATCGTTATGATACTTGCAGTTGATATATAGTGCACAATTGCTTTGGTTTGGCAAGGGCATCCCTATTCATCCTTATCGATATCGGAGGTTCTTTTGTTTACGATAAATGAAATTCTGGATATAGCTATCCGTTTAGAGAAAAACGGTGAAGCTGTTTACCGCAATGCTATCGATAAGATTTCGAACCCGGCGCTGGTATCTTTACTGGAATGGATGGCAGTAGAAGAGTCTAATCATGCTAAATGGTTTAATGATCTGAAACAAAAAGTTGAGATACATGTAAAGAACTCTATTGTAGCGGAAATAAGTAGTGACTTTTTAGACGACCTGATCGGCGACCAGAGCTTTTCTCTAAAAGAGATAGATTTTTCCCAGGTTGACCAAACAAAAGACCTGGTTTTGATTTTTATTGAATTCGAAAATGACAGTATTCTTTTTTACAAGATGTTGCAGCCTCTTATTCAGGACCAAGATACTCTGGTGCAACTTCATAGTATAGTTGCTGAAGAAAACTCCCACATCGAAAAGCTCCAAGAATTTATCGAAAATGAGATGCCATTATCGATTTAGTAAAAACCGAGGTACCCAGAACTCAGGTCTCAATGGATCCGCCTCAGGTAAACCCGGCACCAGTGGTGCAGGTATAGCAGTGATTGTCTGTCGCAATATGCGATCCTGGTGCCGGTCGACCCGGCATTTCCGTCGGGCGAATACTTGACTCAAAGCCAATCTCCATCTTTGTCTTTGTGTCTTTGAAATTATAGTTGATTGAGTTTATAAATCCTTAGTCGTTTCAATCTCTAAATCATTCCTGTGCAAAGATTTTTTAATCCGTTTCCGAGCTTCGGGAGAAAGTTTGGCATGGGGTTCGTTATTTTCAGCGTGCAATGCTTGAGGCCGGAGCACTTTTCTTAATGACATCAATTGCTGCCTATATCGTGAACAAAACTTGCACATCATAAGGTGTATCCATATTTCGATCCGTTGATATCGAGGCAGGTCACGATCCATCGATTCTGACACCATCTGTGTCACTTCTTTGCAGCTAAACATCCAGTGTTTCATCGAAAATCCTCAAAGGTTTTACCAGAGATCCAGTTGATTTCAAGGCACCGCCTTAAATACATGCGGGCACGATAAAGCATGACCCCACAATTTGTCGTAGAAATGTCCAAAATCTGACAGATTTTTTGAGTGCTTTCATCCATCATTTCCCGCAGGGTAAATATAATGGACAGACGACCAGGGAGTTCTGATAAACAATTTTGTAGAACTTTCATAAACTCGTGTTGTTCATAGAGATTATGGGGATTTGCTGTCCATTTGGCTGGCGCTTGTCTCCATTGTCCCATTTCATCGAAAACCTCATCTAAGTTTTCAATACTTGATGAGCGTTCTGCCGTACCTTCTCTTATTTTTTTCCGAAAGTGATCCATGATTTTATGCTTTAGGATACCGGTAAGCCATGTTTTCAAGGACGAACGGCCTTCAAACTGTTTCCACGATTGGAGGGCGGACAGAAAGGTTTCCTGGACGAGATCTTCGGCAATTGGCGAATCCTGAATTCGGGAGAGAGCGTAGCCATAGAGGTAATCTCCGTATCGGTCAACCCAGGTTTCAGGATCAAAATTATCAGTGATTCCCATAAGTCACGAGTATTTCAAAACATCATTTCAACATGTAGCTTCTTTTTAGAAAAAAATCAGTCATATTTCAAACTTAAAATTCTCCTATCCACACGCAACTTTTAAAAAAATCGAGGGTCGGGAGATCCTACCCCGAAATGGATTGGGATGCCTCTCTTCTTTTTTATTTAGTCGTTCGAAGCATGAAATTCTTACATTAAAATCTCGATGATGTCCGGATCGGTTGTCCACGCAGGACAGCCGCATCAATAGTGGCTTGAAATCTGATTTAATCTTCTTCATGACAGTGGGACGAAAGCGTGATATATATAATTTGTAATCGTTTTAACTAGTGTCCATCCATTTCTGAATTGGGCACCGCTATTATTTATCTTAACGTCGTGGAAGGGCATTAACCAAGGAGAGAGAGATGACGCTGAATAGAAACAACCTTCAGGGTGATTTTGATCCACGATTTAAAATCTTCCACGAGCTGATGAATAAAAAGGTTCGTGACGTTTTATTGATTTCATCTCCCTATGATGCATGGATAATGGAAGAAGATTGTCGCCTGTCCGAAGCGATTATCAATGAATATCGGGGGTTGAACCTCAGCCACCCCCCCCGGCTTCATTGGGTGTCAACCACCGAAACCGTCCTTTCCTATCTGAATCAAAGACGTTTTGATCTGGCCATCGTCATGCCCCGTATCACTGACCTGGAAGCCATCGAGATTGCCGATCAAATCAAAGCAAACACCCCTGAATTGCCGATTATGCTGTTGTGTCACCAGACGGTTGTTCAAACCGGATCTTTTCCCGTAAAAAGAGCGACCCTACCGACTGAACGCACATTTGTCTGGAGTGGAAACACCGACCTGTTGCTGGCGATAATCAAAAGTACCGAAGATCAGATGAACGTAAAACACGACACGACGGTTGCGGGCATTCGAGTGATTATTTTTGTTGAAGATTCCCCCGATTATATTTCCGTAATCCTGCCCCTTTTATACAAAGAACTTGTCATACAAACCCAAGCCGTAATGGAAGAAGGCCTTAACCAAGAACACAGGTTGCTAGCCATGCGGGCGCGTCCTAAAATTCTCATGGCTGAATCATACGAAGAGGCTTTGCAGCTCTTCAGGCGGTTTGAACCCAATGTCTTGGGCGTTATATCGGATGTGCGATTTCCACGTGCCGGTAAACTGGACGGTCAAGCCGGCATCGATTTGCTCAAAATGATCAAAAAGGAACGTTTTGATATCCCCCTTTTACTCATCAGCGCAGAACCCGAAAATGCCGCCAAAGCCAAAAATATACAGGCCTTATTTTTGGATAAAAATTCGCCGACACTGTTATCTGATATACGCCTGTTTTTTCTAGATTATTTAGGCTTTGGCGATTTTGTTTTTCGCTCTCCGGCAGGGCTCGAAATTGCCCGAGCAGCTAACCTCAAAATGTTCGAAAAAAGACTTCATAACATTCCCGACGATGCATTCATCTATCACTGCAATCGAAACGATTTTTCCCGATGGTTGTTTGCTCGCTCGGAGATAGAATTGGCTTCACGGGTTCGTTCGATCAGAGATGATGAGTTCAACAGTACCGAAAGTCATCGCCAGTTTCTCATATCTCTAATTCATAACCGTCGCATGCGCCGGCAAAAAGGTATCGTGATTCAGTTTGATCCCAAAGGCTTTGATGCCGATTCCGAATTTTTCAGAATCGGAACAGGATCATTGGGTGGTAAAGCAAGGGGATTGGCGTTCGTTTCGACGTTACTTCACAGAAACCCCACGCTGGAAAAGAAATACGAACAAATTAATACTTTCATTCCACAAAGCCTGGTTATCGCCACTGATGTTTTTGAGACTTTCGTTGAAAACAATCAACTCAAAACCCTTGCCAAACAAAACTTAGCAGATGAAGCAATTACAGAAAAGTTTTATCAGAGTGAATTTCTCCCTGACATTAAAGATCAACTCAGGACATATCTCTCTCATATCTCCTATCCTTTGGCCGTACGTTCTTCCAGTCTCCTGGAAGATTCTCAATTCCGGGCCTATGCGGGGCTCTATATTACCTATATGTTGTCCAATGATCATCCGGATTTGGAATGCCGGCTTGAACAATTGGTCAATGCGATTAAGATGGTTTATGCCTCGACCTACTTTCAAGGCCCAAAATCTTTTTCGAGGCGAGTGGGATACCGAACCGAAGAAGAAAAAATGGCCGTGATTATCCAGCAACTCGTGGGTAAAAAATATGACCGTTATTTTTATCCGACAATCTCAGGTTTGGCTCAGTCCCACAATTATTACCCATTTTCTAAAATGAAACCTGAGGACGGTATAACCATGATCGCTTTGGGACTCGGAAGAACAGTAATGGAGGGGGGGAGAACCCTGCGATTTTCTCCATCCCATCCTGAGCTGTTGCCTCAATGCTCCACTGTTGATGATATTTTGGAAAACACCCAACGTTTTTTTTATGCGCTGAAGATCAACGAACCGATCTGCCGTTTGGGAGTTAACGATGGGGCCACGCTGGCCAAGCGGGAGATTATCGATGCGACAGAGGAATTACCCATCAAGGTGTTGTCCAGTACTTACATTCCGGAGGAGCATCGCATACGGGATTCCGGCGGTATGAAAGGATATCCGGTCGTAACGTTTGCATCGATACTAAAACACAATTTATTTCCACTGGCTGATATTTTAAAGGATATCCTGGCCATCGGCCAAGAGGGGATGGGTTGCCCCGTTGAGATAGAGTTTTCTGTCGATTTGAATTCAGATAAAACCGGGCAACACCAATTTGCCATCCTGCAAATTCGGCCGATGAGTGCAAGAGAGGAGATGATGAATGTCGACATCCTCCCGGAAGACTTCCATCGGGCATTTTGTGTTTCACAGCATGCACTAGGCAACACGGTCAACGAGGAGATATTCGATATTGTCTATATAAAGCCGGATACTTTCGACCCGACTTTTACACTTGAGATTGCGCATCAGATAGGGCAGATAAATGCAAAACTTTTGAAAGCAGGTCGTAAATATCTATTGATTGGGCCCGGACGCTGGGGTTCGGCTGACCGCTGGCTGGGAATTCCGGTCAAATGGTCAGACATTTGCGGTGTAGGGGCCATTATCGAAACTAGCCACGCTACCCTCAACGCAGAATCCTCGCAGGGTTCCCATTTTTTTCACAATATCACCTCTCTCGGAATTAACTATCTGACAGTGCATGCGAAGAAGGGGAACCGGATGGATTGGCAGTGGCTAACGGCCCTGCCTCTAACGACCGAAACCGCCTATGTTGCCCATGCAGCCCTCGATCACAGCATGACAATGAAGGTTGATGGACGAAAATCCCAAGGGGTTATTTTGTACAGATAGAATGTAAAATTAAAAAAGAGGGGAGAATCATAATGTTTGAAAAGATTGTTCGTTTTACCTTTCCCACGGAGATTTCTTATGGCCCGGGAGCAGTTGGCCAATTGGCGGAGAACTTAAAAGAGATCGGTATTAACAAGCCGATGGTTGTCACTGATCCCGGCTTAATAAAAACGAACGTTTTTTCCAAAGTGCAAGATATCCTGAAAAACGCCGGTGCCGCCTACGGTGTATTTGGCGAGGTTCACCCCAATCCATTGGATGAAGACATTGGCAAAGCGCTTGAGACATACCGTGCCGAAGGGTGTGATGGTTTAATCGGTCTGGGTGGTGGTTCAGCCATGGATGCAGCTAAGGCGGTAGGGGTGCTGGCGGTCAACAACGGCAGCGTCAATGATTATGACTGCGCCACGGGCGGCAATCTGAAAATCAAAGGCCCACTTCCACCCCTGATTGCCATACCCACCACATCGGGCACCGGGAGCGAGGTAGGACGCTGTTCAGTGATTACTTCCGTGGAACAGGGACGTAAATTTATGGTCTGCCACCCGCTGATGATGCCATCACTGGCTGTGCTCGATCCGGAATTGACCTTGGAGCTGCCGGCATTCTTGACCGCCGCGACTGGTATGGACGCATTGACCCACTGTATAGAATCCCTAACGGCGCCTGTTTTTCATCCCATGTGCGATGCAATTGCGGCCAAGGGAATCGAACTTGTGGGTCTGTATCTTGAGAGAGCGGTCAAAACACCCACAGATTTAGAAGCACGCGCATACATGCAGTTGGCTTCGATGATGGGTGCGGTATCATTTCAAAAAGACCTGGGTGCAGTGCACTCTCTAGCACATGCGCTTTCGGCGGTATGTCATGTTCAGCACGGTCTTGCAAACGCGATCTGTCTTATACCGGTGATGAAGTACAACAGAGAGATTGCGGCCCGCGATTATTCCAAGGTAGCAGGTTGCTTCGGTATCAACACTTTTGGTTTGTCGGACCTTGAAGCTGCAGACAAAGCGATTGAAGCTGTTGCCGATTTGATCAAAATCATCGGAATTCCCACAACCCTCTCAGAGATAGATGTCAAAGAATCGCATCTCCACGAATTGGCCAAAAAAGCCTTCCTCGACCCGTGCCACCAGACCAATCTGAGACCCTGCACCGAAAAGGACTTACTGACGCTTTACAAAAAGGCCCTTTGAATTTAAGGGGGCGAGCGTGTAGGAAAGCAGATCTTCTCCTCGCTTCGATCCGATTTTGTTTCCTTCAAGGCCGTCTTACAGTAGCTGTTTCAGTTTTTTCAAGAAAGTCTTTTGTTTATTGGCTTTTCAACCAACTGGATCTCGCAAGCTTAACCTGGCGCACTAAGAATTTCCTTGTTGAGATCGAAGTAAGGGAAAATTTGAAGTTGTGCACTCTAACCGGCTGAACCGAAACAGCGAGCGCATTCCCCGTAGCTTACTGTGGGGTTAGCGAGCGAATCTTAAAATAAGACAATTTCCTTATCGGTGTAAGATTCCCTGTCCGCCACAGGCGGACTGCAGGGTTCTTCAATCCCAGTATGTAGTGGGGATGGGTATCAAACAGCAATCATACTGCGACAGTCGATGACCGGATTCAGATATTGGAAACCGGTCGTATTGTCAAGACGGAGAATGCGTTCGCTATTACAGTTCAATGAATAGTTGCGTTACGGCCAATGTACGTATATTGAACAAGATCGTTTAAGGAGGAAGTTTTGGGAGAGTTTGATCAACCGGGATTCGTCTATGAGGCAACGACACGTTTATACAGCCGTCCCTTCATTTTAATTTCGATAGCTAATTTTTTTGTTATTTGCAATCTGAGCAGTTTTTTCCTTTTTCCACTGTTTATCAACGAGCATGGCGGCAACAAATCCGACATCGGTATCCTGATGGCAGCAATGATGATATCTTCGATACTTATGCGTCCATGGATTTCACAGCTGGTGGACCGGTTTGGACGCAAAAAAAGCTACTTTCTCGGCACCCTGATCATGACGATCATGCCGGTTTTTTACCTGCTTTTTGATGGACCCCTTTCAAATTTCTACACACCTCTCTTTGCTATTCGGATTGTTCACGGTATGGGAGTCGCGCTCGGTTTTACGTCGTCTTTCACTTACGTAGCAGATATTAGTCCACCTCAAAGACTCAATGAAGGCCTTGGCATGTTTGGAATAACGGCCTTGGTGGGAATGGCCGTTGGCCCGGGCATCTCAGAACCTATTATCCACAATCTCGGGTTCGGGGCCTATTTCTCGATGGTTTCCATGTTGGGCGCCATTGCTTTGGTTTTGCAATTGTTTCTTCCCGAGACATATGTTCTGCAATCTTTTCAAAACACACAGATCTCATTTTTCAGCGTGCTGAAAAGAAGAAAGATTTTTGGTATTGCGCTTTTAACCATGCTTTTCGGCTTTGGACTCGCCGCACAGGGTGGATTTGTGTCGCCTTACGTCGAAGATCTCAAGCTCCCCAGTGTTTCCGTTTTCTTTGCTGTTTATTCTATGGCAGCAATACTGACACGATTCTTCGTCGTTCGGATCGCCGACCGGGTGGGAGAGCAAAAAATCATTCCTTTTGCACTGGCCATAAATGCTTTGGGTTATCTATCTTTAACCGCGGTTAAGAACAGTTGGCTTTTAATCTTTTCAGGAATCATCACCGGTTGTGGGCATGGTCTTCTTTTCCCCTGTCTGAATTCTCTTGCTATCCGCGACGAACCGGCCCACATACGCGGCAAAATCAACGGCGTATTTACCGGCGGCATGGACTCGGGATTATTCTTAGGTTCTATTTTTCTCGGCTATATCGGTGAATGGTTTGGGTATCGCCCTATATTTTTCAGCACCTTTCTGATACTCATGACAGGCTTGGGGATTTTCTTTGGATTACTGAAAACCAACTTTATTGCCCATGATCGTCAGAGCTGAGCAATGGCCCGGCACGTCGAATGTGTCGGCCTGACTCTGTCGGGTTCACAGCACCGCCATGGCATTGATTTCGATCAGGGCTCCCGGATTTACAAATTCCGTTACCTGAACCAGCGTGGATGCATCCCAATATGTAGTAGGGACGGATATCAAACAGCAATCATACTGCGGCAACAGACGACTTGGATTCAGATACCGGTATTATTGTCAAGAAAGCATTTTTCTGTAAGCAGGGTGAAATGTTGGGATTTTGGATTTAGGGAGTCTGACTGCACGAGTGTGGCTTTTCCGCCTTCGTAAAAGTAGGTCTCCACCGGGTAATCCGGATCTATAATACTCCAAAGGCGGACAAGTGTAGTCATCCACACTGGAGCGTAAGTACTTTAACGCGCTAGACATTAACGAACCTGTTAGTCAAGCCGTCTTAGGCCGCTAAGAACGACAATCGCTCTCACAAGAAATGACGGAATTTTCCCTTCGGCCAACCTCTTCTTTCCCTTAACCTCCCCTATGGGACAAAGGGACTCAGTGCCTACCACTTCAATTGAAAAATTCGTGTTTGATTTACTCATTATAATATCTTCTTTTTACATTGATTTGTATTTTCTCAAGCTCCTTATCGCTTGTTGACTTCCCGCATCAGAAGGAACCCCGCATCCGATGTGATCTTTGCACCGACGAAATCTATGAAACGGGATCTTAACGGCGCTTACTCTCCGCCATAGGACTTACTTTTTCTCGAATTCCTTTTTCACTACTTGCCGTAAGCCGACCTTTTCAAGTTTTCCTGTAACCGTCTTGGGGAGTTCCAGGAAATTGTCGCTTATTCTTCAATATCAATTGTAAAGTGTAGTCAGCACATTGTGGAAGTTATTGTAAAGCCGCTCCGCATTCACTACAATATTTGTCCACTTTTTTCACCGGTACGCCGCAACCATGGCAGAATTTGGCCTGGGATTGCTTTTCGAGCTCTGCATGAATCGGTTTACCAATGTTAGACGAAGGACGGCGGGAGGCAATCTGCCAGACCAAAACAACAATTATGACGAGACCACCGGTAACAATAGCGACCATGGGCCAGTTAATGCCGGTGCCGGCGGTTGACGTGGCGGGTAACCCGGGTGCTTGTATGCCGGTATTTGAAGGCGGCAGTCTTTCCACCGATAGTTGAGAAGTGGTCATGTTGTATTCCACATGCAGCGAAAAGGGTTGCCCGGACGGGACCGTTCGGGGGGAGAAGATGTGGTAATCGAATCCATCCCCGCCCTTTAAGACATTTTCGGTGGTAGGCTCGGTTTTAAGGGAACCGGATGTGATTGGCTGCTGCACCTTTAGTTGAAATTGATTAACAGCTATATCAGCCAACCAGGTATAGTCAAAGGACCGCCGATCGTTATCAACCAGATAGGGGAGATAGTACTCCACCCTGAAACGTAAATCCGGTGTGATGAACGTCAGTGTACCGGAGGGATTTGTGCTGGAAAAGATATCATCCTTCATCGTGTCATCACTGCTATCTATGCGCGCAACTGCGTTGAGCTGGGCGGTTTCGGGTAAGGGAAGGGTGACGGAGGCAGGAAACCGGGTGTCGATCGGCAGTGTACCGGTCAACAAAACCAGGACGGACGCTTTATCATAGTCGGGCCAAATTTCAACAACAAGTGAGTCGAGAACTGTTACCGGACTTTGCGCCAAGCCGGTGGCCATCGGCATCAGGATAAAAAAAATTAGTAAAAAAAAGCTGTTGCGCTTCATTATTATTCTTCACAATCACCACAATCTAAAAAACTTTTTTTTCTCAGAAAGCCCGTTTGTAATCGGTCTAAATTGACGGATTTGCCATATTTTTATGGTTTTGGCTTCCCATTTTGGCCCGCCGGGGCAGACCCAAATGGTCAAACACGGCCTCGGACGGAATAAATCCAGCGACAGGCAGACAGATTAGAAAATGATTTTTTCCACTGAAGCGGGATACGGAGATTAGGAGCCAAATTTTCGATCGATCTCAGCCTGAATTTCCATTGCGGTTGCTCCCTGATCGTACATTCGAGACGCTAACAGCGCCTCATCCATACAAGTCCCTCATGTGGCTGCATGATTTTCGACATAGCAGCTCAGTAGATTTTTATGACCAAAATTCTCCCGGCATCGGCAATAACAGTAAAGCCGATCGAGCACCTCTGGTATTGCCCGGGCGACCTCATAGGCTCTCCGGGTTTTCCCCGTAAAACTTTGTGGCGATAGAGTCGACCTTTTCTCCCGGAGGTCGACATTCTCTTTTTTTAGTTTTGCATTCTCAAAGGATGGATTTTGAGGTTTTTCCTTCTGATAGAGAAAATAGACCCCTGAAATCAGTAGTACAACACCAACGGCCAAAGCGATTAAAGGATATTTAGATCTCTTTTTCTGTTTTGGCGTGGTTGGCACGAATTTGGTGGTCTGTTTTATTTTCTTTCCCATGGCAATGTTCCTTTTTTTGCTTTGTATCTAAAAAATTTTGTATCTCTTATAACCGGAAAAAATGGATTATTCAATAGTATATTTGTGCAATCTCAATGCCGGGGTTTTCTTGAACCAAAACAGCGAGCACATTTCGGGTAGCTTGCCGGAGTGCAATGAAGACCCAAACACTCGGCGCAGCAGGGTTCTTCAACGCTGACCAGGCGCTTAAGTCAAACTATTCCA
>DRHF01000391.1 GCA_011049715.1 Desulfobacterales bacterium
AGCGCTTTGACAACGGCACAAAACCTTTTAAGAGTTATCATTTCAGAAGCAACTGATATTACAAAAGAAACCAGACCATCGCGTGCCTGTGCACGGTGATTACTTTATGGATACCGGTTCAAACTGATTGCCTCATTGTTTTTCCCAAAAATTTTATTTACCCCACACCAGATGCGGCACCGTACCCCATTGGGTGTGCGAAACTTGAGTTATTGACTCTACGATAAGCTTTCGATATCTTTTTGAATTTACGCAATTGGACCTTTCCTTACGGTTTGTATGTAACGCCGGAATGTAGCGGTAGATATGGAGCAGCAGTGGATATTCGAGAGCGTCGAATTTTAGTTAACACCTGTTTTGGACATTTTATGAGCCATTTCAACATGCTGGCTTTTCCTGCCGTGGTAATTCCATTGACCGGTTTGTTAAAAATGGACATCGCAGATGTCCTCGCCATTTCCTTTTGGATGTATCTTTTGTTTGGGATTACCGCACTGCCGTGGGGCATGGTCGCTGACCGGTGGAAGGTCCAGCCTCTAATGTTGCTTTTTTATTTAGGTTCAGCTTGCAGCGGTTTGAGCGCGGCAATGTGGATCAATTCCCCCACCGGACTGACCATCACGCTCGCGGCGCTGGGGTTCTTCTCCGCTATCTATCACCCAACCGGCCTTGGGCTTATCTCAAAAGAGATCAGCCGGGTTGGCCTCGGTATGGGATATAACGGCATGTTTGGAAGTCTGGGGCTTGCAATGGCGCCCCTGTTGACCGGCATTGCCAACTGGCTTTGGGGACCCCGGATCGCCTATCTTCTCCTGGGGCTGTTGAATGTTTTGGGTGTGGTGCTGATGATCGTCTTTCCATTAACGCAACAGCCCCGATCGAAAAAACCAGCGTCAGGCGATAAAAAATCAAATAAAATGATCACAGCTTTCCTTATTCTCCTTGTGGCCATGATGCTCGGAGGGGTGGCATACAGAGGCGCCTCCGTCATTCTCCCGGTCTACCTTGAGCTGAAAAACCCCGGGATTTTTCAATGGTTGGTTTCCGTGATCGGTGGAGGGCTTTCCAAAAACCTGGTGGCGACATCCATTGCCGGTCTGATTTACTTTATGGGGATACCGGGTCAATTCACCGGCGGTCGAATAGCCGAGCGATTTGAACCTAAATTTTGTTATCTTATTTTTCACGCCACGACGATTCCGGTCGCCTTTGCCATGGCCATCATGTTGGATTTGCCGTTGATTCTGCTGGCGTTGATTTATTTTTTCTTTCTTCTGGGTATGCAACCGATTGAAAATACACTGGTAGCCCGGATGACACCGGAATCGCTTCACCACTCGGCCTTCGGCATCAAGTTTGTTTTGACCTTTGGGGTCGGGGCCCTGGCGGTCAAAATGGTGGAAAGTATCCAAAGTAATATCGGAATTCATATGGTCTTCCCTGCAATCGGATTGGTTTCCATGGCAGCTGTGGGGACGATCGGGCTCCTGATTTGGAAGACCCGAAATCCGGTTCCCAAAGCTTGATTTCTAATATGAGCCGGTTCGCCATCTCAAGAATCGAATCCGATTTCTCATATGATTTATCGTTCCTTTGCCACTCAATTTCTCGAAGGAGGGGGTATGATATCCGAACAGTCCAAGAACCTCTTGTTCATAATAATGTCAAAACGACGATGATTTCCACCCATGTTCTTAACCGTGGACCAGTCGGTTTTCGGAGCCCCGTCAATGAATTAAACAATCTTACCCTAATTGAGCATAAATTCGAATAATGTTAATTGAAAAATCTCGCCTAAAAACCATTCTGAGCCTTTCAGTACCAATTGTTGCGACAATGTTTGGTTATAATCTCATAGGCCTTATTGATATTGCCATGGTGGGACGGCTAGGGGATGCTGCATTAGCTAGTATAGGCATTGGCAACTTCATCTTCATATTGCTTCTTACTCTACCATTGGGAATAGGAAGTGGAGTGCAAGCGTTGGTGGCTAGACGGATTGGGGAGGGGAATCCTCATTTAACAGGGCATGATTTGAATATAGGTTTATTAATTGCGTGTTCTCTCAGCTTAGTCCTCATGATCATATGCTACTCAATTCTCCCATTTTTATTTCCATTGGTCAGTCAAGACCCGGAGGTAATCGAAAAAGGGGTTTTATATTTAGGAGCTAGAATCCCTTCACTATCATTGATAGGGGCTGGTATCTGTTTTCGTTCTTTTTGGAATGGCATCAGCCGTCCTATATGGCCTCTGGTTGTTCTTGGGATTTCCTTGATTATGAATGTGATATTTAACTATCTTCTGATTTTTGGAAATTTGGGGTTTCCCAGACTAGAAACCATGGGAGCAGGATTAGCATCAACCCTTGCCGCTGTTTGTGGAGCCACCACGAATTTCATTATTGGGTTAAAATATGCTCGAAAAAATGGTTTCCTTCAAAGACTTCCTGATGCAGAGAGAATTCGTACATTGCTTAGGGTCTCTCTTCCTGAAAGTGCTAACCAATTTTTTATAATACTGGGAGTCCTTGTTTTTTTTGCTATTGTCGGGCTGCTTGGTACAAAAGAAATGGCTGCATCCAATGTTCTTATAAATATCTTTTTAATAGTCCATCTGCCTATAATGGGATTTGGATATGCTTCACTGACTCTTGTTGGTCAAGCCTTGGGGCGGAAAGAATCTAGAGATGCTAAAAAGTGGGGTTGGGAGGTAGCTAGTATAGGCACAGCAGGAGTGATTGTTTTTAGTATTATTGTTATTCTATTCCCCCAAGCTGTTCTTTCTATATTCATTTCTGACCAGAGTACAATTAATCTTGCCTTGATTCCCTTACAACTACTAGGATTATGGATTTGGATAGATGTATTTGGTACAATTATTAGTTTTTCCTTAGTCGGAGCAGGAGCAACAAAAGTAGTCTTGATTTGTAAATTTTTGTTCTGGTGGGGTCTTGATTTGCCATTGCGATGGTTAGTGGGTGTGCATCTAGAGTACGGGCTTGAAGGAATCTTCCTTATCCCATTTTTTGTTACCACAATGGGAAGTTCATTATTCTCCCTCATTTGGTACAGAGAACGTTGGGCTCTCATTAAAATTTGAGAACGTACCTTGCAATTGAACAGGTTGAAAAACATCTTTGACAATAGATTGGAACTACCCCAAAATAGTGGACACACAGAACAGCCAAATTGTATCTTTAATTTGAAAAATGAATGATTGAATCTTGGTTATTGCATTTAAAAAGCCATTTCCCGGTCAGTCACTCTACCCCCTTGTATCAGAGCGACTTGATGCCTATATATGGATGGTGTATTATTAAAACATATCCCGAGTTAAACCCACTATGGATTGAAGGGGGTGGAAATATGCGAGCTTTTGCAATCGTCGCCATCCTGATCGCCCTGCTGGTTACCGTTTATCTCATCACCCGAGATATAACATCACGCATGTCCGAGAAAGAGGATCAATTGAAAATTACGGCAATTGAAAAAGCAAAAGAGGCTGAGACAAAGATCGGCCAATTAAATAAAGCAGCACAGAAGAGGCTCAAAGAAATACAGAATGATTGAGGGCATGCTATTGGATTACCCATTTCTGGGCCATAAGCTAACTTGAACAATGGTAATTTAATGAATGAGCCTCACATAATTGGCTTAGTGGGGTTCATTATTTTGTGACAAAATGTGACATAAATTGTTTTTTTTGTTTATTTACTTTAGATTGTTTATTTGCTAAAAAGTCAATATTTTTAATAAGTTGAACAATTTTAAAGAATTACAAAACTGCCCTTGAAGCGATATGTAATCAATTGTCGCACCCTCAATCGGCCGGAGTGTCGCCTTCGCCCTATGCCGGATGCGAGTCTTCGTAAAATCAAAGGCGCGAAACTTGAGTATGTAACCCTTGATAACCATTCTTTGATAAGTTAATATTATTTACTTTTGGTGCAGGGAGTGAAAATTTTATTAAAATTGGTGAATAGGGGGCGTTTTCCCGTTTGGTGTTCAACCGGTTTTTTCATGTTATTATCATAAGCTGGGTATCATGATGGCGACGACAGTTCATTGGGAAGACAACTATGCCAAAAAAAAGAGGACCGGAAAGGAAGCCATTGGGTTTATTCGGCACGGACAAAGGGTTTTTATCGGGTCTTCCTGCGGAGAACCCCAACACCTGGTGCGAGAACTTGCCGAAGCGTCTGTCAATTTCAAGGACATCGAGATCGTCCGCCTGCTGACACTGGAAAGAACCCCTTTGACATTGATTGCAAATAAAACAAAGGGGCAGAGTTTAAATATCCGGTCTTTTTACCTTGGATCTGCTAAAGCCAAAGGCCTTGAGCGAAACAAGCGGTTTATCACACCTTTGAATCTTTCGGCTATTCCCCGTCTCTTCAAAACCAGAAGGCTTCCGATACAGGTCGCTCTAATTCAGGTTTCGCCCCCGGACGATTTTGGATGGGTGAGCCTTGGGGTTTCTGTGGATATCACCCTCTCGGCGGCCCTGTCGGCTGATCTTGTCATAGCCCAGGTAAATCCCAAAATGCCGAGAGTTCTGGGCCGAAGCTTCATCCATGTTAACGATGTGGATGTTTTCGTTGAATACGAAGAGGCGCTTATTACCATTGGTGAGCATCCGGAATTGGAATCAGCGAACATCATTGCCAGACATATTGCGCGACTCATCGACGACGGCTCAACAATGCAGATCAGTTTGGGCGCAACCCCCCAGGCAATCCTCCTGGGTCTTTCAGATAAGAACGATCTCGGCATTCATACTCAATTTCTGACCGAGGATATCCTGCATCTTATAGAAAGGGGCGTCATTACAAACCGCAAGAAAGGATACAATGAGGGGAAACTGGTTGCAAGCAGTGCGATCGGTACTGAAAATCTTTACGAGTTTCTGCATGACAATCCGTCCATCGAGTTTCATCCCTCTGACTATGTCAATGATCCGGGTATCATATCCCGTCATAACAAGATGGTATCGATAAATGTGCTGATGGCCATGGATTTCTCCGGCCAGGCAGCTGCAGATGCCCTTCCATACAACCACTTCTCAGGTGTAACCGGTATGCTTGACTTTGTGAGGGGATCGGCCCAGTCGGAGAAGGGAAAATCGATCCTCATACTCACCTCGACGTCGAGGGACGGCACAAAGAGCCGCATCGTCCCAACGCTAAACGATACAGCAGTAGTGGTTCCAAGGGGTGATGTCCATTACGTTGTCACAGAATATGGGGCAGTCAATCTGTTTGGGAAGAGTCTCCAGGAGAGGGCCCTGGCCATGATCAGTATTGCGCATCCTGATTTTCGAGATGAGCTTTTTCAGGCGGCAACAAATATGAATCTCCTCGATGCCAACCGCAGGCACTCCCACTTCAGTCATGGGATCTATCCTTTTAAGATAGAAGAGACGAGGGAAATTGACGGCGAAGTGGTCACGATCCGGCCCGTGAAACCGGTCGATCAAAGAAGGATTCAAGAACATTTTTACAATCTGGACAAAAAGGATGTAATGTCAAGGTTTTTCCATGACAAATCGAGCTTCGTCCGGGACGAAATGGAAGAATTGTCTCAGATTGACTATATTAAGAATCTGACCCTTGTGGCGGTTGTCGGGGAGTTCGGTTTTGGAAGGGTGGTTGCCGTTGGGGAATATCTTCTTGACGCAGAAGAAAACAATGCGGAGATTGCTTTTTCCGTGAACAGGGATTTTCAGGGAAAGGGAATCGGCAAAATTTTGATTAAAAAACTTGCCGAAGCGGCAAAGGAGAACGGAATTTCAGGGATGCATGCCTACACATCATCTCGAAACAAACGAATGGTAAAGCTCTTCGAAATGCTGCCTTACAAAATTCAGACTTCTATTGATGGTGATATTCTTCGGCTGAGTTGCAAATTTGATGAACCGGCGTAAAACTAACCGAGCCTGCACGCTCAATGTCTGTTGTTTGCGGAACCGGTAACAGATACGGGAAAACCAAAGATGAACGAACACCAAGTATCGTTTCTACCCCACAACAAAAAAATAATCGTCCGGGACGGAGAAAATCTGATCCGTGCCGCCATGGAAGCCGGGGTGCATGTCAATGCATCCTGCGGTGGCGGCGGGGTTTGCGGAAAATGCCGTGTGATCATCGAGGCGGGTGAGGTTGAGGGTGGCATTTCAGAAAACTTGAGCAAAGCGGATCTTGAAAGCGGTTACCGACAGGCCTGTTTGGCGACTGTTAGAAGTGATCTGGTTGTTCGCATTCCGATAGAGTCAGCCATTGATCCAAACATCCTCAATATTCAAAGTACCCCGCGACGCACCGCCCGAATCCAGGAAATGAACCTTGAGGAATTAAAAGAAAGAGGACTTTTCGTTCCACCGGTGGAGAAAAAATACCTGGAGCTTCCCCCGCCGTCAGCACAGGATAACCTGGCGGATATCACAAGACTTATCAGCCTTTTAAGGCTGAATCACAATGAACACCGTCTTGAGGTCGATCTTTCCGTGATTCGTAAAATTCCTGATGTGATGAGAAAGGACAGCTTCAGGGTTACGGCAACACTGGCCCGTCCCGTTCGCGAAGACGGAGGGCGGACCCGGATCATCAACGTACAACCGGGAGATACCACTGATCGAAACTACGCCATTGCAATGGACATCGGCACCACGACGATCTATGGCCAATTGATCGATCTTAAAACCGGTGAGGCACTGTCGCAGTATGGTGCATTCAATGGCCAGATAAGCTATGGGGAAGATGTGATCTCCAGGATTCTATATGCGGAAAAGCCGGGAGGCCTTGACAAACTCCATCAAGTGGTGATCCACACGATTAACAGCATCATCAACAAGGTTATAGATCGAGCCGGTGTTGATCCTGAAGAAATTTCAACCATTACCCTGGCCGGAAATACAACTATGACGCAACTGATGCTCAAGATAACCCCAAGGTACATTCGTCGCTCGCCCTATGTACCGGCTTCAAGGCTTTACCCCCCCATAAAAGCAGTGGATTTGGGTATGTCCTTGGGTGATCACGTCACCGCGCTGGTTTATCCGGAAGTTTCGAGTTATGTCGGTGGCGATATTGTGGCCGGTGTCATGGGATCCGGAATGTACCGGACAGATAAACTGACGTTATATATGGATATCGGTACCAATGCTGAAATCGTGATCGGTAATAAGGATTGGCTGGCCTGCGCAGCGTGTTCAGCCGGTCCTGCTTTCGAGGGGGGCGGCATCAAACATGGCATGCGGGCAAGCAAAGGGGCAATTGAAGATTTTTCCATAGATCCCAATACGTTGGAACCCATGATTATCACTGTTGGAAATGTCGGACCCAAAGGCATCTGTGGCTCTGGTCTGATCATAATTGTGGCGACGCTGTTTGAAATGGGTATCATTAATAACAGCGGGAAATATGACCGCGGTCTGGACACCCCCCGGGTTCGTGAAGTTGGGGGGATATACGAATATGTGCTTGCTTGGAAGGATGAAACCCAGATCGACAGAGATGTCGTTCTAACCGAACCGGATATCGATAACCTGATCCGTGCAAAAGGGGCCATGTACAGCGGTTGTATTACGCTTTTGGAGGAGGTGGGGTTCACCGTTTTGGATCTTGATCAAATTTTTCTGGCCGGTGGGTTTGGAAGCTATGTGGACCTTGAAAAAGCGATGACCATCGGTCTTCTGCCGGAAACAGATCCGGATAAGGTCACATTTATCGGCAATGGATCCTTGATGGGAGCGAAGATGAGTTCACTGACAAACCATATCCGGCAGGACGTGGTGGAAGTAACCAAAAAGATGACCAATTTTGAGCTGTCTGAAACCGGGTCTTACATGGACAACTATGTTGCTGCCCTATTTTTACCCCACACCGATATGAATCAGTTTCCCAAGCTCAATGCGCGTTTGGCAGCCAGGAAATCGTTAAAGGAATGATTTGATTTCAGCTGTTGACAAATTGGATCGACCAATATAAAAGAGCTCCTTTACCAATAAATGGAGGGATTGGTAAAAAAATTCCAAAATTATGTACTCAATTTTCACTCGTTCAATCCATGGAAACGTTTCTACCAAGATGGGGCAAAAGCGGGTCAGCAAGATTTTACAATCAAAAGGGGTTGATCTGCAACAACTTCAAGCATTATTTTAGACAAGGAGGTAAAGTTGGGCTTTGAAATTTATAAAGAAAAATATACCGGGCGTATAAAAGAGATTTCCATTGGAAACGGGGAGAATGCGGTAACCGTTGGTGGTGAGACATGCTACCCGTTCTACCGGTTTGAGGGCGATATGCCCCACAAACCAAAAATTGCAATGGAAGTTTGGGATATGGAACCCGAGGATTGGCCTGAATCCGCCCTGCACCATTTTAAGGGGGTGATTTCTGATCCGGCCGCATGGGCAAAAAGATGTGTTGAAGACTTTGGTGCTGAGATGGTGGTTCTTCAACTCAAGAGCACCGACCCCAATGCAAATGATGCAAGCCCTGATGATGCAGCTGCCACTGTGAAAAGGGTCAGCGAGGCGGTCGATGTGCCGCTGATCGTCTGGGGCTCGGCAAATCCGCAAAAAGACGAAGAAGTGTTAAAAAAGATTTCGGAAGAATGCCAGGAAGAAAACCTGACCATCGGACCTGTGGAGGATAAAAACCATAAAGGTATCGGCGCCAGCGCTATGGGATACGGGCATACCGTTATTTCATCCTCTCCCATAGATGTAAATCTTGCCAAACAGGTCAATATTCTTCTTGAAAACCTGGGTGTGTCCATGGATCGCATCTTAATCGATCCGACCACCGGTGGTCTGGGTTATGGTCTGGAATACACCTATTCGGTTATGGAACGCCTCAGAATGGCCGCTTTAACTCAAGGGGATGACAAGCTGCAGCTTCCGATCATAAACAACCTCGGCAATGAGGTCTGGAAGTGTAAGGAGGCAAAAGAGTCGGCTGAAGAAGCACCGACCCTTGGGGACCCTGAAAGACGTGGTATCTTGATGGAAGCGATTGGGGCGGTGAGTTATCTTTTAGCAGGCTCGGATATTCTCATCATGAGACACCCTGAAGCGGTACGAATGGTCAGATCTTTCATCGACCTGATAACCGACGGTGGGACGGCCAATGATATCATGCCGATAAAAAAGGGACTGGCAATGGCAGATATCGATTTTGCAGCCATCTCGCCCAAACCGGACCTGACCATTGAAGAAGAAAAGGCCAAAAAACCGGCGCTTTCAAAAAAGACTGAGTCAAAGCCGGCTGAAATGAAAACAAAAGAACAATTACCGGCAAAGAAGGTTAAGAAAAAGCCGGCCGTTGAACCTGAGGCTAAGGAAGAGGCAAAGGTCGAGGTCGAGCAAAAATTGAAAGCCGCTGCCGAAGCAAAGGCCAAAGCCGAGGCTGAAACAAAGGCCAAAGCCGAGGCTGAAGCAAAGGAAAAAGCAGAGGCGGAGGCAACGGCCAGGGCCGAGGAGGAGGCACGTGCCGAAGCTGAAGCAAAAGCAAAGGCAGAAGACGCGGCAAAGATGAAAGCGAAAGAGGAAGCGAGGGAAAAAAGAGAGGCCGAAGAAAATGCGCTAAAGGAACAGAGGGCAAAGGAACGCGATACGTTATCTGCAAACAGAAAAACCGTTTTAAAAACAGCAGTACCGATCACTCCCGCCATCGAACAGAAATCCAAGACAGACAAGATGCTGGAAAGGTTGGACCGAATACATCGAAGAGCTGTAAATTGAAATCGAACAGGAGAAACACATGTCTAGACTAATCGCATTTGCCGCTATTCAGGGCGGCTACAGTATTGTTTCAAAGGTTGAAGGAGAGTATCAGAAAGCCCTCCAAACTTACAACGCAGATACAGGCATTGGATTTCCCAACACCGCTTACTATCTGCCGGTAATTTATTCTCTGTTGGGAATGAAGGTCGAAACCCTGGAGGACATAAAAAAGCCCCTGGAATTTACGAGGGGACTTTTACCGCCTCATGTGAAGGGACAGAATCACCTTCCATACCTGGGTCCGCTTTTGGATGCCGGAATGGCAGCCCTTTTTGCTTTTGAAATCCAGGAGGCACTCCGTTATCTCAATGATCCTGATTTCTATCTTCATTCGGAAGATATCGATGAAGACGCCGGCAAAATCTGGCTGGGAGCAGCTGACGACACGGTATTTCGAAAAAGGGGTGTGGAATTTGTCGATGGGACGGCCCCGGGCTTTGCCGCCATTGTTGGATCGGCACCCGATCCGGAAACCGCCAAGATGATTGTCGAAGAATACCAGAAACGGAGCCTTTATATCTTCTGTGCAGCCAATCAGAACGGCACCACAGTGACCGAACAGCTGCTCGAAGCCGGGGTCCAGATCGGCTGGAACACCCGGATCGTCCCCTTTGGTCCGGATATCTCATCCGCCATATTTGCTCTGGGTTTTGCAAACCGTGTGGCCATGGCTTTCGGTGGGGTCGAACCCGGGGACTATAAAAAAATGCTCCTTTACAACAAAGACCGTATTTTTGCCTTTGTCAACGCGTTGGGGGATGTCAACGCCGAATGGGCGGCAGCCGCTGCAGGCTGCGTCAACTGGGGTTTTCCAACGCTGGCCGATACCGATATTCCTGAGATCCTCCCGACGGGAGTCTGTACTTACGAACATGTTGTTGCAAATGTATCCCATGACGAGTTGGTTCAAAGATCGGTTGAGGTCAGGGGGCTCAAGACAACGGTTTCATCGATTGACATTCCCTGCGCATTCGGCCCGGCATATGAAGGGGAGCGCGTGAGGGGCGCCGACCTGTTTTCTCAAATGGGCGGCGGTAAGAGCCAGGCCACCGAGCTTGTGAAGATGGTCGATATGAAAGAAATCGATGATGCAAAGGTCGAGGTCATCGGGAAGGATATCGGCGATATAAAAGAAGGTGAAAATTTACCCCTGGGTATTTATGTTAAAGTTGCCGGGCGTGAAATGCAGCCTGATTTCGAACCGATTCTGGAACGTCAGATTCATCATCTCATCAACTATATCCAAGGGATCATGCACATCGGACAACGGGACATCACCTGGATGCGTCTGGGGAAGCCGGCAGTGGAAAAAGGCTTTACCCTCAAGGACATCGGTGTGGTTTTACACGCCAAATTCCATCAGGATTTCGGCGCCATTCTCGATAAGGTACAGGTCACCCTCTATACCAACAAAAAGGATGTGGATGACCTGACCAAGCGCGCGAGGGCTGAATATAAACAGAGGGATGAACGGGTTGAAAATATGACCGATGAAGATGTGGAAACCTACTACTCCTGTACGCTTTGTCAGTCGTTTGCCCCCACCCATGTCTGTGCGGTTAGTCCGGAAAGAACCGGGCTCTGTGGCGCTTATAACTGGTTGGACTGTAAAGCGTCATATGAAATCAATCCGACAGGTCCCAATCAACCGATTGAAAAGGGGGAGTGTCTGGACCCTGAACTGGGCCAGTGGAAAGGTGTAAATGAATTTGTCAGACAGGCTTCCCGGGGGGCGATCGATCACTATAATTTTTATTCCATGCTCATTGATCCAATGACGACCTGTGGTTGCTGCGAGTGCATTGCAGCGGCGCTCCCAACCTGCAATGGCGTGATGACCGTTGGGCGGGAGTATGCGGGAGAAACCCCTTGCGGGATGAAATTTACCACCCTGGCCGGCGTCATGGGCGGCGGCGCATCTTCCCCCGGTTTTGTGGGCCACTCAAAGTTCAATATTACCCAGAAAAAGTTCATCGTAGGAGATGGCGGCCTTCTACGAATGGTGTGGATGCCCTTGATTTTAAAAGAGGATATCAAAGACCGGCTCATAAGGCGGGGCGAAGAACTCGGTGTCCCTGATTTTTATGACATGATCGCCGATGAAACAGTCGGCGTCACCGAGGAGGAAATACTTCCGTTTCTTCAGGAAAAAGGGCACCCTGCACTATCGATGGGTTCAATCATCGGGGAGTAATATAGGTATCGAGCAATATGGGTTGCGGATAAAAGATTACAGAATCCAGCCGGGACCTGTGGTTTGAAGGTCGCAACCCTTAATCTAACATAGGGAGATCAAAATGGCTTTAACCGGTATACAGATATTTAAACTCCTGCCGAAAACCAACTGCAAGGAATGTGGCGTTCCGACCTGTCTTGCATTTGCCATGAATCTGGCATCTGGAAAGGCTGAGCTGGACAGTTGTCCTTACGTGTCCGATGAAGCGAGGGAGAAACTTGCAGAAGCTTCGGCACCTCCCATCCGTCCCATCGCCATCGGTAAAGGGGTTCGTTCCTTTAAAATCGGTGGAGAGACGGTATTGTACCGGCATGAAAAAACTTTTTTTAACCAAACGGCTCTCGGTGGTATGATCGGCTCTGATATTGCAGGGTCAGACCTCGAGACCAAACTGAAGATTTGGAATGCGTTCCAGTATGAAAGGGTCGGGTTTAACCTTCGGCCGGAACTCGTTGCGTTAAAAGACATAACCGGCGATAAGGATGCTTTTTTAGAAAAAGCGAAGCTGATCGCAGAAACCTCAGAGTTTAACCTGGTATTGATGTCGGATGATCCGGCGGTGATGAAGGCCGGGATTGAGGGGAGCGGGTTCAAAAAGCCCCTCATCTATGCGGCGACAGAGACGAATGTGGATGAATTTGGGGCATTGGCAAAGGAACACGATTTGCCGCTGGTTGTGAGGGCGGATTCGGTGGAAGGCCTGATTCCGTTGATCGAGCAGCTCACCGCAAATGGACTAAAGGATCTGGTGCTCGATGCGGGGTCGAGGATTATCAAACAGTCGCTTGAAGACCAGGTGGTCATACGGCGGGCTGCTCTGAAAGGCGGGAACCGGACCCTCGGGTTTCCAACAATTACCTTCCCGTGTGAAATGACCTCCAACTTGGATATGGAAGCTTTGATTGCAGCAATGTTTGTTGCAAAATATGGCGGTATCACAATCCTTTCAGATCTCACCGGCGAAACGCTTTTCCCGCTTCTTTTGGAGCGGTTGAATATTTACACCGATCCCCAGCGCCCCATGACGGTAACCGAAGGGATATATGAAGTCGGAAATCCGGATGAAAATTCACCGGTGATTGTGACCACTAATTTTGCATTAACCTACTTCATTGTATCGGGAGAAATTGAAGGAAGCAAGGTCTCAACCTGGCTTTTGATTAAAGATGCCGAAGGGCTTTCCGTCATGACGGCATGGGCGGCAGGAAAGTTCGCCGGCGATGACGTGGGGTTGTTTGTAAAAAAGTCCGGCATAATGGATAAGGTGAAACATACCGAAGTGATTATACCCGGATACGCGGCCGCAATTGCCGGTGATGTTGAAGAGGAGTTGCCGGGTTGGACCGTCACCGTTGGGCCGAGAGAAGCAGCGCATATTCCAGGATTCCTTAAGGCAAAATAGTACCGGGTTGATCCGAAACCAGAAACGTAATTAATGGTCGATCAAACTGATCCATTGCCATTTAAAGGAGGTCGTATGTTATTAATTGGCGAAAGTCTAAACGTCATATCAACAAAGATCGGGAGGGCCTTTAAAGAACGGGATCCCAAACCGATTCAGGAGGAGGCCCTTTTTCAGAAGGAAAAAGGGATGGATTACATCGACATCAACCTGGGCCCGGCCAAAAAGGATGGGCATGAACTCATGCCGTGGGTTGTTGAGACGGTTCAGGAGGTGGTGGACGATGTGCCGCTGGTCTTGGATACGTCCAACATCGATGCCATCGAAGCCGCATTGAAGGTATGTAAAACACCTCCCTTGGTCAATTCCATCATGGCTCGTCCCGAACGGTACGAACGGATGGTTCCGCTAGTGGCGGAGCATAACGCCCATTTTATCGCCCTCATGTGGGGACCGGATGGTCTACCGCGTGATGCTAACGAGCGGGCTGCCCTCTGTGTGGATCTTCTTTATTTTGCAAATGAGGCCGGTATCCCTAATGAGAATATCTGGGTGGATGGCATTGTAACCCCTGTTAACATTCAGCAGCCACAACTGATGAGCCTGATGGAATTTCAAGGCATGGTCGGGGACATTGCACCGGGTGCAAAGAGCACCTGCGGGGTGTCAAATGTTTCCAATGGACCACCGGAACATCTTCGGCCGATTCTCAATCAAACTTTCATGGTTATGCTTCAGAAACATTGCATGTACTCTGTGATTGCGGATCCGCGCGATGAAAAACTGACGGATATCGCAAGGGGAAACCGTCAGGATATTGTCGACTTGATCTACAGCGTCATGGACGGGAATGCGCCGGATATGGACAGCCTTTCAAAAGAGATGCAGGGTTATGCGAAAACGGTCAATGTCATCCTTGGGAATAAGCTCTACTCTGATTCGTGGCTGGATATCTGATCATCATTTCTTCATGTTAAAAAAGCCCCGCTGCATGTAGGTGGGGCTTTTTCGGTTTTGACTAAAACAGATAAGAAGGAATATACCGGTATGGCACGTATCGATGATTACATCGAATCCAGAAGAATCGCCGTTGAGAGCCTTCGAAACGATTCATTTGCGGATATATTAAGCCGCAGCGGATTTGCAAAAGCGGATCAAAATCGGTTTCGGGTCTCTTTTCTCAATCGGATATATCTCGTCAATTTCCCGGAATTTGAGTTTTTGGATGAATCTGAAAAGACGCAGGAGGTTCCGATACAGGAACAGATTCTTATCCTGCACTATATGACATCACCAACCGATGCCGGTTCGACCGGCAATTGGATTTCCTATCGCGAAATCCCCGGGGCTTCATTTTATTTCAGCACATTTGTCAAACGAGCTATCGATCCTTTAAAAAAGGTTTTCGGACAAGATATTTCCAAATTGGCAAAGCCGGCGGAAACGATTCAGGGCCAATGGATCGATGCCGGTGATGCCGGATATGAATTTCAAATCTTTCCCAAGGTGGCCATGCAGTTAATTCTTTGGGAAGGAGATGATGAATTCCCACCTGAAGCAAACATTATTTTTAACGAAACCATCGGAGAGATGCTCTCTCCGGAAGATGTGGCGTGGCTGGCCGGCATGCTGGTCTACCGCCTCATCGCTTTGGCCTGATCACCCTGCCGAACCCCGCATTTTGCGAAACATCTACTTACCCTCGACTGTGGCATGAAACGTATTGCCAAGGAAATGGGGATTGCAATTTTGGAGTAAATATCATGAAAGTATATACTTATTCTGAAGCGAGAAAACGTCTTGCCAATGTACTTAATATCGCCCGAACTGAAGAAGTTATTATAAAAAGGAGAGGTGGGGAAACTTTCTCAATCATTTTTAGAAAAAGTGCAAAATCACCATTTGATGTTCCAGGTATTAAAACAAAAGCAACCACAAACGACATTCTTGATGCAGTTAAAGAATCAAGGGAACGATTTGCCGAACAAGACGTTCCAGATTGACAGGCAGGAACGAGCGGTTTTGCTTTAAACAGCGTTTTTATTTTTCCAATTGCCTTGCCTTTATCACTGTCATGCCCCCTACCCGCAACTTAACTCAGCGTTACCTCCGAGCCATCTCGAATGTACCTTGCTCAACACCAAAAGAAACGTCAATAAACTTACTTCTCCCCTTGACAGTGATACTGCAAACCAGTATTATATGTAAACATGAACAGCAAACACCGAAATACCCTATCCGCCATCTTCTCGCACCCGACACCCGGCAGTCTTGAATGGCGAAGGATTGAAGCGTTGTTCGTGGCTTTAAACGCCAAGGTTATAGAAGGAGCCGCTCACGAGTATCCTTTATTATCAATGACGAAAAAGGCGATTTCCACAGGCCGCATCCCGGTAAGGAAGCCAGGCGGTACCAAGTGAGAAACGCCAAGGATTTTTTAACAAGAGCAGGGGTAACACCATGAATACACTTAGCTATAAAGGCTATACAGCCAAGGTTGAATTTGATCCGGAGGACAACATTCTGTTTGGCAATATTATCGGCATCCGCGATACGGTCGGTTTTCACGGCGAGTCTGTCGGTGAACTGAAGGACGCTTTTCAAGAGGCGGTTGATTTTTACCTTGAAAGTTGCGAAAAAGCAGGAAGGGAGCCAAACAAACCGTTTTCCGGAAAATTCGTGGTTCGGATAGATTCTTCGCTACACGGAGAAATAGCTGCAGCTGCCGTTCATGCTGGAAAAAGCCTTAACAAATGGGTGGCAGACACGCTTAAGCAAATTATTCATACTCATTGAAATCCGGCACCCAACATGTCAGGCCAGGTGACAGCCAGGGCCGTTTTAAGTCAATTTTGATCGATGCCGATGAATATCTGAAGCACCTGTCCCGATACATCCACTTGAATCCGGTTCGGGCGAAAATGGTTGACCGTCCTTCTGAATTTACGCAAATTAAAACCGGCCATATCGATTGAAACAGTAATCGACGCTGTATGCAGTGAGTTTGGCCGTGATGTGGAATCGGTTATTCAGAAAGGTTGGAAAAATAATCGTGCGAGAGATATTGCTATCTATCTCGCGAGTGATGTGACAGGGAAGACGGCTGTGCGCCTGGGAGAGTACTTCGGTAACATTTCCGGGCCGGCAATTACACTCAGATACAATCACACGACAAAACAAAAGGCGAACTCGAAGAACACAGGCAGGCAGGCGGCAAAGATCCGGCGTATCGTATTGAATAATTATTAATTAAGATACGACCCTGTTGTCTTATAGTAGGTAATTTGATTCCGTATTATTTACACAAAAAAAAAGTATTGACTTTTTAGCCACTTATGATAAATAAACACATTCGCTCAAATATCTCATAAATTTGTTTACAAAAAAAGTTCGAGATCCAGTCAACCTTACGTAAGACCCCAATTGAGCAAAAAAAGGCTCAACTGGGGGGTTTTTGGTTAAATGTTAATGGTTATTTGCTTTAATCCTGCTCAGCAAGCTGTATTCCTTTTATAGATACAATTTTTTATTTAAAATTTATCTAAAACCAATAACTGCTAACTGATAACGAATAACATCTAATCGAGTCAAAACTCGATTAGAGAACGAGGCTGCGATGGAGAGTATACATCGAGACCCCATTTCTTAAATAGAGAGGTGGGGTTTTGTTGTTTTGGGTGTGAAAAAAAATCGTAGACTCCTAAGAGAGAAGGTACTGATGTTTAATCTTGGGATTGTTTAAAAACGGATGACTATCGATGAG
>DRHF01000392.1 GCA_011049715.1 Desulfobacterales bacterium
CGGCTGCACTGCTCGATATCAGCTATAAATCGCTGCTCAACAAGATCAAGGCGCATCACCTGACTCCCCCTATCTCAAGGACCGAAGATACCGGGGATTTGGATGTTGCTGCAATTACACGACTCTAAAGGTCGGGAGGCGCCAGGCCTGAATATGCAATTCACAGCTCTTTCAGGGATTTAAATGTCCTTAGTTGAGCAAAAAAACTTCGGCGGCTTTCACACATGGTTGTAACAATCTCCAAAAACAGTTATCATATCAATATTTTCGGCCCGCTGAACCTGCAAAATGAGTTGTTGGCCGACCTTATCTCAAAAGAGACCGGCTTTGCCTGCCAATGCTGCAAAGACACGGATATTGCGCAGGTGAGTCAACAAGCAGGCAGACAAAAGCACCCTGATCCTTTGGGACTGTTTAAACAAAGGACTTTCAACCGTCTGGACCGACCTGGGCGCCCGGTTTTCTGATAACCACCTCAAGTGCAACTTGGCCCTGTTCAATGTTTCTCAGCAGATCGATATCCAGCTTGAAAAAGAGATTCTAAAACGGGGAATACGCGGTGTTTTTACGCAAAACTGCCCGTGTCAGATTTTTATCAAAGGGATTCGGGCGATCAAAAAGGGGGAGCTGTGGTTTTCAAGGCGCATACTCACCCAGGTGCTGCTTGATCTGAACAATGAAGACGAGCATTTTCATGATATGGAAATTCCGCTGACCTTAAGGGAAAAAGAACTCCTTTTTTGCGTAGCATCCGGTGCATCATACGATCAAATTTCTTATGACCTGAACATCAGCCTTAATACTGTTAAAACCCACATCTATAATATCTATAAAAAAATCAATGTGTCAAACCGGTTCCAGGCTTCACTCTGGGCTGCAAAAAATTTCTAGACCCCTCTGGTATTCGATCCAGAATCTAATACCTGCCTCCTGTTTCAGTATTATTTTTCTAGTACTTTTTTTTTGAAAAATTAGATTAAAATAGTACTTTTTCCTTATTGACAGCATTTTCTTTGATCGATAATAAATGTTAAAATCATAGCACCTTTTGGGGAATAATGGTCACCATCTGATCCTTTCAGATTGAAATCTGTATTTATTTTTAGTCATAATTGTTTTCACCCTAATGATGCCCTCTTGGGGTTCACACTGAATCGGTAAACATGAAACCAGGTGAAAAACGAAAATTGGAACGATTCAAGCTTCAGCTTTTATCCCACATAACGGTTCGCGGAAAAGGTAAGGATATCAAAACCATTAAGCTGCTGACCCAGGATGTCAGCTCCGGGGGTGCTTTTTTTAAAACCCCCGACCCGCTGTCGGTGGGCACCCGGGTGGATTTGGATCTGGTCATCAAAATCGATCGATTGAAAAATATAGCCGGGAATTCGGCACTGGTTAATCTGACCGGCACCATCATTCGAACCCACGAGGAAGGGATGGCGATCTGTTTTGACGAAAACTTTCAAATCTCACCGCTGGATAATAACCAAAACGCATAGTTCATCCATCCCCAGATCCTATTCGTAGTGCATTTTCCAATCAACAATTTTACCTAGTTAAATTCCGAAGGACAGCGCAGCGTATTTAACCGGGGTCTCCAATCCAAAATCAAAAATCCAAATTCCAATCTAATCCTTTCCTAATAAAAAAGTATTAGATATCTAGTACTTTTCTCATAATAAAGTATTAGATTTCTAGTACTAAAAAATAACAAATCTAGTACCAAAATAGTACTTTTTCCGTATTGTATTCACTTTTATTTTAGTTTAATGAGGATAACCCTAGATTCATTTGTCTGCAAAACACAAGCGATGAGGTAGCCATGGTGGTAAAAGAAAAACGAAAAATGGAGCGCTTCGAGTTGAAAGTTTTTTCTAAAATCCAAGTAGAATCTGGATGGCACAATACCGACACAATAGAGCTGAACACTGAAAATATATGCTCCAATGGGGCCTACTTCAAAACATCGAAACCCCTCCCCGTGGGTACCTCGGTATCGCTAGCCATGAAGCTTAAGGTCAATAGCAAATTAAAATCGACTATCAATCTGATGGCCATCGAAGTCTCCGGGAAAGTGATTCGGTCAGAAAAGGATGGGATGGCGATCCGTTTTGACAACGGCTATAAGATGATGCCGCTGGGGAATAAACCGAAAAAAAAGAAATCATAATCATTGGCCTGTCCGTTATGTATCGGATAGGTTGTTTTGTTTAAAAAAACAATAAAATCAATTAGATAAAGCACCTCTGGCCATGTAAGCCAGGAGGCAGAGCTGGGCGTTGAAAGTTAAAAGTGAAAAGTTAAAAGTGAAGAGTAAGAAGCAACCTGCAGTAGGCAGTATGCAAAGGGTTCAAAATCGATAGAATGCACAGCATAAACTTAAAAAACATATCCAAGAACTTTGTTGAACGTACCTGGCGAACCACCCTGGGCATCGGAAAGGCCATAACGGTCAATGCCTTAAATAGCGTTTCCCTTTCAATTCCATCGGGTAAGATATTCGGACTTTTGGGCCCCAACGGCGCCGGTAAAACCACCCTGATCAAAATTCTGGCGACCCTTATTTTGCCGGACAGCGGATCAGCGTCGGTTTGTGATTATGATCTGGTCAGCCAACCTGAAAAGGTGAGAAACCTCATCGGATTAGTCAACGCCAACGAACGAAGCTTTTATTGGCGCCTCACCGGCCGGCAGAATATGCACTTTTTTGCAACATTGTGGAATTTGCGCAATGCGGAGAAAAGCAAGCGGATTGAAGACCTCCTGGATCTGGTTGGCGTCAAAGATAAAGCAGACGTGCCGTTTATGAAGTACTCCAGCGGCCAGCAGCAGCGCCTCTCCCTGGCTCGGGCGCTTCTCCCGGATCCGAAAATCCTCTTGATGGACGAACCCACCCGAAGCCTCGACCCGGTGGCCGCATCCGATATCAGAAAATTTGCTAAAACAGATCTGGCCGGTAAAAGGGGAAAAACAATTATATGGTGTACCCACAACCTTGAAGAGGCCCGGGAAGTCTGTGACACACTTGCCATTATTCACAAAGGAACCGTCATGACAACCGGGAGCCTTGAGGATATGCAGAAGTTGATCACGAGCAAAAGCCTTTATCGTCTTAAAATTGCCACACAACCTCATAATTTGTTGAAAAAAATCGGCATCCCTGTGTCGAACGTCATTGAAAACAACGGCATGATGGAGATTGAACTTGCGAAACAGGAGGCATATATCCCGTCCCTGTTGAATCACCTGGTCAGACAGAACATCAAGGTTTACTCTTGTCGTCGTAAGGAGGTTGCACTCGATGAAATCTTCGAAAAACTGGTTAAATAAGACACGGATGAACACAGATCTTCAGGATAAGGAATTGTATTACCACCCATTCCCTTTGCTCATTCGAGACACCCCAGTACCATCTGCAGGAGCTACCCCAGTACCATTTTCCGAAGCTACGGGGCGGGCGGGGCAGGCAGAGAACTCTGAGAAATAGCTCATTTTATTTGCCGTTGACTCCGGTGAAATGTGCTTCGTTCTTCGTTACAAGAATTTCACAGGACAAGGAGGCCGGCAAATAAAAATCAACGCTCCTCCGGCGGTAAACCAGACGGTGGCATATAAGTCACACATTTGGGGAACATTAATTGTAAGTAAAATGTTAGGTTTTGTCGTTATCCTATTAAACCCCAATTAGATAGGAGTAGAAAAAAATGGCAGCACAAACATTTACAATTGAACTTGATGGCTTCTGGAGAGAACAAAATAAAGGCAGTATCCCTGCAAAGTCCGGTGTCTATTGTGTCTACAGTTGTGTTAGTAATACTAAGGAAAAAATTATCTTGTTAAAAAAACTAATTTATATTGGCGAATCTGAAGATGTTAATAATCGCATCTCAGACCACGAAAAACTCCCTGAGTGGAGAAAGCATTTAAAATCAGGGGAAATGCTCTGTTATAGCTTTGGAGAAGTCGAAGCTACCAACCGAGCAAGATGTGAAGCTGCAATGATTTTTAAGCATAAGCTGCAAAAAAATACTGAGTATGTAGGCTCATTCGCATTTGATCAAACAACAATGAATTTGTCTGGGGCAACATCTCTACTTTCAACGAGTTTTACTGTTAACAGAACAAATTCACTCGGACTGCCTTTTCCGCTGCGCTCCAAAGGCATCCGGCGATTTGCAGCGTTAACTTCCTGGATGGGTCATATCTTTTTTCCAATCGGTTACCCTCCCGATTGGAGGAAAAAACTCCGTGTCTCGAGCGAAGCGGATGATGAATAATTCCGAAATTAAATGAAAATTAGTACCCTCAATAAACCGGCCGCCTTTCTCAAACGCGACCTCCAGATCGCTCTCAGCTACAAACTGCAGTTTCTGCTTCAGTTTGTCGGTATCTTTTTTTCATCCATGGTCTTCTTTTTTGTGTCCAAGCTGATCGGCGGTGGCATTTCAGCCCAGCTCGCACCTTGGGGAGGCGACTACTTCAGTTTCGTCATCATCGGCGTAGCC
>DRHF01000393.1 GCA_011049715.1 Desulfobacterales bacterium
CGGTGCTGTCATCTTCGTTGGAGATGGCAAAGGCGTTGATTCTCTCAAACCGTTTTTCAAAAGACTCAGATACTCAAAGGCAGAAATTAAGGCGGTTGCTATTGATATGTCACCATCCTACATAGCTGCTGTGCTAGAAAATCTGCCTGAGTCAACGATCGTGTTTGATCATTTTCATGTGATCAAACTCTATAACGACAAATTATCTGAACTACGCCGGGCAATACATCGTGAAGCCGAAGGCCCCTTACAAAAGAAAGTACTGAAAGGAACGCGTTGGCTTTTGTTGAAGAATTCATACAACCTCAATGATCAAAAAAATGAGAAAGAACGCCTTGAGGAAGCTCTCAGTCTCAATAAGCCCCTGGCTACAGCCTATTACCTGAAGGAAGATCTGAGGCAAGTGTGGAGCCAAGGTTGTAAATCCGATGCGAAGGCAATCCTAACCGATTGGATCAACAAAGCCCTAAGTACAGGCATTACAATGCTGCAAAAGTTCGCTAAAACACTGGCTGCCCACACATTCGGCATCCTCAATTACTATGATTATCGGATCTCAACAGGGCCTTTGGAAGGTACAAACAATAAAATCAAAACCCTTCAAAGGCAGGCCTATGGATACCGAGATATGGAATTCTTTAAACTTAAAATCCATGCACTTCATGAAGCGAAGTACGCTTTAGTCGGATGAACCTAAAATTTGATTGATTTATAGCATGACATTCCTGTGGATAGAAATGACAAATATCGCCGGAATGCTTGCCCAAAGTTACACAAGTGCGGCGCATCAAGAAACCTGCAACATTGTTATGGTATTCCTTGCGAATTGACAATCAGGAATAGTGCATTTCAATAGACATAGTGCTGCGAAAACTGAAAATTAGTACCCGCAATAATTAGGACTGGGCAAGATGCTGAAAATTTAAGGTTTGATGAACGTTTTATGTCCTATTCCTCAATCCTGTCCAACAGTCTTTTGCAGTCAATCAGAGCGCACCTTGTTGCCGACTATTTGGCTCATAATTTCTATCAATAAATCCAGTTGGGCCGATCTTTCATCCATGCATCAACAGTTTGCCGTATCCATGCTTCCGTTCCATTTTCAATGTAGAACTGTGGAAGCAGAAGATTGTCTTCCGGCGATATTCTTCCTGTCCGCCGGGCATAAAAGGCCAGTTCGGTGTCCGGATAAATTCGAAGGCCGATGGTCACCTTGACCATTTCCAATGCAAGGGAATCCGCAAATTCGAGACTTTCCAGTACTGTCTGCCGAGTTTCACCCGGTCCACCCAAAAGAAGGAACCCCATCCGATGGATACCGTATGTTTTTAGTAGATCTGAAGCGTGGCGTACATCTTCAGTACGATACTGCTTATTCATCTTTCTCAGCATGATATCCGAACCGCTTTCGAACCCGAGGCTAACCTCGGCGCAACCGGATTCTGCCATCTTGGCTACAAGCTCTTTTTCCACCTTCCACGGATAGAGAATACCTCGCCAGGTAATTTTCAAACCGGATCCAATTACTTGATTGCAGAGGTCTTTTGAATAATCGAGCGGCAGATTGAAGGTGTTGTCCACAAAAAAGAGATGATCGAATCCTGCAGACACATATGCGGCCATTGCATCGATGATTAGACCCGGAGAACGCTTGCGAATGGTTTTGCCTTCGATCGACGGGGTTGAACAATAGCTGCAGTTTAAGGGGCAACCCTTACGGGTTTGAAACGGTAACCAGATGATCTCGTCTCCGGTATGTTCCAATTTTTTGATGTGCCTTCCAGGTAGAGGAAAGGCGGTTTGATCGATTTTTTTGGAAGTGGTCGGAGGGTTGGCTATGCTTTGGTCGACATGATAAAGGCCGGGAATATTTGATAAATCGTCCGAATTTTTTAGCCTGTTCAGAAGCGTGACAAAGGACCGTTCGCCTTCCCCCTGGATACCCATGTCGGCGCCAAGATATGCTAAGGCATGTAGGGGAAAAATGCTGTAGCCGGCGCCACCGAGCACAATCTTGGCTTCAGAATTCTGTCTGCATGTTGAAACGATAGCTTTCACTGGCTCGAGAAGAAACCGAGGTTGAGATGAAACCTGGTCGTCAATGTTTCTGACGGATATACCGATGATATCCGGTTGAACCTTTTGAATGCGCTCCGCTAACGTATTCAACGCTTCAGGTTTTGCCATCAGGTTAATCTGCGACACCTTGTGACCGGCATCTTCGGTTGCCCTGGCCACAAACGCCATCCCCAACGGCAGCACCGGCATGTTGATCGTTTCCGTATTGGCGGACACCAGTAAAACTCTCATGCGAATAGCTCCAGTTTTATTTTATTTGGATATCCCGGCGTTCCGTTTTCCTCGTCCAGGCTTGGTTGCTTCGAGCAATCTTTTTCTGAACCGTGGCCCATGTTTTGGTCGTAAGAAACGACTCCCCAAAGCGTTTAACCATCTGTCCGAACATATTGTAGGGAACTGTAAAGGTCAGTTCGTCGGTATTGAAAAACTTGCGTGCCGAGGGGTCCCAGCCCCCCAGAACCGCCTTGTTCTCACCCCTGGCCAGATACTTAAATGGCCAGGTAATCAGGTTTGTGCAGGCGGCGCCCCAGGGCGAAGTGACCACTTCAGGGTCGTTTGTCACAAATGTTGCCAGTTGATGAAGGCCACACATCGTCTCAGGTCTGGCGAAAAAGGAGACAACTTCCGGCTTTTCATTGCCAGTGAAAAGGCTCAAAGGCTTTGCCACACAAAATTTACTGGATGCCGGCTTCGGGTCGATGTATGTTTGGATTCGCCTTAGTTCATCCGGCGAATCACAGTAAAGCTCACCTTCCATCTGGTCGGGTATTCCAGTGGAGACGTAATGGATGATTGTCTCGGTTTGAGGCTTCATGAAGCCGAGCCAAAAAGCACATCCGGGACAACCGGATTGCTCTGCACTGAAATAGGCAGCTTTTTTCTTTTTTC
>DRHF01000394.1 GCA_011049715.1 Desulfobacterales bacterium
AAATGGAGAACTGGATTAAGTATTTAAAATAATTACCTGTTTTGTCGTTTGTCCAAAATTTCATATATCTTCTATGAATGAAATATAATTTTAAAAACAAATACTCCATTTTGTTTACCCTTCGGGAAAGCCGATGCCACCCCACCTTCGGAGTTTATCCGCCTTTGGCGGGTTGCCAAGGGCTCGCGGTAAATGACTACAGCTTCACCCTTGGACGCCTTGAAGCTGGGGCACTCCTCCAGAGGCGGATCTTCGACCCTCCAGAGGCGGATCTTCGACCTCGACTTTCGCTCAATTAGGGTAAAAGCGCCAACGGTCTCGGAATGCGGGCCGGAGACAGAGCCGGACAGGGTTTTTAATCGGTGGGCGGGTCACTGTCTGAAGGTCTTAGCGGGCGTTTAGCCGGAACCTTCTGAGGCCTTGATTTCAATCGCTTTAGGACAAACAAGCCGGATATTATATTTACAGATAGGCCGAGTTCCGGCTTTACACCCGCTTCGACCTGAGTTTGAGTCGTCGACCGATTAAATATCCTTTTCGGCGCCCCGGGTCTAAATAAATATGGCCCTATTAGTAAATAACGTATATGGAAAATTGTCCGTTATGATTGCAGAGATTCTTTCTACAGGTGATGAAATCCGATCCGGTGCTTTAATTGATAGCAACACCGCTCATATTGCACAAGAACTGGAGGCCGTCGGGGTAAAGGTCGTACGGCACAGCAGTGTCGGAGATGATGTTGAGATTCTTGTATCGGTGTTTAATGAAATTGGACGTCGGGCCGATATTTGTGTCGTAACCGGCGGCCTTGGTCCGACCACCGACGATCTAACAACAGAAGCGGCTTCAAAAGCAGCGGGGGTCGAGCTCTTTCTCGATCAGACCGCCCTTGCTGCAATAAAAAAAATTTTCAAAAAGCGAAATCGTCCGATGAATGATTCGAACATAAAGCAGGCCATTTTTCCGATAGGCGCCACACGTATGGATAATCCTGTCGGGACTGCACCGGGGTTTATGCTGAAAATAGATAAATGTTACTTTTTCTTTATCCCCGGGGTGCCCGCTGAAATGCGGACCATGCTCTCTGATAAAGTGATCCCCATTATCAAAAAAGTTTCCGGAAACAGAAAAGTCTGTCTCACGAATACCATATCAACCTTCGGTCTAACCGAGTCAGCGACGGGTGAACGGATTGCCGGTCTAGTGGAGGAGTTTCCAGGAATAAAGTTGGGTCTGCGGGCAAAATTCCCGGAAATTCATATTAAACTCTATGCTTATGGTGATGATCCGATCAGGCTTAAGGAACTTTTAAGCAAAACTTCCGATTGGGTTTTGGAAAAGATGGGTAAAAGCGTTCTTTCGGTTACCGGAGATTCCATGGCTTCTGTCATTGGAGACCTCCTCAGAAGGCAAAAATCTTCCATTGCAGTTGCAGAAAGCTGTACCGGAGGTCTTGTTGCACATTGGCTGACCGATTCACCGGGTGCATCAGATTATTTCATTTTTTCAGGCGTGACATATTCGAATAGGGCAAAGATCGATCTTCTCGGCGTGTTGTCCGAAACCATTGAACGGTTCGGAGCCGTACATGAAGAGACCGCAAAAGAGATGGCAAAAGGCGTGCGCCGAATTACCGGAGCTACCTATGGCCTTTCCATCAGCGGTATTGCGGGACCTGATGGCGGTACCGAAGCAAAACCTGTCGGAACCGTCTGCATCGGGCTTGCTGCACCGGACGGGGTGGAGGGACGACGTTTCAATGTGTCTTTTGAGAAACGATCGATGAATAAGGTTATTTTTGCTGAAACCGCATTGAATCTGCTTCGCATAAAACTTTTGAAAGCGGGTCAGGCGGGGACAATTTCTTAACGCGATGTCCACAAGAAGTGTTTTTCAAAGATGGTAAAATGCCGCTTAAAACCGGTTTTGAACCTAGCAGTTTAAAAAAATATGGGGGAGAAAGAAAAGATAGAGACAAAATCTGGCACCAAGAAGGATAAACTCTCGTTGATCTATGAGATCTCATAAAAGGAAAGCCCCTGATCGGTAGGAGAACAGAGGCTTTTGAAAGAGGTACAAAAGGTATAACCGAGGTTAATGTGAGAGTGCATCAACCTCATCTACCCAATATGATTCCACATTGTGTAATGTCAAGAAGAGATTAAAAAGAGAATATCAAATCAATATCCGGAGTGTCCATTGTATAATCATGTTACCTGCAGGGAGCTTGATAATAAGAAAGTTTACGCTCTTGTCCGAAAGGATAGAGTCTGTCTCCGGGAACACCAGAAGCGGAAGAAGAAAAAGGCTGTAAGTACTTGATTACACGTGAAGGGGGAAATATGACCGCTAAAGACAAAAGAGAACGCGTAAGGATATCTATTTCAAGGGTTACAAGCTTTGTTGTGAAGGGTCGTGCATATCAGAGTTCAATTGAAAACACTAGCGGCAGTGGAGTCTTTATAAAAACAGTGGGGCGCTTCTCCAATCGGTATAAGGGGCAAGATATTTCAATGACCATTGAATCCCCAGGCGAGAAGAGAACCGGCAGAATTGCCAGAATAGCCCATCACGGTATCGGCGTGGAATTCAACTAGGAGCTTGATTGCACGTGAAGGGGAAACCATTGAACCTAACTGCACATATCCGGTGCCTGAAAGGCGAGGTAAAGGCAGCTGAGAACGCTTGGCGTTCGTCGGCCTGTTTACCGGTCTCGCATGTGCAGCAGGTTTATAAATCCGTTCCGGCAAGGGAGGGCGTTCGACACCGGGGGCCTCAGACACCTTAAACAGGTTTAACCCTTGGCCTGGTTATGTGTGTGAGTTAAGGTCTGGATAACTTTTTCATTCCCCTGGGGACTCGGGGGCCTGGGGGGATTCGGAGGGGCGGGTGGGCAATAAGCTACTAAAAATTAGACGTTTCAATTTCAGATGAATTGCTGTTAATGACCTTTGATAGGATCCCACTCAGAGGAAGGCAAGGCGCCTTCTGGTTATTTAAAAGAAAAGGTGAATGGATTTTATTTTTGGTTTGAGTATATTGTATGGAGTGTTCAGGTTACGCTCATAGCTGCTCCATATGATATTACAAATAATATCGATAAATTGAATATTTAATACTTTTGAGCTTTCCATTGGTTTGTATTGAACTACGGTTTTCGATTTGAGGTAAAACCAGAGCTTAATTTGTAAATAATCAACAAGGCTGTTTCCGCTTTTGACTTTGATGGATCTTGCATCGGGCAAAAGGGTTACTTCAGGATAGTGCTTGATTCTATCGGGCAGGGCCAGGCCAATCATGTAGTTATACAATTTGTTTGGATCGTTCCGTATGTGCTTTTTAACGTTTAATTTTTTGACCGTAATGCCTAAATTTTTATTTCCGGATGTCGAATTAACAGGGCTTTGTTCGCCCGGCAAAATAAACTTTTTGTTCGAGGCTTAAAGCCGTCTCTTTCAATTCATATCCTGGTGATTGGCCAAGTTTTTTATAGAGTTTTTTGACGAGTCTTTCTGGTTGTAAGATTAAATCTCTGGGGACAAGAAGAAAGGCGATTGTTAAATATCGGCTTGACCCTTTTTCCATGGCTTTTAAAGGTAAACCCGAGATCGCCGCTTTCGTCAATATATACATTCATAAAAATACCAAAAAAAAAGCGGACTCTGGGACCGGCATATTTATAATATGCTTATAAAACCCAAAGGGGTGACACGGTTTACCCGCTTATTTAAATAATATGATGAGATTTTTAATATGTCAAAATTTTGTTGTAATTAAAGATACAGACCGATTGAGAAGCAAAAAGAAGACAAAACACGACATTACACCCCCATGGCCTGTAGCAGTGAAATAAAACAAGAGGACGCAGAGGTATAACATTGTATTGTGCAAGCTATGGGAATCATACAAGATTATAGCTATATAGATGATTGTGGCTTCACAACTAGAACCAGAAATATCATTACAACTTATGAGTTTTTCGAACGAGATACTGCCAATATAATAACTCAAGTTTCGCACCCCAAATGAGCATGATGCCGCAGCTGGTAGAAAAAGTTCTTTTCTCTCCGCACTTGATTCCGGTCTTCGGAAAATCAAAGATGCGAAACTTGAGTTGTAAGAGGCAAAATTAAGGCGATAAATATCATTGACCATTTAAGTGTTAGCCGCCACTAACCGCTGAGAAAACCCGAAAGACATCACCCTCCCTCAAAATTGTCTCCTTATTCACTTGGCGGTTGTTGATCACCAGAATAGTGGGAGAGTTGGTTAAACTCAGTTTTTGCAGCATATCGGCCACCCTGGTGCCTTCCGACAGCTCCCATTTATCTTCAGCCAGATTTTTCTCGGAAGATGGTACCTTATTGTGCAGGATTGAGGCGATTCTTAACTCTATCTGCATGGCTTTTATTGCTCTTTATCTTCTAGCTTTTTATTTTTATATGACAAAACTCCTCCATTTTTTTAGAAATTCCAGAAATTATCAATCTCCTTTTGCGGCACATCGAAAACTTCGTTTGTGGGCGGGAGAGGCTCCTTGGTCATCCAGTCAGGCAGTCTGTCCGCTTCCGGTCCGATACCGGCACGGAGGTTGAAGTCCCTTTCTGCTTTCAAAACGTCTTTCCCCATTTGCACGTAATCATCTTTAGATATATTCAACCCCAGCAGATTATTGATCATGGAGGTAAGAACCCCAAAAGACTCATTCAGAAAGGTGAACATACAAAGGCCGGTACAATCGATAGCGGTCATGAGAATTTGTGACTGCCGGCCTCTTTCTACCTGGCCTTCTTTGGAAAGAGGCTCATCCGTAACCACACCGGCTGTATGGTCAGCACCCTGGGGATTTGAAATATAGGTTATCGCCCACCCTTTGGAAGTGCGAGCAGCATGGGCCGGGATTCCCTGACCCTTGCAAACCGGAACGCGATCTATGCCTAAAGTTTTTGCTGCATTAGCAGTGCCGCTCCCAACAATCCGCCCCAAATCAGTTCCCTGTGCAGCCTCCTGGACAAGGGCTTCAGCCCTGGCTGCATCACCGAATTCAAAAAGACCAGCATCGTTTAAAAGACCGATGGTGCAACCCATTTCAATAGTATCGAAGCCATATTCATCACAAGCCCGGTCCATGCGAGCGATGGCATCCAGATCGGTTATTCCGCAATTGGCCCCCAACATGGCGATGGTCTCATACTCGAATCCGCTGGTGACATATTGGCCGTCTTTGTCATAAAACACAGGGGAACACTTCACAACACACGTCGGCATACAGCTATGCCCGGCCCCGGTCTTACCAACTCTGGCTTGGGTTATCTCCTGGAGTTTATTGGCATTGATCATATCCTTATGCTCAAAAGAACCCGCACGATGGTTGTGTGTGGGAAGGCTTCCGCGTTCATTGTCGATGTCAACAAACATGGGTGTACCGAATTGATGAAACGGTTCGGTAAAAGGTCCTGTTCGTATGGCTTCTGCACATTCCTTGACAGCAGCCTTAAAAGCCTCTTGATTTACCGGTTTGCGCAGTTCACCGTTTGAGTCATCCACTACTACCGCCTTCAGGCCTTTGGCTCCCATGACGGCTCCCATTCCGCCGCGAGCACAGTGGCGACTAGGCCGGCTTCGGGATCCGTAATTGCCACACTCGAGTTGATCATCTTCATCTCCCCCGCGCGGCCGATGATGGCGATGCCAACCTTATCCCCATAGCGCCCACGAAGCTTATCACATGCATCATAGTTTTTCAGGCCTACGATGTCCCCGGCTGGTTCAAGGCTTGCACCGCCAGCCGTTACTTTCAACACCATCCATTCATCTGATTTTCCTTCTGCAATGATGGCCTGGAATCCGCACCGGCCTAACTTGAATCCGACATTCCCTCCGGCATTGGCCTCCTTGATACCCCCTGTCATCGGACTTTTTCCGCCCACTGAAATCCGGTGGGCATTGGGGGCAGCGCTTCCACCCAGGATACCGGTCGCCATGATGAATAAAGCTTCAGAGGAAAAGGGATGGACCGTGGCTGAGCCGTACTCATTCATTAAGTGAATGATCATTCCTCGTCCTCCAAGCGCTTTACCTTCGGGAACAGGAATCGATTCAATCTTGCCTTCTGTCATGTTGACTTTCAGAATTTTCATTGCTTCCTCTTTTCTAGTTGAATGGTTGGGATCCGGATCCCGTGATAAAATAATCTTCCAATCCAATACCAAAGAATCAGCGGCAACTATGAGCACAAAATTGACTGCATGCTAGTCGTCTGTATTCATCGCTTTAAAGCTGTGCTGATTGTCTATATTTAATGTCAAAATTCGTGCCTTTAAATGCAGAAAACATGCCATTTTGGAGATCTCAAAATTGCTGATGGAAGGGAAGAAAAGGTGGGGATTTCCACTCTCAGAATCATAACAGAAGGAGTGACTTTTCCTCAACAGGATATCCGGCCTTAAACCACTCGTTCCATCCCCCTTTAAGTGCATAGACTTTCAAATACCCATCCCCTAATAATTTCTGTGCCAGACTGGCACTGGTGCCCTCACTGGGTCAGGCACAGTATAAGACCAGTACCTTATTACGTGGAAATTCATTGGCCCAGGAATCAAATAACGTCGGCCGTCTCCTGACGGCCCCTTTAATTTTATACTTGCTGTTTTGCCAGTGCTGGGTATGGCGGACATCCAGAATAATAACATCCGGATTGTCGATCAGTTTTTCGACTTTTGCCTTACTTATTCGAATATCATCTTCCGCGGCAAAACCCGGACTTATAATCAAGCCGACAAAAGCTGAAACTAGCACAATCGACAAAATCGTTAGAGATTTATCCCTCATCAATTTTTCTCCTCTTTTGCATATTTGTAATACAAACATTAAGCTCATTATAGTCAATTGTTTCTGTAAAATCAATAAAAATTAATGTATATGACGGTAAGACACAACTCAATTACTCCAGTACGCCGCAACCGAAAACCCGTGGAGAACGCCGAGCAGGGCGAAAAGGGCCATTTATAAATGGACACTGATTAATACCCCAGGGTGAGATCCACCACATTCATCATCTCGCCGGAACGGCTGAGGTAAACGTGCAAGTTGTGCCGGATAATATCCATTGCCCGCTCGAGATATTTCGGTGAGACGCCGGAAATATGCGGGGTGAGAATCACATTGTCCAACTTCCACAAGGGGTTGTCTTCAGACAATGGCTCTTCCTCATATACATCGCTGACCAGTGCGCGGATTGTTTTCATCCTGAGGGCGTTGATCAGGTCGTCTTGATTGACGGTAGCGCCCCGCCCTAAATTGATAAAACAGGCCGATTTGTTCATCATGGCGAAAAAGGTTTTGTCGATCAGACCTTTGGTTTTTGGCGTATCCGGCAAAAGATTAATCACATAATCACTTTGTCTGAGGACTTCTGCCATTTCCGCCGGGCCATAAACATGTTCGACACCTTCGAGGGGGTGGGGGTTATATTTTACACCAATGACACGCATTCCCAGCATTGATGCTTTACGAGCGATTTCCTGCCCGATGCTGCCCAAACCCAAAATACCTGCAATTTTGCCGTGAATCTCATCTTGAGGAACAGAGCGATCCCATTTACCTAAAAGCTGGTTGCTAAACATCAGGTGAAAATTGCGGGCCAAATTGATCATCGCAGCTATGGCATATTCCGAAATGTATATTTTGTGAATCCCACGACCATTCGTAAGAATAATTTCCTGCCTTTTGATCTCATCCAACGGAAAGAAATCAACACCTGCGGTTAAAGCCTGGATCCACTTAAGCCTCGAAGCAAGACGAATCATTTGTGCATCCAGCCCGGAAAAAAGAGTGATCAAAATCACCGTCTCCGGGAGATGGGATTTCAATTCATCTTCATTTGTACAAACAACTATTTTAAATTTATCTGAAATATCATTCAACTGAGTGATGAATTCTTCAGGGGCACGGAAATATACGATCAATTTGTTCATTTCAGAGTTCCTTCCTAAACAGCTTGTATAATCTCAAAAAACGGTACCAGATCTTGATGATTCGTTGCCGAGCTTTGGACCCTGTTGACACGACATAGGTTCAAAAACTTACGGACGTTATATGCCAAATCCGACAAGCCGGGGCGGATCGGCTTTTCAGAACCGGTATATTGAAATTTACTGTTAATTAACAAAAATAGGCACAATTTGAAAGGCGAATATAATACTTCACCGATCTCCCATTTATGGTTGTCTTACTAACGGATATTATCAAAAAAACCTTACGCTATTCAACTCTAAAAACTTTCAATATAAAAACAACTATGAATCACGTTGCATTTTCTGTAAGAAGACGGCTGTGTCATTTAAGAGATAACCATCTTATCGTGCCACATACATCACCGATAAAACCACTGAATCTATTTTTATGAAATTCCCGCAGAATACCCCTCCATTAATGGTATGGATGAATGCGGTGCGGGGTTATAGGGGATGCAATCCCCTTCCAAGTTTTTCAAGATGCCCCGTCTTTTAAGGCGGGGAGTTTCACTGTCAAAAAAATCCTAGAATTGAAGACTCATTTATTAAATTTTCTGTAATATTTTCATCGGACAAACGACTAAGAGATTAAGTCGGAAGGCACGGAAGGCAAAATTCTTTTATTTTAAAATCTATTAATGTTATGAGGAGGCACAAGATATGAAGAGAAAAAAAATGATGCTGCTGTCGATGGTGGTATTCAGCCTTGTAGTTTTTACCGGTATTATTTTCGTAAAAACCGGGATTGTTGAATCACAAACTATGCCCTTTGGCACAAATGAAGATGTCGAATATTCGAAGCGTCTTTGGCAGGTTTTGGTCAAAGAAAAGCTAGTCGGGCCGAATGCGATTCAAACGCTTCCGTATGAGGGAAAACCCCCCCACGGTGTGGTTCTGGAGACACTTGTCAGCACCGTTACGGTGAATGGCAACACCGGCCCGGCATATGTCAAAGCGAATTATGGCGGAAAAGACATTACCCGTTCAAAAGTCGCCAATAACAGACAAAAGTACCTGAAATCCGTCACCGTTATGTATAAAAGAGAAAAGGGTTATGATTCCGACAATCAGGACTGGTATTGGGTAAAATATACACCGGATGGCGGTTTGCACAAAAACCCCAAGGGCATGCGGCTTGCCGGCCGAGTGGCCAAAGGAAAGAAAAAGGGCTGCATTGCATGCCACATAATGGCCGAGGGCGATGATTATCTGTACCAAAATGACGCTGCTCAACTGGATCAAGAATAGTTCATTGTCATCAAAAACCACGCTTTTTTAAATAAATAATCCGGCCCGATGGGTCCGGACTGTCTTTCGATGAAAACATAGCCCCTGTTCGCCACACGATGAAAACAGGCCCTGATATAACCTTAATTTGGAGGAGCTTTAAAATGACGGTTTGCAGGTGAAGCTGTGGTAAGAACAGGGGCTTTTTTAAAAATAAACAGAGAAAAATAAAATGAAAACAACAGCAATATACAAAGTTGCTATTGCAGTCACCCTTTTGTTTTTTGCCATCGGGTGCTCAAACTATGGAAAGTTAGTGAAATCCGATGATGTTAATGATAGTTTGAGCATTTACACGCTGGAAAAGACCTGGGAGAAGTATACCGTTTACTATACCTGGACAAAAAAAGCGTACTATGCCCTTCTCTTTGATCCAAAGGAGGACAAACAGACCCTGGTAGTGCGCCGCTGGATCCAAATCAAAGATAAAGAAACCCTTTCCAGGGTTATAGCTGATATGAATCATCATCGCTACCGTCCGGGCATGTACAATATGATAGGGCCGAACGGGCATCTCTACGGGTATGTTTATTCCACAACCGGATGGATTATTGCAAAAGCAATTAATGACACAACGCTGCAGGTATACGATTTCCCACCGCCACCGGATCGTTAAAGCGGTAAATGGGGTAAATGCATATCTTTGAGCAAAGATCGTTTCATCCGCTCCCGAGCGTCAGGAGGAAGTTTAGCATAGGGTTCGCTATCTTCGTCGTGCACTGCTTGAGATCGGAGCAATTTTCTTAATGATATCAATTGCTGCTTATATCGCGAAAAAAACTTGCACATCATAAGGTGTATCCATATTCCGATCCATTGATATCGAGGCAGGTCGCCTACCATGCCAGAAGATGGTACGTGCATATTGCAACTGCGTTTCCCTTGGCACACCATTACCGGACTGTGTTCGGTTGGCAACACCGAACTGGCATGCCCTGAGAAACGACTTGAAAAATTCTGACAGGAGAAGTATTGTCAAAAAACACGGGAAAAAGGGGTTCAAGCAGGTTTTGGAGCGGTCTGATGGTGTTTTAGATTTTTCAAGCCCAAAAATTTCTGCTTTGAACAGGGGAAGGTCGATTAAATCGGGCAAATCGGCGTGCGGAGCCTCTTTTTGAGGGAGGTTGCCACATAATTCGAATTTAAAAGATTCATAAGCTTCCGATGGAGAAGCCATGTTAAAAAAAAGAAGGTGATAAAATTGAAAAACCGCAAAGTCAAGATACTCATCATATCGTTAGTGACACTTTCAATCTTCGGGTATCTTATTTACACGGGGGTCAGAGATACAATGACCTACTACCTGACGGTGCCTGAAGTTTTAGCCAAACCCTTAAAGTCGCCTGAGGAAGTCGTAAGGGTGGGCGGAAATGTTTATTCGGATTCAGTAA
>DRHF01000395.1 GCA_011049715.1 Desulfobacterales bacterium
ACCTTTGGAAAAAAGGAAATATCAGGTTCAAAACCCTTTATCAACGAAACCGAAATAACGCTTAGAGGGAATCCGGACAGGCCAACGCCTCACCGATTTTGGGTTTGACGTGAAATCGGTAAACAGTATAATCCTGAAATCCTGCCTGTCCCGTAGCTCCGGGAGATGGTACTGGGGCGTGTCGAAGATACCGCCATGCAGTGCCCAGCCAGCCCCGTGAAATTCACGTCAGTGACAGCGTAGCCTGCTGCTCTACTTTCTATTGACTTTTGGCCTGTAACTGTATATAGTTACACCATGACTAAGCGTGAAAAACTTTTAGCCCGTGCCATTAACAACCCGAAGGACCTCTCTTTCGGTGAATTTCACACGCTTTTGCGTCAAGCTGGATGGATATTCGATCATCAGAAGGGAAATCACCAAATTTGGTATTCCCCAAAACGGCACCGGCTTCCCATCCAGGAAGGTAGGGATGGAAAAGCAAAGAGCTACCAGGTAAAGCAATTTCTGGTGCAATATGAGGAGAGTAAAAATGAAAAGGTTTGATCCATTCGACGGTTACACTCTGAATGTTTTTCTCGACGATGATGGCGAACATCTTGCACATTTTGTTGAACTGCCGAACGTATCCGCATTTGGGGAGTCGCCGGAAGACGCCCTGCGCGAACTACAAACCGCTTGGGAAGGCGTGAAGGAAAGCTACCAAAAGCACGGTGAACCCGTTCCCGTTGCACCGGCAAGGAAGGAATACAGCGGACAATTCAATGTACGAATTGACCGGCGGGTGCATCGCGCTCTTGCTATCGAGGCTGCCAAGGCTGGAGTCTCGTTAAATGCCATTGTTTCCCAGAAACTTGCCAGACCCACATTGGAACAATAAACAAAGGCCTGGTATCCCTTTTCACACCTGTCACCTTGGGGACTTTCATCCAAACAATACCCTGCAGATTAGGTGTTGCGTTTTAGAGATGGCCGTATGTTTAGGAAGGGCTCTCTCCCGCCATCAAAAGGATCCGAACCGACATTTAAAAAGACCCGTTATTGTCGTCCAACGGGACTCCATCGATCAAAACAAATTTGGTAAGGTGCTGGTTGTTTCCCTTACAAAACAGACCAAACATGCCGAGCTTCCAGGGAATGTCCTTTTATAAAAACTCAAGTTTCGCACCCCCAATGGGGCACGGTTCCGCATCCGGTGTGGGGTAAATAAAATTTTTTTGGAAAATTATGAGGCTACCGTGGTAAACCGGTATCCATAAAGTAATCACCGTGCACAGGCCCGCGATGGTCCGGTTTCTTTCGTAATAGCAGTTGCTTCTGAAATGATAACTCTTAAAAGGTTTTGTGCCGTTGTCAAAGCGCTCATCATTAATTTTTTCCGGAAAAATTTCTTTTTACCCTATGCCTGATACGACTTTCCTTAAAATATCAGGTGCGAAACTTGAGTAAAAAGGCTAAGCAAACTTTCCGATGTCAAGTCTTGCAAGAGGGACCCACGCTAAGGTGATCGATAAAAACAGGTTAATTGAAAAAATCGGCGTTCTTTCCCAAAACAGCCTAAACGAAATTATCGAGAACATCATCTGTGTGTTGGGGAGATCCCATGATTAATTCCTTTCCAAAGAGATTCTACTATTGTCTCTCGCCCGCTCCCTTCAGTCGCTTGAGCTCACAGAGTTCACGGAGACTCAGACGCCATCTTTTCTTCAGCCAAAGGCTGATTGCTTTCTGTCAGCTTCATGCTGAAGCTGACAGAGCAAACAAGTGTAATCCTTTCAAGTTTCTGTCCTCTGTGCCTCTGAGAGCTCTGCGAGAGATTCTTCTTTTGCCTCTCGCCCGCTCCCTTCAGTCGCTCGAGCTCGCAGAGCTCACTGAGATTCCGATGCCATTTATTCTTCAGCCAAAGGCTGATTGCTTTCTGTCTGCTTCATGCTGAAGCTGACAGAGCAGCAGTATAATCCTGAAAATCCTGCGTGTCGAAGATGCCGCCATGCGGTGCCGTGCCTGTTGAAGCGAAGCGTAAATGCCGCAACGCGGTGCCCCGTAGCTTTGGAAAATGGTACTGAGGTGAGAGATACATATTAACCTGACCCTTGACCTGCGCCCATGACCAGAATCCGTTTATCCGTCAAAAGGTTCTGGATTTTTGTTTTTGGTATTGACACCCGCCTATTGACGAGTTACACTGAATTTAAACAGCAATAAAACTTATTCATGAGGTCTATTCAGAATTCTATTCCGACTGCCCGATCTGATATGATTAAAAGCTTCAAACATAAAGGC
>DRHF01000396.1 GCA_011049715.1 Desulfobacterales bacterium
CCCAAAAACCAGGGCATGTAAACCCCTCTCTCTTTCAAAAAGACGCCCGGATATTCCCGCATAAACAGTTTATCGGTTAGATGAAAATATTTCTCCAGCTTTTCTAACGAGACCTCAGCGCCATATTCTTTCAAAACCTGCTGATAGGTAATTTCGCGTTGCATATAAAGCAGCGTATAGCCTATATCAAACCAGACATACGATATTTTCAAACCGATCTTCTCCTTTTACTAAGGCCGTTGCAGGTGGTCTGGACGATTCCTCTGAGGGCATTTTGAATAACTCGGCGGTCCTGCTTTCAAGCGGGACTAGGAATGCACCCGCTGTTTCGGTCCACCTATTTGAAATTTGTCGGTTTCCCGACCACATCAAAAGCATTATATAGTTCAAAGGAGCTGGTAATTCAAGATATTTTTAAAATCAGGTTATCCTCCACTTTGATAGATGTTGACCTGCCGGTCTTATTTCAGCAATTCCTGTGCAACCCTGCAATAGGTTTCCACACCCAGCAATAGAACTTCTTCATTGAAATCAAACGACGGGTTATGAACAGAAACACAACCCTCTCGGCCCGTACCGAGAGCAAAAAAACACCCCTTTGATTTTTCTAGATAAAAGGCAAAATCTTCGCCGCCCATTGTTCGCTCAGGATCGATCACCTGATTCTTCCCCACGGTTTTTTCAGCGCACCGCCATACCACCGCAGCTATTGATTCATCGTTGATGGTTGCCGGATATCCCTGTTCGAATTTCAGTTCAAAATCAGCCCCCATCGACTCGCACACACCGCTGACGATTTTTTCGATGCGCTCTTTCCATCTATTCCATATATCCTGATTAAAGGTTCTTGTGGTTCCGCTCAACTCGGCTTCACCGGGGATGACATTGAAGGTGGTTCCGGCATGGAAACTACCGATCGTGACCACCGCCGGCTCTAGCGGATTCATGTGCCGGCTGACGATCCGCTGCAGGGCATTGACCACCTGAGTGCCCACTTCGAGCGCATCTATACATAAATGAGGCATGGCCCCGTGTCCGCCTCGACCCATTATTTTGATGTCAAAGCGATCCATGGCCGCCAAGAACGGTCCCGCTTTTACACCGATGGTTCCTTCCGGGATTTGGGGCCACATGTGACAGCCGATCGAATAGTCGACTTTGGGGAGATCCATCACTCCCGCCTCTATCATCGGTTTAGCCCCACCGGGACCTTCTTCGGCCGGTTGAAAAAGAAATTTAATTTTGCCGCTGAGTTCATCCCTGATTTTGTTAAATACGGTTACGGCGCCCAGAACCATCGCCATGTGCGCGTCATGCCCGCATGCATGCATAACCCCCTTGTGAGTGGACGCGAAGGGAAGTCCGGTTCGTTCGGCGACAGGCAGGGCATCCATGTCGGCGCGGATCATTAGCGTCGGTCCGGGTCTTCCGGTCTCCATCAGCCCGACGATTCCATACCGGGCAATTCCGGTTTGCAAATCCAACGCTTGTTTTCTCAGATAATCCGCTAAATAAGCAGACGTCTTCTTTTCCATAAAAGCGGTTTCCGGAATCTGATGCAGATCACGACGCAGTTGGATGATCAGCTCTTTGTGTTCATGAACCAGTTGGCGGACGTTCACCATGACTATACCTCCAAATGATGTTGAGGATTTCTGGTAGAAAATATTGATAATCTTTCAAATATGACAAATAAACTCAAAAAAGCCTGTGGCATATTTCACCGTTACCGTCAATAAAATTCGATTAAAACCTGTATTGACAATCCCGTAAAAAATCATTTGCGAACGACTTTGAGCATTTTGGGATAAGTGGAACCCCCGGCAGGTCAATCTAAAGTTGATTTGGTCGGCAGCAGGTTTAGACCGATGGAACTGCCGAATATGAGCAGGGCACCGACAATAAACCCCCAATTGATTGGTTCACCCAGATAAAGCACCCCAAAGCCTGAAACAAGAGGCACTTCGGCTGTCATCATAACGCTTACCTTCGTCGCCGGAAATCGGAGTAAAGCCTGGTTGATTGAAAGATTCGCGCAGATTGAAAAAACAGCCACCGCAGCAACTCCAATCCAGGCGGATGTTTGCCCGGGTAGAATTGGAAGCTCCTGCATCAGTAATGGCGCCAGACTGGCAAGTGTTCCGATCAAGCAGTGATAGAAAAATAAGGTATAGACGTTGTTGTCTTTGCCCAATTTCCGGACCAGGAGTAGGGTGAGCGCACACAAAATTGATGCAATCCCGGCAAACAGATGCCCCAGATTCAAGGGGCCTGAAGCTGCATGCTGCCATAGGATCAAACTGATACCGATGGAAGAACCACATATAAAAAGCCAGGCGATTTTAGGGGTCGGTTCGCCCGCAACCCAAGGAGACAGGAGGGCAGTGAAGGCCGGATAGAGGTAGAAAATTATCATTGCCAAAGAGAGAGGAATCATCTGGAAGGCCGCTATGAGCAATAAGAATGCAGCCGTACCGCATAGGCCCCTCACCATGAGCAGAAAACGCTTTTGCCCCCAAAGGTCAAGCCCCAGCGCCTTGACAACGACCGGTATCACGAGTAGACCAAGGCCAAACCGGCCCGTTCCGAGTTGCCAAACACTCAGGTGGGCGCCGGTCAGCTTGGCTGATATGCTCAAGGCGGCATAGAACACAGGAGCTAGACTTGCCCAGATAAGCCCCCTTGGAATTAACCTTTCAGCCGTCAAAAGTACCCCTTCTTTTCAGCCAACTCGATCCCCCAATCCAATTGAAATTAGACGGCAAAGTAATCCGCCTGCGGTGGATCAAATTCAAGGCGCGCAAATCCTGAGGAATGCAGCGCAACACAGAAGTTGGTCCGCCGTGGCGGATTACGAAGCCGTCAAACTTGATTATAAAATTGATGCGATCGTTCAGTCCTGCAGAGACAACTCCCAAAACTCGGCGATCAAGTTAAGGCCGAAGCTTTTGTGTGGGTATTCCTCAACCATTTTAAAACCTGCTTTCGCATATAGATGGCGTGCTTCCAACAGGTTACTCTGTGTCCATAACTTGATTTTTCGGTAGCGGTTGCGTCTTGAAAATTTGATGCACTCGTTGATGAGCTGCTTGCCGATTCCCCTGCCCCGGGCCCTTGGCTCAACCAAAAGGAGGCGCAGTTGGGCAATTTGCTCACCGGCGTCCACAATCATAACCGCCCCGACACGTTCTCCATCCTGTTCGGCAATCCAAATACATTCCCGCTTCGGATCGTGCTTACGGATGAATTGTACCAGGATTTCCGCGACCAATGCCTCGAAGGTTTCATCAAAACCGTATTCTTCAGAATACAAAACGCCATGCCGGTGTATGATCCAACCGATATCGCCGGGTGAATTGAATCGGAACAAATAGGACGTTGGTGGTTTTGAATCATCGCCAAGGATGTTCTCGATCGCCTGCATGGCATTGAGGAGTCGTCGCCGTTCTTCCCCGGCTAGACGAAGCAGCAAACCTTCGGCTTCTTCCATAGATCGCTCGTTGAGCACCGAAAAGGCGTTTTGACCTTGGGGGGTAAGATTCAGAATCCGTCGACGTGAGTCCGACTTTGACCGGACTTTGTGTAGCAGGCCCTCTTTTTCAAAATTATTCAGGATACGGCTAAGATGACCCGGATCGATGCCGAGCTCGTTGATAATATCGCTGGCTGTGAGCTGTTCGTGGTTAGCCAATTCATAAAGGATACGCGCCTGGGTTAAAGAAAAACGGGTTTTTAAAAACCCTTTGGCGAGAAGACCGATCTGTTTTGTATAAAAACGGCTGAATCTTCTAAACTCAGCGACGCTTCCGGACATTTTATTTTGGACCGTCATAATCCGCCTCATGGAATGGTCGTCTCATTTTGAACATGAATATGATATATATTTGTTTTTGTCAAGTAATAATTTGATTTAAGCAATCAATTATTTTCTTTTTTAAACCTGCCGGTAATCAATATGATGCCAACAACCACCAACCCCGCACCAATCCATTGAACAAAGGAGAGCCTTTCCCCGAGCATTATCGTGGCTAAAATAATCGTCAAAATCGGCTCCGTGTTCATCAACATTGAAGTTTTAACCGGGCCGACAATCTCAAGGCCGGTGAAAAATGTCATAAAACCGACGGTAAGCGATAGGCTTGAAAAACCCAGCTTTAACCAGCTGGATTGGGAAATGGTCGTTTCCGAACCGCCGGTGAAAAGCAGAAATACCACAAACAATACAGTCCCTGAAGCAAGACAGTGGAAGTTGACCGCCTGTGGGTTGACGGTTTTCATCGTGAGGCTACTGACGCAAACAAGGCTGGCGTAACCAAATGCGGCTAACAGCGCAAATGCCACGCCTTGCCAGTTGAGGGTCGCTTCAGTTTGAATTCCTAATGCGAGCGCAATACCGATAAAAGCGATAACAATGGCAATCAAACGGATAATTGTGATCGGTTCATTTTCCGTAAACCTGGATACGATTGCGACAAAAAAAGGGGCGGTGTAAAAGATCAAAACCGCCAAACTGATCGGGAGGTATTTGGTGGCAGATAGATATCCGACTCCGGTCATGAAAACCGAAATCCCGAGGGCTATGCCCATATAGCGCTCGCGCCTGGGTAATTTTAATTGCTTTCCACGGATTTTTTGAAAAAGAAAAAGCAGGACAATCGTCATGGAGTAACGCAGAGCGTTGATGGTATGTACATCGATCCCATCCTTTAAAGCCCTATTTGCGGCTAAAATGCTAGCCGTGAATCCCAGTACGGACAGTAAGAGCAAGCCGATACCGAACCATTTCCGTGTGCCGCCGGATGTTTGATTAAATTGATCGACCGGGCGTTGTTCCATAGAAGCTTCTTTCCAAAAAGAGTACAACGATAGAATTACCAGGGTATTTAGGGCAATATTGTTATATTATGCAATATTTAAATCTGGCGTTCAATCAACAACCTGACCCAAAAAAACTTCACGCTAAAGACAAAAGTGACAATTTCGTAAAAAGTCTTTTGTGCGCGACATCGAGTATTTTCGGAGATAGCGGAATGAAGTGCTGAGCGTTAAAAGTGAACAAAATTGGACTTTTTACGAAATCATTAAAAGTGGAATTTTTATCGATTCTATGATATATTCATAAAACCAAACCAACAATTCTAATCAAAGGAGGAAACAATGGATAAAATGGTAAACCGCGAAATTCACCTTAAAAATCGTCCCGTTGGCCTCCCGCGTGAGAGCGATTTTGAACTTGTCGAAGTGCCGATCCTTGAAATTGGCGAAAGACAGATGCTCATTCGCAACATCTACATGTCGGTTGATCCCTATTTGAGGGGTCGTATGGCAGATCGTAAGAGTTATGTGCCTCCGTTTCAGCTCAATATGCCCCTGGAAGGCGGCTGCGTTGGTCAGGTGGTGGGATCGAAGGAAGGGAAATTTAAAATCGGTGATTTTGTTTTGGGCATGCAGACATGGGGTGAATACAATATATCTGACGGTACCGGTCTCTCGAAAATAGATCCGGGTCTAGCGCCCATTCAATCGCATCTCGGCATCGCCGGCATGCCGGGGTTGACCGCTTATTTTGGTCTTCTTGAAATCGGCAAACCCAAAAAGGGGGAAACCGTATTTGTCTCGGCCGCCTCGGGTGCTGTTGGATCGGTTGTTTGTCAAATTGCGAAATTTAAAGGATGCCATGTGGTCGGGAGCGCCGGCTCGGACGAAAAGGTTTCTTGGCTCATCGAAGAAGCCGGGATCGATGCTGCTTTCAATTACAAAACCGTGGATGACCTTGCAGCAGAAGTCAGGAAACATTGTCCAAAAGGGATCGATATCTATTTTGAGAATGTAGGAGGCAAACACCTGGAAGCAGCACTTGCACGGATGAACACATACGGGCGCATCGTGCTTTGCGGCATGATTTCAATATACAATGCGACCAAACCGCAGCCCGGACCTTATAATCTTTTCTATGCCATTTCAAAACAGTTAACGATTCAAGGCTTCATCGTGACGGACCACTTCGACATGCTGCCTCAATTTTATTCGGAAATCGGCGCCTGGATCTCGGCAGGTAGAATCAAGTGGAAAGAGACGATCGTAAAGGGTATTGAGAACGCCCCGGGTGCGTTAATCGG
>DRHF01000397.1 GCA_011049715.1 Desulfobacterales bacterium
ATCTTGCCATCATCATCAAGAATTTTTGGTCCCAGAATACCGATGTCGGGATTATCTTTCAAATACTGTAGTATCGATCCGAAAAAACCTCTGAGAACAAAAGCGTCCGGATTTAACAGAACCACGTATTGGGCAGAACATTGCCGCAAAGCTTTGTTCACCGCTGAAGCAAACCCGATGTTACGGTCATTTTTTACCAAGGTGACTTTTGGGAATAAATCGGTTATACGATCTACACCGTCCTTTGAACCGTTATCCTGCACAAACACGTTTGCAGATATACTTTCAAGTGATTCATAAACAGATCCAAGGCACTTTAACAGATAGTCTGTGCTGTTGTAATTCACAATAATAACATCGAACAATATCGTTTCCTGCTCCATATGTTTAGAATTCATGATATATTTTTCTTTGGATTTTGGTTCTGACTTAACAGCTAAATGTTTTTATTTCTTTTGGCGCCAAGCTAATCTTGAAAAAAAACTTTCTTTTTCAAATAGCTCCCACAAGTATTGATCATCAACCGATCTTCTTTTTTGAATGTATCTTCGTTTTTCTAACACTGAATTTAAATGCCTCATTGCATCCCATTTGGCTCTTATGAAAGCTTTTGTCTGTCCTTTTACTATAAAATATAAAAAAGCAAAAAAGTTATAGAGAATGTGATGGATACATGTCTTTAATAATAATCGAAAAGGCATATTTTGAATATATACCCATTCCAAATTGCGATGGCTATGATAAACAGAAATGGTTGAATCTTCACCGATTGTTTTACTTTTCAAATGATACACAATGGCTTTGGGCACGTAAATGCACTTATAACCCCTCAGTTGCGCCCTAAAACTCAAGTCCACATCTTCATAAAGTAAAAAAAAACACTCGTCAAAAAGTCCAATATCTTCTATCATCTCTCTTCGATATATGGCCGCCCCAGCACAAGCACCGAATATCCATTCCATTTGATCATACGCTCTGGATGGCAGATTCCTTCCACGAAGCAGTCCTGCCCCCGCACGGGTATATCCATCACCTGCTCTATCGATTACTAACGGTCTTTTCTGATACAGCATCTTTGAGGCACCAAACCCGGCTTCAGGATTCGATTCCATTGCTTCAACAAGGTATTGAAGCCAGCGATGATCTGGAACAGCATCATTATTCAGAAGCGCCACATAATGTGATTGTACATTCTGAATGGCGATATTATTGGCTTCACAAAAACCAAGATTCCGATTTTGGGGTAACACCGTCACTTCTGGATAATAGGCTTTTATATAGTTTACAGAGCCATCTGAAGATCCATTATCGATAACAACAGTCTGGAAATGTCTATAAATCTGTCGATTTAGTCCATCCAAACATTTTGAAATAAAAGCTTTCCCATTCCAATTTACAATAAGGACTGATACGATATTCAATTTTGGTTTCTTTACGACTTTTCTGATTTGAAATATTCCATCTGTTTTTTTCGTCTGATTTCAAGATCAGCCCACGCTGCTTCCAGAACGGTTGAATCTGTCGGTCGCCAAAGGGTGCAATCTTCTCGAGCCGTTGTTAAGTTGGGATTGTAATACGGATCTCCTTTGGCTAGCGCGTGATACCACCGGCTGTAAAACAAATGCCGTTCCAGGGTGAATCGTTCCAATTTTTCAGATGTATCTTCATATCCCCGGCTGATCGATTCGTGGTGGTAAAGCTCTGCCTGTGAAACATAGACAACAAGGAATCCCTTTTGACGAATCTTCAAACAAAAATCCACATCATTAAACGCGTGGGAAAGCTTTTCGTCAAATCCGTCAACGGCATTAAAAACCGAACGTTTGGTCATCATACATGCACCGGTGACGGCAGTCAGATTTTGATCAATCTTAATCCTGCAATAGTAACCGAGCGATTCGCGTTGAAAATGTTTGTGCAGATGTCCGGCCACACCCCCGATACCCACGATCACTCCTGCATGTTGAATCGTGTCATCTGGATAGTATAGCTGAGCTCCAGCCGCACCTACATCTGATCGCTGAACGTAACCGAGCATAAGATCGATCCAATCCTCAGTGATAACCTCTGTGTCGTTGTTTAAAAAAAGCAGATATGGCGATGAAACTTGTGTCACAGCAAAATTGTTAATGACGGGGAAATTGAAGGGTTTATCATATGACAAAATCCGAATCTTTGGATGTACCGAAATTTGTTCGAAATAAGCTTGGGTTGTTGGTTTAACGCTGTGATTGTCTACGATAACAATCCGATAATTGTCATATCTGGTACGATTAAGAATGGAATCCAGGCAATTTCGAAGCATATCAACCTGATCCCGAGTTGGAATGATGATAGCCACCTCAGGGCGTTCCTTGAGATGGTAGCGGATATGGTAAGTTCCAAGTCGAGGACCGTCATTCACGCTTCCGTTAATTCCCAAACGCCTAATGTGATCGCGAAGTGTCTTTTTGCCATTTTCATAAGCATACATTTTTGCGTCCATGGCTCTACACACCGAGCCTTCGATACTGCGCCAGTGATAAAGAATCTTGGGAATGTGATCAATTTGACGGGTTATTTCGATCACTCGTAAAAAAAGGTCGTAATCCTGAGATCCCTCATATCCTTCACGAAACCCTCCAATCTCGTCCAGAAGTCTTTTCCGAATGACAGTAAGATGACAAATATAATTATAGCTTCGCAAAGTGTCGGGCGACCAGTCCGACTTAAAAAACGGATCAAATCGATTTCCTTCGGTATCAATCTTATCCTCATCGGAATAGATCAGATCGATAGATCGGTTACGGTTGAGTCGCTTAAGCACTTCGTATAGTGCTTCAGGGGCAAGTTCATCGTCATGATCCAAAAAGCCAACATACTGACCAGTAGCCGCGTCCAGAGCCACATTGGATGCCGCACTGATGCCCTGGTTTTTTTCTAAAAAAAAACATTGAATCCGATTGTCACGATTCCGATAACATTCCAATACCCGTCGGATATGAGGACGATTTGATCCATCATCGACAATACATAGTTCCCAGTTATCGTAAAATTGCTGAGTCACAGACGTAATTGCCTTGACAAGCCAAGACTCATCGACGTTGTAAACCGGCATGACGATGCTGATTTTTGGACGAAATCCGAAGCTTTTCGCCTCTTCACGAATGGATTCAACTTGAGTTGGGTCAAGGCGGTTCGCTTTCATCCATACGATATAGTCATTAACGGGATCAAATGCGTCTTTATCCTGCTTTTGCGTCCACCAAGACGGTGTGGTTCCACAACAAAGCCCTCTGATAAATGTCTTCACTTGAGGCAATTTGCCCATCAAACGGATATAAAATAAACGACGCAGGAACTCGGCCAAACGCCAAATCTTTGATCCTTTGATTATGTTTAATTCGCTCCTTAAATCACCAATCTGTCGGATCCTCTCCGTATTACGCCGGATTAATTCGGCCACTCGATCATACAGTTGATTGATCTGTCGTTCAACCCTTCTGAAGTCTAATATAGTTTCCGTTTGTTGCTCTGGATTTAACCGATAAAGGCGTTCATGCTTTTTAAACAGCTGATCAAATTGGCTGTTCGATTGCCGGTTATCAGTTGATGCCGACGGTAAATCCTGCAGTGAATAAATCCGACATAAAAGCCTCGGGATTCGATGAATTACCAATCCTTTTTCAACGAGTGATAAATAAAAGTCCCATTCGGTCCATCCTGTTTCAAATCGGGGATCATAGCCTTGAATGGTATCCCAATCGATTTTTCGAAACAGCACCGATCCTAGAACAATATTTTTAAAAAGAAGGTCGGCAGGTGTTGTCTCCGTCATGACGGTATCACGATTGCTCGATCCGGATACAACCACATCGCAATATATGATACCGATCTGGGGGTTTGCTTCTAAAATGCAACCAGCTTCTTGGATAAAAGAAGAGGCCAGCTCATCCCCCAAATTCAGGGGTAAAATATATTTTCCAGTGGCGAATTGGATACCATCGTTTAAGAAGTCAGCGTGACAGGTTCCTATCGAATAAACGATATGAATGACCATGTCTTCCGGGGCGTCAAGTAGTGACAAGTCTGAAGCGCTCTTTGCTTTGATGACAACGATGATTTCGAGCTTCCTAAAAGCCTGACGGAACAGCGATGTCAATGTTTCTAACAGATCACGCTCATTTTCGGTGTTTGTGATAATTATACTTACTTTAGGCATTATAGGCATTTTTCAAACACCCTAATTTAAATCGAAATAGTGAGCGAAACAGAAGTTAAATCGTGCGATTTATTCCTTCCTGCCACACGGCTTCAGCTAAACTTTTATACTCCTCTAATGCTTCTTCATAATTGAACATATATGAGAACATATTCTTTGAATTAATTCCCATTTGTATTCGCAACCCATCGTTATCGATCAATTTTTCCAATTGAGATGATAGGGTTAAATAATCGCCGAATCCAAAATTCAATGCATTGATACCATAACGCACCTGTTCTGAAACGCCAAAGCAATTGGTTGTGGCGATTGGAAGCCCATGCGCCATGGCCTCTAAAATGGTCAGTGAAAAAGATTCATTTAACGAAGTAAATGCAAAAATATCGGCAGCTTTGTAATAAATCACTATATCGGCACTTTCATTGATGATTTTAACCCGTTGTTCCAATTTGTATTTTCGAACCAATCGAACAATGCTGTCCGAATAAGGATCTCCCGGTCGTGCTCCAACAAGATAGCAAATGAAATCGCCTCTATGTTTGGTGAGATGATAAATCGCATGGATCAGCGTTTCCTGATCCTTCCGTTCGCATACAGTTCCAACATTTAAAATCACTTTGATATTGTCCGGGATTGTCAATACGCGACGGGCTGAATCCCGATCAACGGAAATGGAAGACTTAAAGTCATTGAGATTGAGTCCATTGTGAATTACGGTAAAATTACGCTGCTGATCATATTCATGATATAGGTCCATTGTTGCTTTGGAAACAAAGGCAACCCGATTCGCTGTGCAAAATGAATCTTCGAACATTGCCAATGCAAACGGCGGCAAATGCTTTAGCAGCATCTTCCGATCGTAACTCTCATGAATGAGCCACACGGAAGGCAGATCAATCATTTTAGCGGCTTGAATCACAAAAAAGGTATTAATTACATTGGCAAATACAACGTCCGGTTTTAAATTCTTAATTAAATCCAAAGTTATATTCACACTCTTATGCAGATCATCTTCTTTTAGCCATCCTTGAAGAATATTCGTGATTCCAGGTAGCTCCTGAATATAGCATGGCAAATCATTATCTTTACAATAACTATGCAATGGGCCATCCTGAAACGATGTAATCAAGGATTCAATACCGTATGTCACTTTTAAATCGCGTGCCAAATGAATAATGACTTTGGTGGCGCCTTCAAAATTAAGATTATGGGAAAAAAAAAGAACTTTTAAGGGGCGGTGAAAAAACTCGATATAATCTAAACGGCTTTGTGGGTTAATGGAAAAGCTATTTTCTTTTGATAAGTTGAGATTATAATACCGATCGGTCAGACCAAAGTATCGTTTTCGGAAATTTGCCAATTCAGAAGGATCGTCTTCTTTGTTACGCGAGATTGCCTCATGATGCAAAAGTTCGGCTCCCGGCACATAAACGGTGCGATAGCCAAGCTGGCTCAACTTCAAACAATAATCAACATCGTTTAAAGATACATTAAACACCTTTTCGTCAAAACCACCGAGGCTGGAAAAATACTTCTTGAAAGTCAATAGACATGCACCGGTAACCGCGCTGCATTCGCGAGCCGTTTCCGCCATGAAAAAGTAGCTCAGTGCATCTGCAATATGACCACGAAAAGCATGCCCGGGTGCAATGCCATCAGCTAGCCCAAGCACGACTCCTGCGTGCTGAATGGTTCGATTCGGAAATAATAGACGAGCGCCGACCGCTCCAACGTTTGGAAGATGTAGATATACCATCAGACGACTTAGCCACCGAGGATCGATGATCTCCGTGTCATTGTTTAAAAAAAGTATGTGGTCAGTACGACTATACTTTACTGCTTGGTTGCATAACTTACTGAATGAAAATCCCTCTTTCCCATTTTCGATCCTGATGACTGTAATGCTCTTTTTTAAGCTGTTAAAATAATCGATGGATACCGGATCGTCAGATCCATTATCCACCAATAGAATGCGATAGTTTTTATAGGAAGTGTATTTGTTTATCGAATTGATACATCGTTTGACCATGTCGTGCCGATTTTTTGTAGGAATAATAATATCTACGGATGATCCATTATCCGGACCATCGAGCTGATGTATGGGAAGACCATATGATGCGGTCGACCTCGGACGATAAACAGTGGCTTTTATTTGGTTCCTATGCAAATATTCTTGTAGCGCTTTTTTCGCTGAGTTCTGAACATAATCTTTTGCAAGAGCCCTGGAAGCTGTGGAGAATTTTATGGCACGCCAGTGATAAAGAATTTTAGGAATATGTCCAATATTCTGTGTAATTTCTGCTGCTCTTAAAAGGAGATCATAGTCTTGAGCTCCTTCAAAACCCGATCGAAAACCGCCAAGAGAGTCAAACAGGGATTTTCGAATACACATAAGGTGATTAACGTAATTATATCCAAGAAGTAATACGGGTGACCATTGAGGTTTAAAGTGCATATCATAGTGTTGCCCACTCACCGTAATTTTATCTTCATCAGAATAAATGATGTCCATATCCGGATTTTGCTGTAAGTACCGTACAATTTCATACAGGGCATGAGATGCAAGAACGTCATCATGATCTAAAAAAACCAAAAAATCACCCGTGGCTTTTTCAACGGCTGTGTTGCTGGCGACGCTGATATTGCCGTTGGTTTGACGATATACCAAAAACATTTTTGGGTGATCATTAAAAAAGTTTAATGTTTCAAGCGTTTCCGAACGGTCTGAAGCATCGTCTGTGATGCATAGTTCCCAATTCGGATAAATCTGTTTGGTCACACTTTCAATTGCCGCTGTCAGCCATCGGGCATCAACGTTGTACACAGGCATGATAACGCTAACCTTTGGTTGATAGTGAAATTGGTCGATCGAATTTTCCATTATTTTTTTTACGTGCGGTTGGATTTGATTGTGTCCCTGCCACGCTTGTTCATTGGATAAGCGATTGCTTGCATGATTAGGGTTGGTCCATGTTTGCGATAAAATGACTCTTTGATACTCCTGCCTTGTCTTTGCCAAAAAGAATCGCCATCTTTGAACGTGGAACAGATCCGAAATCGTCACCTTCCCCTTAGCTCTCTGAAGGACCTGAAACATGAATTGGATAAAATTTGTTATGATTATTTTAAGCCGGATGAGCATGATGATTGGTTTTCTCTAAATACGTAAACTTGAACCACAACGCGATTTGCAGCATTTTCATTCTTGGCACCACCTGATGTTGTTGCTAACTGTATTGGGATTTTAAAAAGATAGGTGGGAGTTGTACAATTGAGAACTTCCTAATAATATTGACTTTTATGTATGTGTAAACCGAACATTGCGGTTACCGGATCAAACTTTTTTTTGTTATTGCGGTTTTGATTTTATTGGATTTATATTTTCCACATATTCTTGGATCGAATATGGAATATCGCGGGTTTTTTCAAAATAAACCTTCATTATGATATCGGCCAGCAAACCGAATATGAATAGCTGAATACCTGATGTTATCAAAAAAACGGATAACAGCGGTAAGACCGTATTGGACATGTCTTGACCAAGGAAAAAAAGATAAAAGGCATACAAAGATACAAGAACGCCCATCATTAAAATGATGATCCCCCCACCGCCGAGTAGATGAAGCGGGCGAACTGCGTATTTATTCCAAAACCAAACGGATAAGATATCAACAAACCCTTTGAGAGTGCGTTTCCAATCATATTTGGTTTTTCCGGCTACTCTTGGGCGGTGATTCACTTGAACTTCACCAATTTTAAAACCCTTGATTTTTAAGATCGCCGGTATGAATCGATGCATTTCGCCATACAAATTTATATGATTAAAACATTCTTTTTTGTAAATCTTTAACGAACATCCGCTATCATGGATACCGTCCTTAAGGAGTAATGTACGAAGAAGGTTCGCACCTTTTGAAGTGATTCTTTTGGCTGTTGTATCCTTCCGGTTAATTCGCCATCCCGAAACGATATCAAGGTCGTATTTTTCGAGATGATCGATCAATCTAGGAATGTCATGCGGATCATTTTGCAGATCACCATCCATAGTGACGATGTGATCATTTTTCGCATGTTTAATTCCAGCGTCTATTGCTGCAGTTTGCCCGAAATTCTTTCTGAATACAAGAATCTTGGCTGGATAAAGCTCTTTCAAAGCCATTGTCGTACCATCGGTGGATCCATCATCCACAAAGATGATCTCGTATTGATATTTCGCAGATTCGCAAACATCAATGATTTCACTATGGATTTTGGAGACATTTTGAACCTCATTATACACCGGGATAATAATTGAAATTTTTTTCGCCATAATTCAACTCAATTTCTTAAATCAATTGCATGTAATCTGGGTCTTTTTTTATATAAAAAGATTGTCAGTATCATGCTGATCAATGATATGATGATTCCGAGATATAAATAAGGGGGAATAAATTGTAGCCATATCTCATATTCCCCTTTTTCTAGCGGCAAACCGATGAATGCAATGTTGATCAATTTAGGGTTCACCTTTATTCCATTTACTTTTACTTTCCATCCTCTGCTATATGGAATTGAGAAAAAAAGCATTCCGTCATTTTTAATCTGTATTCGTCCTTTTATCTTATTTTCTTTCAAATCGGTTAAAGAAAATTTATCTATTTCTTTTGATTGGATCTCACTTTCAATAGCTGCTCGACGACCCACATTTTTCAAATTTGGATAATGCTGATCCGTAACAAAATAATTCAAGAGGACTTTGTCCTTCTCTTCTGAAGAAAGGGCGGCAAATTCACTCCGACTAATATATTTTTGATAAACAAAACCAAATGGCATGGTATTCTGATTTTTAAAGACATGTACATTTCCAAATGTTTTTAGTCGAACAAACCCAATGGGTACATCAGTAATACCATGTGTGAGATAATATTTGACATTGAGCAATGACTGAAGTTTGTTGCGTTTTGATAATCCATAGCGATATGACGCTAATCTGGGGGAAGACCGGGAAAGACCCATTGTTCGATGAAAATCGACGATTGGCATAGATGAAAAGCCATAATAGGCGCTGGTTCCATAGTAGCCCTGAACAACAGCATCATTTAAATGGACCGACTGATAGCTTTTTTCAACTCGGTAAAAACCTGTATCCGTTTTTTTTATATAGTCTATTGCCTGCAACGTATTTTTATCAAAATACAGTTCGCCTCTTTCGATAAATCCTTTTGTAACCGGCCTGCTGCTCCTGGAAACAGTAAATGTTCCAAACAACGCTAATTCGGTCATAACTGCAAAAATCAAAATGGTTTTTAAATATGGCTTTAAGTGAGAATGATAAATAAATAAGAGGAGAAAACTATACATAAGTAAAAAGCCCATAACAATTAAAACAATGGTTCTATCCATATAGATTTTTTCCGAGAACCAGGTTGAAACCAATAGACCAAAAAGAAAAAAAATCGGAATATACAATATATCCTTATGATTAGCGTCTTCTTTAAAAAGGATGTCTAATGACCATGATGCCAAAATAATCATCATTATCGAATTATACATGATCGTATGTTTATAAGTGCCGCTGGCAAATGCGTTGCCGATCACCTTTACATACGGGAAAAAAAAATAGAGCAGGCAGACTGAAACAAGTATAATAAAAGCGGCTTTTTTCCTTCCATGGACTTGAAAGAACAAAATTGGTATTACAATTAAAGAGATTAAACCCACATAAGCGGCTGGAGATTCTAAATAATTGGATACTCCTTTGAACCTTTCGAAGGACCCAAGAATATCATTTGAGATATATCTGAATAAAAAGGTTTTAATATGAGAAGAATTTGAGATGCTGAAAAGATCTTTCAACCACTGCATCATAGATGCTTCGTATATGGATTCTCCTCCTCTTGACGAACTGATTGCCTGATATAACTCCGGCAAAATATAAAATGCTCCAAGAAGAATCCCAAGGGCAAACAAAAGATAAAATCGGGCAAAGATGCTAATGATCTTTTTAATGTCAAACCCGTATTCTTGAGTGATCCGAAAAAGCCCATAAATCATGAAAAAAAAGACGAGTTGGTAAAGCTGTAAAATTCCTTTAATGCTAGCTAATCCAATAGCAAGGACCATCAAAATCCATTTGCCATCCTGGAACCATTGCTCGAAGAGCAAAAGCATCAACGCCGTGAAAACCGCATAATTCAAATAATGATACCAGTGGCCGTTGATCATTGAAAATCCACTATAGGCAAACAACATAGAGCCGATAATCGCGGCGTGAGCCGATAGTTTTAATTTTTTTAAAAAAAAGAAAAAGAAAACTCCAGAAATTACCAGCTTTAGCAAAATCGAATAGACAATAGCAGAGGACAAATTATGCTTGCCAAACAGGATGATCAGTATATCAAATGGATTTAAATTGGCAATCAATGGGTAAACATTCATTCCAAGATCGTGACGAAATGACCAAAAAGAAAAGTTGCCGGAAAAGAGTCTTTCTGAACGGAAATAAAAATCTACAAAAAATTGTCGAATGGTATCATCAGCATAACCTGTGAAAATAAATACTTTCTCAAAAAAAAGATAATCTTTATATATATAAATACCGATTGCCGATAAAATGATAATCAGGATAAAGAAATCCCATTTGCTGATAATGTCCTCGTTGTTATTTGATTCGACTCTAGACATTAGGTTGCGATGTCTCATTTGAGAGCCCTGCAAATCGATTTTTTCATTATCGTTTTGTACTTAATTTCTTCAAAGGCCATTATATTCGTTCTTTACTTTATGCAGACTTACCTTCCAGCCAGTGGGCCAGGTCTTGGGTTTATATGTAGGGTCCTTTTTCCAGGTTTGAATTTCTTCGCGCCAAGCTGGCCAATTTCGCTTTTTTAGTTTTTCTTGATTAAAGAAATAAATGCTGTTTATTATACCTGCCAATAATAACAATGCTAAAAAAACTGAAGATATTTTTTTGATCAATGTTTTTGGCTTAAAGTCGATGGAAAAGAAAACCATTGCCATGATTAAGACGTTTGTTGCATAGAAGTAACGATTGCCCATATTGATGTGTAAAAGCGCAAAATTTTTTTCCCCCGCAACCGCAAAATAGGTTGAAAAAAAAGATAGAAATAGAAAACTTCCGATCAATAAGATGCCTTTATGTTGAATCATTTTTCTTTTTAAAAACCACAGGATCATTGCCTGAATAAACAGCACACCATATCCGGCATAATAATACATTTCTTTTCCGTATAAACCACGCCTGACGTACTTTGAACACACTTCAGCCAAAGGAATGCTAAAAGGCGCTAAAAAATTTCTTATCCAAATGATAAGGCTAGCTGTTGCCAGATCAGGAAAGCCGGACCGATCCGGATTGGGTGTTTGAATAAGTGCGTATATTTGTATGATAGAACATATCAGAAGAATTCCTGTATGAATAAAAGCTTCACGATTTTTCTTCGCCATGGCTTTGAAAAAAAAAAGAGGCGTCAGCAAGCATGATAGAACCCCAGTTAGTCCAGCAACTGCAATTAAAATGCGATAAGCATATTTTTTAGCATTCGATGAATATGTGTCATCTCCAAGCAAAATCAAAACAGATATCAGTGACAAATAGTATTGGCTCCCGTTTGTATTCAACCATATTTCTGCACTTTTTGGAAAAAATAAAACGATGGTCACTATCACTGCTTTTTTAAAAGGAGTATTCCATAATATCGAATTGTCATATATAACGATCATCACAACAGCATATTGCACGAAAAATGCCATTAGCGTGGTTATTAATGGGGCATGTTCTAACGGGATGACCCTGGATGCCATTAACGTTGCAAATCTTGGATAAAAAGCGTAATATTCACCAACAAACGAAAAAATGACACGAATCCAATTTTGCGAATATGCATATGAAAACCAATTTCCTTCTTCTGCCCAAAATCGAGGAACAATAAAAAGATTATAATCTCGAAAAATGATAACCACAAAAGCGATGAACATCATCGCCATGGACCATAACCGGTTTTCGTTTTTTGCTGGGATAAAGACACTAATCGATTTTTTATCTTCAATCATTTTGTCATTTATTTCAGATACTTACAAAATAAAATTTTTAAAGCTTTTCTAATCAACTTTTAATCAACATAAACCGGTTTGAAGTCATTTGTCACGTATTTATGAAGCTTCACTTTGAGACTTAATCAGCCAAAATGAGTAAAAGGCAATCAAATAGATGAATAGACCCCCGAAGAGGACGGCTTGAAAACCAAACATGATGGAGGTTACCAGACTCAGATATCCTCCTAAAACAGTAAAAAATCCGTTCATCCCCCATGCCCATGGAATACCCCTTGGTTCAACCCTCCCAAGATCAACCATTCCGAGAGGAAAAGGCATCCCCATGAAAAAACCCATGGGGAATATCAGTAGCACCGAAACAAAGACACGGACAGGGAGAACAGCGCCGAGAAAGAAAGCAAATATTTGTGAATATAAACTAGTGAAAATAATTCCAAGTACCAAAATACCCAGAAAAATTATTTTCCAATGTGATTTTTCATGCAAATTTAATTTTTTTGATATCACGCTGCCGCATCCGGCTGAAAACAATAGAGCAAAAATAACAGTTGCAAATGCATACGTTGGAAAACCGATCAACTTAGTAAATATCTGAATATAAATCAGTTCGATGATAATAAATCCAGCACCAAGGCAAGAGAAGTATAGCAAATATAATGTCTTTCCCTTCCATTGCGCTCTGCCTAAGGGAGTTGTAACGAAAGGAATGAGAATGAAAATCAGAGAAAAGATCAATGAGACTGCTCCGACCACGAAAATACTTATCCAATCATAAGGAAGAAAACGGCGCATCTGATTATTTAAAAAATAAGCCGTTCCGCCATCAAGATATTTTGATTCGTCAATCTTTAAAAAACGGTTCGATTTACGGATCATATTAAAATGCGGCATATCATCGGTTCCCGGTTTCATGCGATAATCCGCCTTTTTGGCAAGTTCGGTTGGAAAAGGATGATTGAGAAATACCTCCGGAATTAAGTTGTTCTCCAGTTCTAAAGGATGAAAGGCAATGTTATAAGCGGGTAGCTGAGGCATAGGAATCGTCTGCATGACCGGGTTTCCTGCCTTGGTGAGCCAAATCGAGAAGCCCTTTTCATATTGATCGTTATCTGAAAAAATCATTATCCGATATTTTTTATTTTTCCAATTATCAATCTCAGTAAATTTAAAATCGACAACTCTGTTGTTCTCAATCACATCTCCCCTTAATTTTTTGCTGGCCAAGAGATTTCCGTTAAAGTCAAGCAGTTGGAGCGTGACATCATAGTCGAGCCGTTCCTGTTGATGAGTACCTATCAATATTGATATTCCATTGATTTGACTTACCCGAGATGTGAACTCTGCTTGATACTTTTTATTTTTATAGATTCTTTCTGATGGCCTTGCGGGTTTCGGCATTTTTTGTATCTGCCGCGTCCGTTCACGATTCATGTAACCATATATCTTTTCAACCTCATCCTCCGTCCAAGGGCTCATTTTGATTAATAAGGTAGGCAGGTTATCCGGAATCCAACGTTCCAACACGAGCACATGCTTTGCAAAATCTCGTTTGCCGAGTCGCTCCCATCCCTGTGCTGCTGTTATAATCATCAGTGGGTACAAATGGTGATTGATTTGCAATATCCCATCATCATTCAGGTGCTGGAAATACTCCACATAAGCTTCACCGGTTTGGAGATATACTGAGCTTAACACCCCTGCGCCGTTGGCAATGCTCGAACTCGTATGATTGCTAAACATTTGAATGATATCATATTTTTTATCTGTTGAACGTAAATACGTTCTTCCTTCTCCAACTCGGTAATCGACTTTGGGATGAATAAATGCTCCCCCGCTAAATTCTACGTATCTTTGTTTAACCGCATCCACCATGGCCTTGACCAAATCAATGGCATCAACATGTTTTGCCCCAAAAATTAGCGCTGTTTTAACCTCGCTGGAAGCTGCTGCGCCAATAATTAAAACATCTGTTTTGGTATTCTGTTTGAAGTAATGAGCCACGGAGTTAGTGCCAAAAAAATATTTTTCCGGTTGTTCTTTAATCCTTTTGTGATATGCACCGTAGTTTCCGTCAAACCGCTGTAACCAAGACCCTTGTTGCCCCCCATCCAGCGCAAAATTTTTCGACCTAGGAGAAACATTGAAGACATCCAACTTAGATACAGGATCCCATTTGATATAGTCGCGCATTCCTCTTTTTATCCACTCATCAACCCCCCTTTTGTTGCCATGTCCTTTGAATTCCAGATATTCATCCATGCTCAAAGGAAAGACCATCATCGCCAAAAGTAATGGCAAAATGTAATATAGGTGAACCATTTTCCATTTCGTTAATAAGAAACTTGCCAGAAGTACCAATCCGGATACCAGGAATAAAAGACCTCCCGGACCGTAATAAGGAATTAGGGGGACGATCAACAAACATCCAATCCCTGCTCCGACAAGATCGAAAAAATATAATCGGTGGCTTTCTGAAGAATAATTTGAAAAGATGATTGAGATGATAATCCCCACCATAAAAAACGGCATTGTTAGGGCAAGATACATCCCCGTCCACGACAGCACTTGTACGGTTATATACTTTCCTTCAAAATGAAGGTTGAATGGAAGCCAATTAAAGACCGGCAAAAGGCTCAGAACGGATAATGCGAAAACAACAGCAATAATCGGCAGCAAACGAATTTGATTTTCAAACTTATTTCTGAAGATAAAAACGTAAACTCCTCCGAGTCCAAGAGCGAACATCGCGGACGTGATAGCCATATAGCCCATAACCGGGTTAAGAATGACACCAAGAACCCGAATCAAACATAGCTGGAGCAATAAAGTGGAAAGCGTTATCAACCCAAGGCCAACTTGAGTCCGCCAAAACTGCTGTGGTAATATCATATATCTTCCTCCGACTGATGATTCATCTATATCTTTTCAAATTACCCGTACGGTTGTTATCTTTTTCTTTTAACCCTATATTTTAGTATTCGATAGGGGTTAAAAATATTTCCCAATATGCTTTGATAGGCTTCACAGGGCGTCCAGCAATTGGGGCAATTGAGATCAAATGCTCTTTTTTGAATTTTTTCGGAATAAGGAGAGTGAATGATGTTTCTTAAATCGAATCGGTTTTCACGAAGACCGCCCAGATTCTTGTTCCATATGGAACATGGAAATACATATCCCTCGGGATCAATAAAAACTGAGCTGGTGATCGCCAAACAGTTTAGAGGTGAATATCCATATCGAATATATGTTTCAGACAAAGTTTGATATTTCTTCTCTAAGTAGTCGACCGGGTAAATTCCATAATTTCTTTTTGATCTATATATTTTAATTCTCCTTAAAAGTTGACTGCTATCTGCTATAGAGGTCGATGAATCTATATTTTGGTAATAATGTGCGGAAGTATGAAAAATATTCAGGTGAATATCTCTGTAATTGAATTCTTCTATTTCCTTTTGCAATTCATCGAAACATAACTGAAAATTATTTGAATTAAATGAGGATATTGTAAATCCGAAATAAACCTCAACGCCTTCCAGTTCTTTTAGAGCTTTATAGGTCTCGACCGCTTTTTCCCAGCTTTTTTTAATTCCGGTGAATTGATCATGGATTTCTCTGGTCCCATTCATACTCACGGATATAATGATTTTATTATTTTTGCTATATTTCCTTATTCTTTCCGTTCCTTGGACGATTTTATCTGTTAAAAAGCCGTTTGTTGGGAAATGAAGGAGCATCAGGTTAGAACATTTCTCAACTATTAATTCGCAGATATCCGGAAAATCTGCACGTTGCCAAGGCTCACCGCCTGTTAGATCAATCCATGAAAAGTAGTTGTTGTTTGTAATAAAGTGCTCTATTTCATCATACGAAAGATCTTGCTTTGCGGTTTTTTTCCATATGCCACAGCTTTTGCATCTAAATGCGCACAAGTTGGTAATGGAGAATGTGAGCTTATAGGGTAATTGTAATTTGACATAATTTGAAAGAATGGCTTTAGATAAAAAAACGAGATAACTTTTATATTTTTTAATCATCTTGATACTTTTATTTTTAATTTTTGGTTATACGTTTAAAATTATTTTTGTGGCGTTTCATTTTTTAAATAAATAGAGAATCGCTGTATAGATATAGCGAAACCATACGCGTCTTAGACTGATTTTAGACTCTCCTGCCTTTCTTGCATATTCATGACTGGGTATTTCTTTTATTCGATATCCATAATGCAGGGCTTTAAACCCCATTTCCTGTTCAATCGTCGTGTGTTTCTCTTTTAAATTGAGTTTTAAAAATATATTTTTTTTTATTGCTCTGAATCCATTTTGATAGTCAGTCAATCGCACATTAAACCGGTAGTTTCCGAGCAGACCGATAAAATCGGAACCGGTCATTCTCAGGAATTTGGTGATATCGCCGTGTAATTCATCGCTTCCTCCTCTTCCTCTTGACCCGACGACCATATCCGCTTCATTATTTTGAATTGGCTGATATAACTTAATGATATCAGATGGATCGTGAGAGCCATCTGCATCGATAAAAATCAAAATATTTCCTCTGGCTTGTTCGGCACCCAATCTCATTCCGTTTCCTTTTCCTTCATCTTCTTGAAGGACAATTCTCACATGATCAAACGTAATTTTGACTTTATCAACCGTCCCATCGGTTGAATGGCCGTCGACTAAAATAATTTCAGAATTGGGTATGTTGCTTTCATAGATGGACTGAATTACATCGCAAACCGACAATGCTTCATTTTTGGTTGGAATGACTATGGAAACCTTCACCTCCTCATCCGATGCTTTCATTGGTGTTCCTCCATCAATGTCGTAAGATATTAAAAAACCGAATCCGGCCGGTTGATAAAAAAGAGAACCATTCAATTAAAATAGGAGATAATCAAAATTAGCTGTTAAACCGGAAAAGATCATTCTCTTTTGACGATTTTCATAGTGCAATAGGCAGAAAAGGATAAAGGAAAGAAGGCAGGGAAATAAGACATTTCGATATTTTTATATCTTTGCTTTGCTGCGCTGATTATTTCAATATGATTAGAAACATGTTCTTCTTCCAATTTCGCATTTGGCAGTAATTTGTAAGATATTTTAAAAATAGTATCAGTAATAACATTTTTTACAGGAAATCCCAAAACGATAATTGCATTTTTTTGAGCAACCCTGTTTATCTCACTAAATGCTCTATCTAAATCACTGACATGTTCTATTACACTAACAGATATGATACAGTTAAAAACCTCAGAATCAAATGGAAGATGAGTAATCGAACCTTCATAAAGATAGGCGTTTATCTTCTCCTTATCAATCATGCTTTTGACTAAATGCATTTTTCGGTGAATATCCATCGCATATAAATTTTTGCATTTTGTTTCAAGCTCTTTCAGAAATATGCCGGATCCGCAGCCGATGTCCAGAAGCCGAGCATATTTATTATTTTGAATCATAGAACCAACCATATCCAATCTCTTTTTATAAAAACCGCTAGATATCGGCAGGTAATAAAATTTTAAGGGATCAGCGATTTCTGTCGGATTAATATTTTTTTTCTCAGGAAGGCGCATGGGTGGTGTTCTTGATTTGGTTGTTTAATTTAAATAATCTTACTGGTTTTCCTTTAATGGAATAGGTTTTCATCAATTTTGCATCTTGCATAATTTTGGGGTATGCTCTTCGAAGGAAACGCAGTTCCTCGCGGTTGTTACCATCCCATAAAAACAAGTGTGTCACGGGATATTTTTTAAAGGTATCTCTATAGTTAAACCAATTATTACCCACATAAAGCGCTTTATGCTTATTTTCTATGGTCGCTAAAGGAGACCATAGCCCTGCGATATATGCCTGATCTAATATTTTACCCAGCTCCCTGGAGGTTTCTATGACCGTGTATTTAGGATTTACAGCCCACTTCATATACCCAGACACATTATGATACATGCTCAATAGGATTAATGAAACCACGGTTGATCGAAAAAAAATAGTAAGTGCTCCATTTCCTGACGGTGAGGAGACCCTCATGATTACCTTCTTTATGAAGTAATACATGATGAATAATAAAATCACGCCGCCTAAAACTAAAGAGCCGAGCTCCAGTGTTTTTTGAAAACTGATGAGGCGCTTAAAAAAAAGATTGATCCAGAAAAAATAAACAACGCACAGAGATATGGTTCGCAATAGGGTTGCTTTATTAAACACTATCTTTTTTTGATATATGTAATCCCATATTTTATTCAGCGCTATCGATGAGAGAATACACATTGCTGGAATCAGAGGAATAAAATATCTGAGTGGACGATAATTTAATCCGTTGAGCCCGACATACCCACCGATGAGCCACAAAAAAGCAAGCATTTCTATTGGTATTACTTTTCTCCAATTGCGAAAAAAAGCATAGATAAAGAAGGGAATAAAAAGCCAGGTGATAATCAACTCAATTGGAGAAGCGGTCATATACTTCGCAAAAGTAAAAGAACTTAAATTGTGCCAAAATCGCTCAAAACCATGAGGCACTGCCAAACGAGACCAACTGGAACCTACCCGAGCAAATTCCAATCGATTGGGTGAAAAAAAGAATATATACCATCCTATATATGAGATGGTTAATCCGCTGATGTAATAAGTCATTTGTGAAAAGGAGTTTTTAAGGTTTTTCTCGATTACATATTTTTGAAAAACCGCATATCCGAGCGAAATAAAGACCGAAAGAATAAAATAGATCGCTGACGCCTTAGTTACATAGCATGCAAATGAACTTATACCTGCAAAAAAAAGAATGGGGGGTTTTTGCAGTCCTTTTTGCCAGAGATACAGGGTAAGTGCCATCGGAAAGAATAAAAATGTGTCATTAAGGCCTAATCGGTTGTACATTAAAAAAATATAATTAATACCCAACAATACGATCGTTATGAACGCCGTCCTTGGCCCACTGGATTGTTTTAAGGCGAGATATAACAGGAAAAAGCCAATCAAAACAGCAATGATATTGACACTTCTGAGTTGAATTAGACCCACCCCGGCCATTATAAAGGATACATATTCAAATAGGGTTAAAATTGGGTTATATATTAACGGGTTCCATTCATCGGTTATCCATGTGCCGAAAAGCACCTTATTTCTGGCATTATGTGCGAGAGCGGTTTCATCTCCGAATAATCCCCCACTTGAACTTAAATGGATAGGCGGATCCACATCAAGGTTATACAAACGGGTCCCGGCAATATATAAAAAGATAAGAATAATATACCAGTGCCTTGCTAAAAATAGCAGCAATTCTTTAAGATTCCGTCGTTTTAAATAAGTCGTTGCTCTGATTTTAATATTGTTATTCATCATCAAAAAGATGGGGAAAAGTTATTCTAAATTTCCTGTATATTGACCCAGCTTATTCAAATAGCTCCAGAAAATGTCGTTGCTTGTTTCTGACCATCTGTGTCTTTTGGGTGGAAGATCTTTCAATAAAGCCACTTTATAGTTATGTGCTTTATATAATTTTGCAGTTTCAAGACAAATCTTGATTAGATTTTTGTAATCACCTTTCGTATAGCCAATCAGCACCCCGAATTTGGGCCCCATGACACGGGGTTTTAAATATCGCAAATCATCATAAATTGATCCTTGCGAATGTGCTAAGATCGAATTATACAATTCTGGCCTTCGATTCGCGAGATGAAAAGAAAGCACTGCTCCGGCAGATAAACCCGCTAAAAATATCTTTTTTTTCGAAATTGAATATTTTTCAATTACGACGTCAATTATTTTCTCAATGCCATCCATCTCAAGGTCAAGAGGGGACCAGCCTTTGCTCATACAGTTATGGAACTTATACTCGTATCTTGCTTCAGGAACAAGAAGGGCAATCTTGTTCAATTTACTAAATTCTATAAGACCGGTTTCCTCTACCGGGCTGCCTGTATAATTTCTCAATCCTGGATATTTCTTGAAACATTCAGATCTGACCCCGTGAAAATAAACCAACAACGGAATATCCATTCTCTTTTGAACCTCTGGCAGATAAAGCTTGTATTCTCTGTTATTACCTTGTTGATCAATGACGGGGTAAGGTGTCTCAACAATGCGATAAGGTTCTATCTTCTGGCAACCAAAAACCAACAAGCTAAATACGATACAACACAGGCCGATGATCATATGCAGATCATTTTTTTGTTTTCGATTCATTTTAAGTCTTCCATCCAGAGTGATCAATTTCGAAAGGCATAAATGAGACCACCGATTAAGGCATAGATTAATATCAACGCAAAGGACAACCACGACAGTGCAATAGAACTGGTTGAAGTGATACCAATTTCCGATAGAAAGAAAATAAAAGCATTCTCTCTAACCCCTATTCCATTAATGGATACCGGAAACATCAGAATGACGTTGATTAATGGAACGATAATTAAAAAATAATAAAATGGTGGATTTAATCCAAGGGCTTTCGCAATGATAAAAAAGAAAACGATCACATTAAATTGAAGCAGGAATGCCAGAAAAAGGGCATACAAAAGTTTTTTTTTTTGCCTTTATATAATTTGAGCGAATTAAATAACTGATTGATTTTTGTCTTAATTTTTTCCCCTAACCCCCCGTTTTCCACCTGGATCCGCTTTTCGCCATAAAGGTAAGCTCCCAAAATAATCGTTATAACAATCAGAATAAAGATGCCTCCGGCAAGCCATACCAATGTAACGTTTCCGAAGGTTTGATAACTCAGAACCAATCCTGCGAATGCATAGGTAATCATTGCAAACAGGCCGGATAATCTTTCCACAATAATCACAGCAAAAGACTGGGCTAAAGATTTTGAGGTCTTAGAGACATCGTAGGTTCTCATAATGTCTCCACCGATGGTCGTTGGAAGAAAATTATTAAAAAAGGATCCAACCAGATAATATTTGATGAGCTGAAACATTGAGATGTCAATATGTTGGGCTTTTAAAAGAATTTGCCAGCGCAACGCACTGATGATGAATCCAATTGCAATCAGCAATAGGGCGATTAAAATAAAATAGAATATAGCCGATTCCATTGCTTTCAGGATTGCAAAGATATCCACAGAGCGCAATGCATAAACGATCAAACCGAGGCTGACCGTGATTTTTACAATTAGGGTTATCTTTTTCTTCATGCAATTACTCTTTCATCATCTGAGGATCCTGCCGCTTTCTGGCTACCTTTGCCGGCATGCCAAAAGCAATGGAATAAGAAGGCAGTTCACTGTTTACTACGGCGCCGGAGCCAATGATCGTCCCTTTTCCGATGATCGAACCATCCAGAACTTTAACATCTGCTCCCAACCACACATCATCTTGAATGCTTATGCCTCCTTTTGAAACAGATGGCTGCAAAATAATGGGAACGTCGCTTTTGCTGAAATCATGGCTCCCGCCGGCAACTATATAACAATATGCGGCCATCAGTACGTAACTTCCGATTTTTACCGACGTCTCGGAGTGAATGAGACAATTCGTACCTATATTTGAATCACTTCCGATTTCGACATCGCCCTCTTTACAACTGATAATAGTGTTTCTGCTGACAAATACATTATCGCCGATAACAATGCCGTTGTTCGCGTTGCCTTTGGCGTCAATGACGCAATTGTCATCAAATACAACATTGTTGCCCACGCTGATTTTCTTTGGATGTCGGATGGTGAGGTTTCTTCCAAAAATAACATTTTTCCCCGTTCTCTTGAAGAGCATAGGATATAACAACTTCCTCGTGATAAGCCCCAATACACCCGGAAGAAGGCCAAAAATGCCGGTGATAATTTCGTACTTCAATAAAAATAATAATCCTTTCTTTCCGAGAACAAAGGATTGATATTTTTTCAGGGGGGAAACAGATGGGTCTGTAATTCTGCTTCTTAATTCTGAATGGACGATTTCACGCTTAGATTCGGTCATAACCAATTATTTTCGCTATACCATTTAACTGTCTGCATAATGCCATCATCTAAATTGACTTCAGGTTGATAACCGATTTCGCTTTTGGCCTTTGAAATATCAAACGCTTGGCTTTTTAAAAAAAAGGTCAGCCTTCGCTGTGAAATAGGTGGAATTTTTTGAAATGGCTTATATATCTTTTCAAATCCGATTGCAACTTTTTTAGCAGCCCAAGATGGGAAACGGATCCGCGGTATCTTTCGCTTTAGGTGTTTTGCAATAATTTCAACCAGGCCCTGAAGCGTTATGGCTTTGTTTCCAGCAATGATGTATGTTTTGTTCGCCGCATTTTTTTCAAAAGCACATCTTATAAGACCTTGCACCACATCCTTGACGTAAACAGGGTGAATTAACGTCTTGCCGTCTCCGATAACAAAAAAGCTCCTATTGTTAATGGATCTAAACAGTTTGAACGTTCTTATATCACCTGGACCATACACCCAACTCGGCCTGATGATCGAAACAGGCACATTCAGTCTTTTTCCAGTATCTTTGACAAATTCTTCTGCCTCATATTTTGATCTTTCATAATAATTTAAAGGGTTACATTTTGTTTCTTCATTCGCTGGAAAAGACTGTAAGGGTCCAAAAACACCGACACTACTTGAAAATACAAACCTTTTAATTTTTGCAGAATTCGATTTCACAGCCTTTAGCAAATTGAGTGTTCCAAGGGAATTTGTTTTGAAATAAACATCATATGATTCAATCTTGGAGTTGATAATGGATGCTAAATGGAAAATAATTTCCACCCCTTCCATAATACGATTCAGTGATAAAGGATCAGTTACATCGGCAATACACGTTTCAATCGATTTGCCATTGTAAAATTCGCTTTTCTTTTTGTCCCGAATCATCACTCGAATCTTATGATTTCGATTTAACAGTTCCTCGATAAGATGCCCGCCGATAAATCCGGTTGCGCCGGTAACTAAAATCATCATTTGCGTTTGTGGGAATTTTTTTTTGCTAGAAGAATTAAACAATAACCGTACGGAGACAAATTCAATTTATCTAAAAAACTGATTAAACGAAGTATCGGATAGATTGAAGTGTATAATTTAAAAGATCCGACGTGCGTATTCAAATCTTTTTTGCTCGATGGAGATATGCTTCCCTTTATACCCTTCTTAATTAAACCTTTATTTAAAATGAATACATAGAAAAAATTAATAAACAACTCGATGGATTCGGTAAAAAACTTTGAAAAATATTTATATCTTTGAACATGAAAATCAGTTAACTCTAACTTGTCGCGCAATGTTTCTATCGTATACCCTTCCCTTTTATGTCCATAATATTCATTTGTTAAACCGATCTTTTTAGCGACTTTGTTCAGCACCAGGGTTTCTTTACTACATGGGACGGTAATGCAAAGTGTGCCATTTTCGGAAAGGATTCGATGGAGATCTCTCAAGAACGACTCATCGTCTTCTATGTGTTCCAACGTGTCTATCGCGATAATATAATCAAAAGAAGAATCTAAAAATGGAAGCGCGTCTTCTTTAAAATAAAGCATGTTCTTTTTTATTAATTCTTTTGTGATTTTCACGTTTTCTTTGTCTATGTCCGTGCTGATCCATCTGCCCCCTTTTTTTCGCAGAAAATAACTAGTAACGCCCTTATCGCATCCAATTTCCAGACATTTCTTATTTTTTAAATCCCCGATATACTCTTCGATTGTTGCAATTTTATCTCTTTTTTTTAAAGATTTTCGATAGATTTGAAGTTGCCAGGGAATTGTCATATTATTTCGAATTGATCTGCAAGTTCTTTTTTAAAGGAAAGTATAAAATGATTATGCCCAGTATTCCGAGAAAGTACTCAAACATCTGGGTGGTCATATGGACGCCAAAGCCGGAGATGATGGCAACCTTGGGATCGAGATAACCCATCCATTTAAACGCTAACGTCCAAGCGGATTCCCAAGTTCCGATTCCCGCTATCCCATGGATCGGTAGCAATGCAGAAAATTCTGCCCCTAAAATTCCTAAAAATACTTTGATAAAGTCCAAATCTTTTATTTTAAAGTTCAAATGAGATAGAACAGAGTGCAGCAGAAAGTATAAAGAACCGTATTTAAAAATTCTTACAAAAAAAGAACTTATAATGACTTTCGCGTATGCCTTTTTCCGACCCTTAATATTATCGAGCTCCGCTGTGGTAAGGAACATTTTATCGATCATTAAAGTCATCTTGGGGTTGTCCTTGATCCTTGTCATTTCAATCAGCCATACAAACACCTTTGTAAATAGACGGATAATAGAACTCAAATAATAAAGAACTAAAACAAGAACTAAAAATAATAACGTAGAAATGGAAATAAAAGGCAAAGAAAGCATGTAGAACGAATCGATCTTCACCAGTAGAATCGCAATAAAAATCATGGGGAATATAATAATGAAATCAAACAAAAATGCGACCAAAAAACTTGAAGCGGCAATTTCAAAAGGGAAGCCAAATCGCCGGTTAACCAGATAGATGTAAGAAAGGGAACCGATTCTGGCTGGAATCAGATCAACAAACAGATTTCTGACAAGCGTCACAAGTACTAAATCTTTAAATCGAATAGCCGTTGAATCGATCAAAATATGGTACCGATATGCACGGGCAAGCGTTCCTGAAAATGCCAATACAAAATAGAGAGACAAAGTCGGAAGATAAAGGTTATGAAACGTGTTGAATAAGTCATCGATTTCAATTTGAGACAGGAGATACCAGACTAAACCAATTGATAACAGTAGACTCAATCCAAAATAGCTAGCTGTTGACCTTTTCATCTAACTCTCGCCACTTTTCAATCTCATTGGTGAGGTGTTCG
>DRHF01000398.1 GCA_011049715.1 Desulfobacterales bacterium
CCCCGCAGCTTCGGAAAATGGTACTGGGGTAGCTCCGGGAGATGGTACTGGGGCTCATTTAGCCGGGGCCAGATCAACCAAATAGAAAATCCGCAATCCAAAATCGTAAATCTAAAATGAGTCTTGCTGGCAAGACGACTATGGATGTTCCCTTTCTTTTTTGAGTCAAGAGCAGACTTGGCCCCTTTACAAAAGATCAGTGCCTTAGAAACGCAACAAGGAAACAACGTCCCTCCCTCTATTTTCACATTCTTGGTAATAGTTCGAAAATGTGTACCAATATGTCCAATAAGGTGATAAGGTGTGAACGTCCTCTAGGCCACACAGACAAACCATATACTTGGAGAAAAACAATGCCAAACAAAAACGAAGTAATACAAGAAATAGAAAAATTACCGGAATCTTTACTAAAGGAAGTTTGGGATTTTGCGCAATTTTTACAGACTAAGGCGATTAAGACAAAGCCAGAAAATGCATTATTAAGCGAAACATCCCTCGAAAAAGACTGGCTTAAACCAGAGGAAGATGAAGCATGGCAAAATTTGTAAAAGGCGACATTGTAGTCGTTCCCTTTCCTTTTACAGACTTAACGCAATCAAAGAGGCGGCCTGCTTTTGTTATTTCCGAATTGTCGGGTGATGATCGAATTCTATGCCAAATCACAAGCCAATCAGTTCGCGACGAATATTCGGTTTCAATCGATGATTCGGATTTCGAGACGGGAGGATTACACCATAAGAGCAACGTCCGACCAAACAGGATTTTTACCTGTGACATGACTATCATATTGTATAGAATCGGTCATTTAAAATCCGAAAAAATCAAACAGATTACCAACAAATTAATCGAAATTTTAAAATCATAATCGCCGGAATTGAACCGAAACAACGAGCGCATTCACCGTTTCTCGTATGTTTCGCTGCCACCTGATATACCAAAAATGGTAAGAAACGCATAAAATCATGCCTGCCCGCCGTCTTTTTGGAGGGGCTGTCCCTCTGTTTTTCCAGCCTCCGAAGGATTGTTCGTAATCAAAATTCAGGTGCCTGCATTTCTATTACAACAACAAAAAAAACCAAAATCGCGTCATCCGCGTAATCCGTGCCAAAAGATAATTCCAGATCTATGGCATACCGGATAAACGTAACGATCAGTGGAAGAGTTCGCATTTGTGGGAGAATCGCCGAAAAATGGTGAAAAAAATATAAGCAGAAGTGCGTTCGAAAAATGGTGAAAGTTTTAACCAATTGATTTTACAGATAATAAAAATATTTTATTTTTCACTTGCCTGTCCGCCGTCTTTCTCGTTCGCCGTTTTTTTGGCGGATTGGAGGGACAGGAGAATTATAGGATGTCTCGGAAATCTACGGAATCCTTCTGCGAAAAAACATTGACAATTTCATGAAAATTATTGAAAATAAAAGACAGTTTGGATAAAAAAAGCATGTTTTGCTGCATTTAACTTATCGGATTATGGGGCAGTGTAATGCAAGAATACACAGTTATAAAAAAAGGTTTAAGCATTCAGCCTTGTATTAATATTCCAGAAGAATTTAAAGATATTGATTTGGAAATTAAAATCAGGCCGTTGCTATCAGGTGGTAATGTTCGGAAAAAACTTGAAAGCCTGTTCAAGATTAACGAGGACGTAAATCCTTTTGAAATGATTCAGGACATTGAAAAATGGCAGCAGGAGCTCCGGGATGAGTGGCAATAGCGCTCTTTTGGACAGCAATATTATTATTTACCTTTCGAAACGTGAAATACCTCTGTCTTTTCTGGATCAGTTTGATGACCATTATATCTCAGTTATAACTTATATGGAGGTTTTAGGGTATCGGTTTCGAGATGCTAAAGAGGAAAAATTTATTAAAGAAATGCTGGGAGTATTTTAAATACTCTACATCGACCAGAAAATTGCAGATATGGTAATACAAATTAGACGGGAAGTTCGTATCAGGCTCCCGGATGCGATCATTGCCGCAACAGCAAAAACTGCAAATTTTTACTTGGTTACAAGAAACATTGAAGACTTTAAAAAAGTAAAAGTTCAGATTACCAATCCTTTTGATTAAACTTCACTTGCTTCCTGACAGATTATAACCTTTGCGCCTGCCCCGCCTGCCCTGTTAAATCCGTTTTTGCATTTATTTAACAGGGGTAGCTTCGGAAAATGGTACTGGGGTCTAAAAAAAATGAAGAGCATTCCGGTCCTCAGAAACGCAACAAGGAAACAACGTCCCTGTCCCCCGGGAATCCCTTTTTTTAGGTGTAATATTGTGTGTGATAGAACAAAACCAAGCCGGAAATGGATTCTTGTAGCGGGCGCGCGTCCCAATTTCATGAAAATCGCCCCTCTCATCCGTGCTGTTGGTGCCTATAACAATGAGAATGGCGTTAACATCCGTCCCTTTCTCGTCCACACCGGGCAACACTATGATGTTTTTGTTCATCCCACTGCGGTCATCGATGATCAGGTAGTTCTTGGCCGTGGCTCCCGGATCTGGCACTTCTCTCATGTCCTATCGGGCTCTAAAATTGGTCAAAACTGCAACATAGGGCAGAATGTGGCAATAGGCCCAGATGTGACCATTGGCAAGAATTGCAAAATACAGAACAACGTAAGTGTTTATAAGGGCGTCACCTTGGAAGACGGCGTCTTCTGCGGTCCTTCGATGGTGTTCACCAATGTGTATAATCCCCGCGCCGAACTTCGCAAGATGGATCAGGTAAAAGCCACCCTTGTCAAAAAGGGGACCACAATTGGAGCTAATGCAACGATTATTTGTGGAGTTACTTTAGGGAAGTATTCGTTCATAGGCGCAGGATCAGTGGTCACGAAGGATATAGATGGTTACGCTCTCGCCATGGGGAACCCGGCGCAACTGATTGGCCAAATGTGCGAATGCGGTGAACGTATTGATGAAAGTCTATCATGCCCGGTATGCGGGAAAAACTACGAAAAGAATAATAATACCCTAAAACTTTTGCCTTCCGATTGACCTCTGAGGACTCTATTGCCAATACGGTGATAAGGCGCCTCATTACCATGAAAAGATCCTGCCGCAAAGGATTTAATCATAGAATAGTGGCAACGATTATTATCCTGCGTCCTTTTTCCAGGATCAAAACAAACCAACAAAAAACCCCTTGTGATCAATGTTTACTCCGCCTGTCGAAGATGCCGCAACGCGGTGCCACGCTTGCCCTGTAGCTTCGGAAAATGGTACTGGGGTAGCTCCGGCAGATGGCAGATTGTACTGGGGTAGGTTCGGAAAATCGTACGGGGCGCCTTTGTTCACCCTGTTAAATATTTATCCTATTCAATTCCGCCGGATCATTTAACCGGGGCGGTTCAATACAAGAAATGCATAAAATCATGGCTATCCCTCTTTTCTCTCGAAAATTGCCAAAAAGCTATTAGGAGAAGTGCGCATTAAAATTGTTATCATTTATATCTTATTGATATCACAATTATTTTGAAAGGTTCACTTTTTTTGTTGACAATTCGATTATAGAATGTCCCATATTACACTGTGAAATTGCTTTAGCACCTATTTCACTGGGGCATGACCCCGGTGCCGGTGGGTTCGCATTTTGGAGGAATAAAATGAACTATATCGATTACATCATCAGGGATCAAAAGATCTGTGGAGGAGAACCAGTGCTCAAAGGAACACGCGTTACTATAAGAACTGTTTTGGCGAGTTTAGCCGAAGGTTCAACAATTGAGGAGATTCTTTCTGACTTTCCTACGTTGAGTATGGATCATGTCAGAGCCACGATTGCTTTTGCTGCAGCGTCAGCAGAAGAGGATTTGCCAATATCTTCGATTCCGAAAGTTGCATGAAGATAAAGCTTGATGAAAATATGCCCGCTCGATTGGCAGAAGTGTTAAACAGGCTTGATCATCAGGTTAAAACAGTGCCTGATGAGGGGCTAGCGGGCCATAATGATGAAGATATATGGACAGCTGCCCAGAGTGAAGGAAGGTTTCTGATCACCCAAGACTTGGATTTTTTCTGATATACGCCAATACAGAACGGGTACCCATTATGGAGTGCTAATAGTTCGACTTCGAAGTCCTGGTAGATTATTGTTAATAGAAAAAGTACGAGAGATTTTTGAAACAGAGGATGTCAATAGTTGGATTGGGTGCTTCATTGTGTTGACAGATCGGAAGCTGAGAATTCATTTCCCTGATACTAAACTATAACAACAAACACACCAGATTCACCAAATAAAAAGATAAGAAACGCATAAAATCATGGCTGTCCCCCTTTTTTCTCCTTTATAAATTGGCTCAAAAAGGATGATTTGATATGAGCGAAACCATAAAATTCGAGGACTTGCAGGATCGGATCATTGAGCTCAGGAGTCAAATAGTCTTGCTTGATGCTGATGTTGCTGAAATTTACGGTGTTGAGACAAAGCGAATCAACGAGGCCGTGAAGAATAATCCTGACAAGTTTCCGACCGGATACGTTATCGAACTGGATAAAACGGAATGGGATGGATTGAAGTCGAAATTTTCGACTTCAATAAAAGGGGGGAAAGTTAAGCTGCCAAGTGCCTTTCCTGAAAAGGGCCTGCACATGCTGGCCACCATCCTTAAAAGCCCGCAGGCGGTTCGGGCGACTTTCTTAAAAGCCCGCAGGCGGTTCGGGCGACTTTGGCTATCATTGAAACCTTTTCAAAGATCAGGGAACTCTCTCGGAACATTAAAACTCTGTCCACAATTGAGGATAAAAGGGAACAGAAAGACCTGATGCGAAAGAGCGGGGAGATCATTGCTGAAATCCTGGAAGACGATCTCCAGACGACAGATACCGAAACATCCATAGAACTCAATTTTGCCGTCTTAAAATTCAAGCATGTGATCAAAAGGAAAAACAAGTAACCCATCGATTTTTCTTAGAAAACCCATTTTGACCCTAAAAAGGGGCTTCTAAGGTCTAAAAACGTCTTCTTTTTTCATATAACCTACTAATATCATTGGATTCTGCTTGGTCCGACCCCGATTCGATAACGGATAACTGATTCCCCCATGAAAAGATGTATTCGATTTGAGCGAATTGAGCGGAACGCATAAAATCATAAATGTCCCCAAGTGCACAAAACAAAACCAAAAACCGCGTCATCCGCGCAATCCGTGCCAAAAACTTTGGATGGTACATATGGTTAAGACATTTTGATCTATCACATGCAACACCGAGCGTCCCATCACAATAACACAAGGGACAAATAAACTGTGTCAGCCAGAAGAAATCGAAGATTCAGTAAGGAATATACTCACAAAGAACAGGGATCCAAGACTAGTCCCGGAGTTTTGGGACGGTTATACGGCAAATAGAGTCGCTCAATCAGTTCTAAATTTTTTAGAAATATAGGATATACGAACTCCTTTAAATTCCTTTAAGAGCGAATACCAAAAATCCAATATCATATACAATCAAACAGGCTTGATCTATTAAATTTTCTTTGTCTTTCAATCAGCAAGCTACAATCTTAAATCTTCAATCCTAAATACGTCTCCCATTATTTCCACTTTCGGTCTGGCAGCAGGCTGTGGATCTAGCAGGGAAGAAAATCATTGACAAACCAAAAGATATGCGTAACTATTTGGTATATAGTATAATTTTATAATACAGCAACAACCCTCATGAGTAGGAGGATTGGAATATTATGGCAAAAGGACCACTGTTCGTTAGGGCCGAGTGGGATGATGAGGCCCGGGTTTGGGTGGCAACCAGCGACGATGTGCCGGGTCTTGCGACAGAGGGTGAAACCGTGGAAGCCTTGATCGAAAAGCTGAAGGTTATGATTCCTGAGCTTCTCGAGGCTAATGGAAATCCCATTGAATATGAGGTGCCTTTCGAAATTTTGACCCGTCGATTTGAATTTGCTCAGCGAAAAGATATTTGATGGCTGACTACACGCAGCTGCTAAAGAAACATTTAAAGAAGGCTGGCTGCAGATTCGAACGACAGGGACGGGGCGATCACGAAATCTGGTATAGCTCTATTACGGGAATCCGCTTTGTGATTGATCAACGTATCAAATCCCGCCACACTGCAAATGCAGTTTTAAGGCAAGCAGGCTTGCCGAAGAAATTCTAATCCCAATCATCAACCAGATAAACAAGATAGACAAAACTTCAGTACTAAACGTCCATGATGTTCCCTATGCTCATAACGTTCTCACCAATCAGATAAGCGTTTACGATTTATGGTCCACGATTAACGGCTCTCAGGCCCATTGACTACTGCCTATTGCCTATATGAGATTAGACCAGATCAACCAAATAGATCAAACAGATTTACCCTGTGAAATTTTTACCCCGTTAAACCGTTTTGTCCTTTTGTTTAACCGGGGCGGTTCAATACAAGAAATGCATAAAATCATGACTGTCGCCCTGTTTTTCTTCCGCTGAAAGCGGATCGTATTTCCTCAATTCCATCTCTCCGAGCCGTAGGCCGGGAATTGGGAAAACAACAAATAATCTTGTAAATCCTGCCTGTCGAAGATGCCGTAACGCGGTGCCCTGTGAAATTCGTGAAACGAAGAGCAAGGCTCATTTCACCGGAGTTAATCCTGTCTAAAAATGAAACACAAAGAACTCACAGCCAAGATCATCGAATGCGCCTACAAAGTCCACAATAGCCTCGGTTTCGGCTTCCTCGAAAGTGTTTACAAAAAAGCTATGACAATAGAACTTAACAAAAACAATTTAAAAGTCGAACCGGAAAA
>DRHF01000399.1 GCA_011049715.1 Desulfobacterales bacterium
TCAATAGCTGCGGTGGTATGGCGGTGCGCTGAAAAAACCGTGGGGAAGAATCAGGTGATCGATCCTGAGCGAACAATGGGCGGCGAAGATTTTGCCTTTTATCTAGAAAAATCAAAGGGGTGTTTTTTTGCTCTTGGCACGGGCCGAGAGGGTTGTGTTTCTATTCATAACCCGGCGTTTGATTTCAATGAAGAAGTTCTATTGCTGGGTGTGGAAACCTATTGCAGGGTCGCACAGGAATTACTGAAATAAGACCGGCAGGTCAACATCTATCAAAGTGGAGGATAATCTGACTTTAAAAATATCTTGAATTACCAGCGCCTTTGAACTATATAATGCTTTCGATGTGGTCGGGAAACCGACAAATTTCAAATAGGTGGACCGAAACAGCGGGTGCATTCCTGGTCCCGCTTGAAAGCGAGACCGCCAAGTTCTTCAAAATGTCCTCAGAGGAAGCGTCTAGACCACCTGCAACGGCCTTAGTAAAAGGAGAAGATCGGTTTGAAAATATCGTATGTCTGGTTTGATATAGGCTATACGCTGCTTTATATGCAACGCGAAATTACCTATCAGCAGGTTTTGAAAGAATATGGCTCTGAGGTCTCGTTAGAAAAGCTGGAGAAATATTTTCATCTAACCGATAAACTGTTTATGCGGGAGTATCCGGGCGTTTTTTTGAAAGAGAGAGGGGTTTACATGCCCTGGTTTTTGGGCGTATTGAATCATCGGTTGGGGCTCAGTCTGAATGTATGCGAAGTTGATGAGCGATGGGAGAAAATTCAAGAAAAGACACTCAATTATTGGTTGCCGTTTGACGGCGTTTTTCAAGTATTGGAAGAACTGAAAAAAAATTCAATCGGTATGGGTATTATTTCAAATTGGGATGATAGCGCACAGGAAATCTTAAAAAATGCAAAACTCCACAAGTATTTTGAGCATCAGGTGATTTCATCCGAGATCGGTTGCACCAAACCGAGTGCAGAAATCTTTAAGGCTGCTATCGATAAAGCGGGCGTAAAAGCCCGTGAGTGTCTCTATGTGGGCGATAATTATTATGACGACGCGATTGGTTGCCGAAAAGTAGGCATGAACCCTTTGATAATTAATCGATTCGGTTCTTTGGGGGTCGAGGAAATTAAAGATTGTCCCATAATTCCCCATATTGGAGAAGTCCTCGGTTATTGCAGGAAAACGAAAGAACGAAAGATCGTACGGGGTAGAAAAAACAGTTAAACAACCGTCAAATCATGGAGATTTAGAATTAAATTCATTACTATCGGCTGGTGGGGAGCCTACCCGAGTGCCCACGCAGCAACTTCAGGCTATCTGCTACAATCAGATGGCCTGAATATTTTAATTGATTGCGGATCAGGGGTACTATCCCGGCTGCAAAACCACATTGCGCTGGAACACCTCCACGCCGTCGTGCTGTCCCACTATCACTGGGATCACGTGGCCGATCTTGGTTGTCTGCAATATGCCGCCCGGGTTTTGATGGACCTGGGAAAACGCCGCCACCCCCTCGACATCTATGCCCACGGCGAAGATGAGAACATCCAAAGGTTGGATTATTTAAAATACTGCCACGGACATACAATTGATGAGAAGACATCGCTCCGGCTGGGGGGACTGAGATTTACGTTCTCCCGCAATGAGCACACGGATCCCTGCTTTTCAATGAGAATCGAAAACAGGGATCGGGTTCTGGTTTATATAGCAGATACCGGTTGGACCGATGCACTTGTTCGTATCGCCAATCGAGCCGATTTGCTTCTTTGTGAAGCCAGCCTCTACGATGAATTTCAAGGAAGGATTCCCGGGCATTTAACGGCGGGTGAAGCCGGAAAGATAGCGGCGATTGCAGGAGTCCAACATCTCGTTCTGACCCATTTGCCCCATTTCGGTGACCACAAAGAGCTTATCCGTCAAGCCGGCCGTACCTTTCCAGGCAAAATTGAATTGGCACAAACCGATCAAACCTGGCAGTGGTAAATGAAGGAAACGGTCTACAAACAAGAAAGGAACGATACATTTTACTATTTGCAGTCAGAAGATTCTGCCGGTTGATCCTTACGGTTTTGTTGATCTCGACCATTATTTTTCTCGTCATTCGGGTAATACCAGGCGATCCGGCCCTGGTGATTGCCGGGATAGATGCTACGGAGAGCGACATTTCGGCTATCCGGATAAAACTGGGAACGGACAGATCGCTCCCGGCCCAATACATTCAATGGATCTGGGGGATCTTACGGTTTGATTTCGGCCGTTCCATGATTTCAGGACAGCCGGTTTCCCAGCTGATTCTGGAACGTTTTCCACTGACGTTGACCCTTGCCTTGATGGGAATGATGTTGTCTATTTTTATCGCCATCCCATTGGGGGTAATTTCAGCTGTAAAACGGTGGTCAGTATGGGATTATTTCGGCATGGTTTTATCTCAAGTCGGGATGGCTATCCCAAGTTTTTGGTTGGGCATACTGTTGCTCCTTATACTGTCTGTAAAAGTAAAACTGTTTCCATTGTTCGGTTCCGGTACAATCAAACACCTCATCCTTCCGGCTATATCATTGGGGATCGCTAGGGCTGCGGTTTTGCTGCGTCTTACCCGGGCGTCGATGCTCGAGGAACTAAGCAAAGAATATGTTATTACAGCCCGGTCCAAGGGACTGACCGAACGTATGGTCAACTACAAGCATACGCTAAAGAATGCCCTGTTGCCGGTGGTCACCATTGCCGGTATCCAGCTCGGCTACATGCTGGGCGGTGCCATTATCATTGAGCAGGTTTTTTCGCTGCCGGGCTTGGGCAGACTTTTTCTGTTCGGTGTTTATCAGCGCGATTTTCCGCTGATTCAGGGAGGCGTTATGTTTGTTGCGTTTATTTTTTCTTTTATCAACTTCGTTGTTGATATGCTGTACAGTTTTCTCAATCCTAAAATAAGGATCAGCTAAAGGCATATGGTTCCGGAATACGAACTATTGGACATTCAGGGCTTGGATGTCAGCTTCCGGCAGGAACACAGGACCACTGCCCACGCCCTGCGAAGTGTTGATCTGATCCTATCATCGGGAGAGACCCACGCCCTGGTTGGTGAATCCGGTTCCGGAAAAACAGTGACCGCCACCTGTATCATGGGACTATTACCGACACCACCGGCAACGGTAAATCGAGGTCAAGTTTTTTTTAAAGGAAAAAATCTCTTAAGTCTTTCTGAAAACGAAAAGCGCCGGCTGAGGGGAAAAGAAATCGGCATGATTTTTCAGGAGCCCGGGAAATATTTAAACCCGGCCTATAAAATTGGAGAACAGATCATTGAAACCCTGATGCTCCACCTGAAAATGAACCGAAGTTCAGCCATTAAGCGTGCATTGGAACTTTTAAGTCTGGTAGGCTTTAACAAAAACAAACGTATCCTGAACAGTTATCCCCATGAACTCTCCGGCGGTATGAAACAACGCGCTATGATCGCGATGGCCATATGCTGCCGGCCCTCGTTGCTGATCGCTGATGAGCCGACGACGGCACTGGATGTCACCCTCCAGCTTCAAATTTTAAACCTGATCCATCGACTCAAAGACCAATTTTCGATAGGAGTATTATTTATTTCCCACGATCTGGGTGTGGTCAAAGAAATTGCAGACAAAATTTCAGTGATTTATGCCGGAAAAATCATCGAATCAACCACAACGAATCAACTATTCGAAAATCCGCGACATCCCTACACCCGGTTGCTGATGCTCTCCATTCCCGATGCAACCAAACGGGGCAGCCGGCTGCGGTCCATCCCCGGTGCGGTTCCCGACGCAGAGCACATCCCGTCTGGATGCAGCTTTCACCCCCGTTGTCCCCTGGCTGAACCGGACTGCCGGAAATCAATTCCCCCGACAAAAACTTACGGAGACAATCATACGGCGGCCTGCTTTTTGATCGGAAAAAAATGGATCGATTTGTCGACATAAAAAATTTGGTCAAACTCTTTTACGATGGCGGATTTCTTCACCGCAAAAGAGTCGCCACACGGGCAGTAGATGGGGTGAGTTTTACGATCACCCGGGACACGATTTTCGGATTGGTGGGTGAATCCGGCTGTGGCAAAACATCCCTTGCCCGATCGGTACTTTATCTGGACCCGCCAACTGCGGGCGAAGTGTGGTTTGACGGGACCTTGCTCGGCAGGTTGTCCGGCAAGGGGATGAGGTCTTTTAGAAAGCGAATGCAGATTGTGTTTCAGGATCCCAACAGTGCCCTGGATCCTAAAATGAGAATTCAAGACAATCTGGCTGAAGGGCTGATCAATCGGCGATTCTCTGCCGATGAGCGAACAGCGCGTATCGAAAATCTTCTTGATCTGGTCGGCATACCCTCCGGGCATCGATCGCGTTTTCCCCATGAATTTTCCGGCGGACAAAAACAGCGCATTGTTATTGCACGGGCGTTGACCATGGAACCCGATTTTTTGATTCTGGACGAACCGGTCTCCAATCTCGATGTCTCCATCCAGGCTCAAATCATCAACCTTTTGATGGACCTTAAAAAAAAACGATCACTTACTTATTTGTTTATCTCCCACGATCTCAATCTGGTGGCCTATCTGAGTGATCATATCGCTGTGATGTACCAGGGGAAACTGATGGAGATGGCGTCCACCGATGAAATCATGAACCACCCCTGCCATCCGTATACATTGAAACTGTTCTCATCGATTCCGGGTAGACGGATAACGGAACCGGCTGATGATGCGGGAATAGGTGTCTCAACGGATGACAAGGATCGCGGGCAGTCCACATGCTGTCCCTATGAGGGTCAATGCGAATGTGCAATTGAGAAATGCAAAAATGGAATACCCGAATTGATGGAAATCCGTGACATGCATCATGTGGCCTGCTTTAATACATAACTCAAGTTTCGCACCTGATATTTTAAGGAAAGTCGCATCAGGCAACACCAGATGCTACACCGTGCCCGATTGAGGGTGCGAAACTTGAGTACATAAATCATCAGAACAATTCAACCCACGGAAAAAGGAGGAAGCTATGAAAAAACGGATTATAATCACATTTTTAGTGGCCATGATCGTAATTTTTTTGGCTGGAATCGGGGGTAACGCCAATTCGGTTGAGGCCAAAGGGCTGAACTTTGCCCTTTCAGGCAATCCCGACAGCCTTGATCCGCAAAAGACATCGGGGACACTGACCTTTCAAACCTTGAAAAGCATTTACGACACCCTGGCAGAGCCGGACCAAAGTGGTAAAATCGTTCCGGCCCTGGCCAAAAAATGGGAGGTTTCTGAAGATACCCTGACGTGGAAATTCCATCTTCGCAAAGGGGTGGTATTTCATAATGGTGATGCCCTCACGGCCCAGGATGTGAAAGCCACACTCCAGCGAATCATGGACAAGGCCACAGCATCGCCAAAGGCGAAAGAATTCGGAGCGATATCCAGCATCGAAACACCGGATGATTATACGGTGGTACTGACATTGAAGCAACCTGCGGCGCCGCTTCTGGCATCTCTTGCATCCGGTTGGGGGGCAATTCTACCAAAGAGTTTGATTGACTCCGGGCATGATTTTGCAACCAGCCCGGTCGGCACCGGGCCTTTCAAACTGAAGGAATGGATTCGCGACAGTCGAATTGTATTGGAAAAAAATAATAGCTATTGGATGGCAGGACTTCCTAAATTGGACACGGTTATCCTGAATATCATTCCGGAACGGGCGGTTCAGGTTCAGGGTTTGATTTCCGGTCAGATCGATGTCAGCTACATTGTGGATAAAGATGATGTTCCGCTTCTAAAAGCCAGTCCGGATGTTCAGGTTAAAGAATCGCTGACTTCGTTGATCATGGTGATGGCAATAAACTGCAGCAATCCCGTATTAAAGGATCTTCGCGTGCGGCAGGCCATCAACCATGCCATTGACAAACAAAAGGTCCTGAATATCGCCTATGGCGGAGGCAAACCGATCGGAACGTTTATGGATTACGGTAATGCATATTACAAGGATTTCACCGCCCTTTATCCTTTTGACCCTGACAAAGCTCGAAAACTGTTGGCAGATGCAGGCGTCGGTAAAGAGACCGTGTTTAAATTGGTTCTGCCGCAAAATTACGAGCAGCATGTCAAAGCCGGAGAGATGTATCAGGATATGCTGGAAAAAGTGGGAATGAATGTCCAGATAAAGCTGGTGGACTGGTCCACTTGGATCAGTGATGTCTATCGGGGAGCAAAATACGATTTAACCGTAATTGGACATACCGGGAAACTCGACCCGCACGGCACCTTAGGTCGGTACGGCACCGCGAAACGTTACGTCAAATGGGTAAATCCACGGGCTGCGGAATTGATTTCAAACGCCAAAAAGACTTCAGGGTTTGAAAACCGTAAAAAACTGTACGACGAAGCGCTGGAAATCATGGCCACAGAAGTTCCATTTATGTATCTTGGATCTTCGTTGCGCCGAGTGGCTTTTCGGAAAAATGTTGTGGAATTCCGAATGACACCGAAGTTGGATACATTTGATTTTAGATGGACCGACCTGAAATAGCCGATAATGGGTAAAAATAAGCAAATCCTGGCGATCTTTGCCGTGGGGTATTTAGTGATCCTGGGAGTTGCCGCCGTGGCGGCTCCCCTGGTTGCCCCCCACTCGCCGACCCGGCAAAATGTGGAGGTGCGTTTTTCGCCCTCCAGCAGTACCCATTTACTGGGAACTGATAATTTTGGACGGGACGTATTCAGCCGGGTGATCTACGGCTCGCGATCCGCTCTATTGGTCGGCATTGTCGCCGTGACCATTGCGGTGGTGCTGGGATCATTGGTGGGCCTGGTGGCTGGTCTGGCCGGCGGTACCACCGATAACATTTTGATGTTGCTGATGGACAGCCTGCTTTCGTTTCCGACAATATTGCTGACGATCACCGTGGTCTCTTTTCTCGGTTACGGTTTGCTTCAGGTGATGCTGGCCATCGGCATTATTTTCAGTCCGGTATTTGCCCGGTTGGTGCGGGCCGAAACCCTGGTTATAAAAACAGAGGCCTATGTTGAGGCTTCCCGTGCGTTAGGAAGCCCTATCGTCAAAACCGTCTACAAACATATAATTCCTAATTTGCTTGGCAAGGTCGTTGTCCAGTGCTCGATCACCTTCGCACTGACCATAGTGATCGAGGCCTCCCTTTCCTATCTCGGCCTGGGCACCCAGCCCCCGGAGCCGAGCTGGGGAATGATGCTCAAAGATGCCCGCAACTACCTTGTTTTAGCCCCTTGGATGGCCATTTATCCGGGTTTGGCGCTCGCCTTAACGGTGTTTTGCTTCAATATCCTCGGAGATCTGATTTCCGAACGGTTGAACCCGAAATTGTAAGGGCTGAAACTTGAGCGATTTAGGCGGAATAGTTATAGTATCAAGGAATGTACGGTGAACGTCGGAATCTTATCGGATATTCATATCGATCTTGAACACCCCGAACCGAACCGAGTTATCGAAGGCTTGGTAAACGTCATTGAGCAGCGTGGCGTAGAGATAATGATTATCGCCGGTGATATTGCCAATGATTATGAACGTACGCTGCATACTCTTCACCTCATCGAGGAACTGACGGAGATCCGGTGTCTGTTTGTTCCCGGAAACCACGACATCTGGAATGAAAAACATCCGGATAAGACTTCCTGGGAGATTTATGAAGCTTTAAAGGCGTTCTCCGGCAATTTGGTCAACAATCCGGTTGCTTTGCCAAACGGCTGGATTGTCATCGGCGATATCGGGTGGTACGACTACTCTTTCGGAAGTAGTCGATACGCTATCGAGCAGTTCGATCAAATGAAAATCGATGATCGAGTCTGGCAGGACAAAATTAAGACCGATTGGGGCAAATCCACGATTGAAATGCATCGCTATTTTTTCGGCAAACTGGAAACACAATTAAGCGCGCATCGGAGTCGAAAGATTATACTGGTAACCCATGTGTTGCCCCTATCGGATTTCACCGTGCAGCGGCCGAACCGGATGTGGCGTTATCTGAACGCCTTCCTGGGCAGCAAACAGTACGGTGAACTGGCATTAAAATATTCAGTGGCCTATTCAATCAGTGGCCATGTCCATTACCGGTTACAGCAGCAGTGTCAAAACACGGTTTTTATCTGCAACTGCCTGAACTACGCCAGTCAGTGGATCGAAAATGATGATCCTGTCTCAGAAGTCGCCCGGGCTTTTAAAACCATCAAGATATAATTCGGTCAAGTTTCGCACCCCCAATGGGGAACGGTGCCGCATCTGGTGTGGGGTAAATAAAATTTCTTTTTACCCTATGCCTGATGCAACTTTCCTTAAAATATCAGGTGCGAACCTTGAGTAATTCTTCACTCAATTTGCTTTCAGAATAGAGTTGCTTTTTTGATCGTATTTTTTCCGAACTTGCTGGAAATATCATCTACGGCTTTTTCCACCTTTTCCCAATTTTCGTCCATCTTTTCTCTACTGTTAAACAGACCCAGCTGGGACGGCATTTTTGAATCAACCAGATTGGATGCACCCACTCCAATCAATCTCACTTTTTTTGGCAGCCGATATTTGTCCAGCAATGCCAAAGCATTGCGGTAAATTGTTTTCGACGAGCCTGTCGGCTCCTTTATCGTAACGCTTCTGGTAATCTGTTTAAAATCCGAAAGCTTGATTTTGATGGAAATGGTCTTTGTTTTGAGCCGATGCTTTCTCAGTCTTCTTCCGACTTGTTCCGAAGCCTTTAGCAGGCGCCGGCGTAATAGATTCAGATCATTGGTGTCCTCTGAAAGGGTCGATTCCGTACTGATCGATTTTGGCTCAAGATGTGGGGTTACGGCGGAATCATCCGATCCTTTTGATAATGAGATCAACCGTCGGCCGAACTTACCGAATCTTTTCCGAATCATTTTTTCCGGAAATTTATTGATATCCCCGAGGGTCTTGATCCCCAATTGTTCAATCGTTTTTAGCATCACCTTGCCTACACCGGGAACTTTTCGGATCGGCAGGGATTCGATGAAATTTAGGACTTGATCCGGTGTGATGATTGTCAGTCCATCCGGCTTATTGATGTCCGATGCAATCTTTGCCAAAAACTTAACCGGTGCAATTCCGATGGAACAGGATAGGTCCACCGCTTCTTTTATTCTCTGTTTAATGTTCAGCGCGACCTCCTTCGGTGTTCCAAGGATTCTTTCGCAACCGGTGAGGTCAACATACGCTTCATCAATTGAAACCGGTTCAACAAGCGGTGTAAGTGTCTCCAACAGTGAGAAGACTTTTTTTGATATCTCGCTGTAACGTTCCATCCTGCCAGGAACGACAATCCCTTGAGGGCATAGCTTTTTGGCCTTGAACATCGGCATTGCGGAATGCACGCCAAACTTCCTGGCCTCATAACTCGCAGCAGTGACGACCCCCCTCTTGGAATATCCGCCCACCATTACAGGTTTGCCCCTCAGATCGGGATTATCGAGCTGTTCGACCGATGCATAGAATGCATCCATATCGATATGAAGAATCATTGCATGGCTCTTTTTTGGGAAGTCGGTTGGTCCGTTTGAGGCAATTCGGATCGGATTATAAAAGGTCCCAAAAATTTGTGCAATTCAATTGTTATAACTCAAATTTCGCACCTGATATTTTAAGGAAAGTCGCATCAGGCAACACCAGATGCGGCACCGTGCCCCATTGAGGGTGCGAAAATTGGGTTTATCGTTTGCCCCAGAACCGTTTCACCGCGGTGGCGATCTGCCCGGGCTCTTTGATGCGGATGGGGTTCCATTCCCGATGCAAAAGTTTCCGGTAGGGAAAAGTGGAAAACCGCTGGTCCACCAAAAGAGCGATTCCCCGGTCATTTTCCGAGCGGATCACCCTTCCGGCGGCTTGCAGCACTCGGTTTATGCCCGGGTAGAGATATGCGTACTCAAAACCCGATCGATTCTGCTTTGCAAAGTATTTCCGAATCATTTCCCTTTCCGGCGAAATCCCGGGGAGTCCAACGCCGACGATAACGACCCCGGACAGCCGATCTCCGATCAGGTCGATTCCTTCACCGAAAACACCGCCCATGACCGCAAAACCGACGAGTGTTTCGTGGTTTTCATGGACAAACATTGAAAGAAAATCATCCCTTTCACGCTTGTCCATTCCGGAGGCCTGAATGATGGTTTTTACTTCCGGCTGCCTGGACAAAAACAGTGAATGGATCATTGCCATATATTGATAAGAGGGAAAGAACAGAAGATAGTTCCCCTGTTTTTGTTTCACCATTGCCAGGATATCCGTTACAACGTCATCCTTTGTTCTGTGTCGTTCCCGGTATAGCGTAGAGATACTTTCCGAGATGAGGAGACAAAAATTGTCACTGGGAAAAGGGGAGGGAATCACAATCTGTTGCACGGTCTCGCTGCAACCGAAGATTTTATGGAAATAGTTTAAAGGGGTCATCGTTGCGGAAAAAAACAATGAAGCTTTACTCCTTTTCATCGCTTCTTTCAGATGTCCTGACGGGTCGATACAGAACAGTTTCAGCCTCAAATCGTTTTTTACTGTTTCAAGGCATGTTGCATAGGATTCATTATAGCCTGCCGCAATTCTTAAAAATCCCATCACTTCATGATATAATTCGAGCAACCCCTGCCGGTAATCTGTTTTGACATTGAGACTGAGCCATTTTCCGGCGCTGAAGAGAAAATTTCTCAGCAGGGGGTAAAGGTCATCCGGAGCCTCTTTTTCCACAAGGACATTTCCGGCGGCTTGACATTTTTTTCTCGCTTTTATCAGCCAAGAATTCACCCGGGTCATATCTTTATAGACCGTGGGGAGGTCGTGTCGCAAAAAGCGCCGGGTATCGAGCAGGGCTTGTTTCCGGATTTCTGAAGAGTACATCTCCCTCGACCGTTCGACCAGGTTGTGTGCTTCATCTATCATGAAGGTGTATCGGTTCGTTTTAACCTGAAAGAACCGCTTTAGGGATACCCGGGGATCAAAGGCATAGTTATAATCACAGATGATGCAGTCCGTCCAGAGGGCGAGTTCGAGGCTGTATTCGAACGGGCATAACCGATATTTCATTGCGTTTCTTTCGACTACACCCCGGGTGAAATCGTCTTGCTGAAAAATCTCTTCGAGCCCCGAACCGAGGCGATCATAAAACCCCTTTGCATACTCACATTCATTACCTGAACAGGCAGACTGGGGACGAAAACAGATTTTATCCTTTGCGGTCAGAGTGATGGACTTTATTTTCAATCCATTTTTTCTCAACGCACCCAATGTTGTTTCTGCAGCGGCCTTTCCCGTACTTCTTGCGGTCAGATAAAAGATCTTTTCGGTAAATCCATCGACCATCGCTTTTACGGCGGGGAAAATCACTCCAATGGTTTTCCCGATCCCTGTTGCAGCCTGGATGATGAGCTGACGGTTGTTTTTAATCGCTCTGTAAACTCCCTCAGCCATCCGGCGTTGACCCGAACGGTAAGTTTTAAAGGGAAATTCCAGACGGAGAATCGATTCATCCCGAATTCTGTTCAGTTTTGAAATGGCTTCAGCCCATTTGAGATAGCGGTTTACCAGATCCTGAAAAAAACGTTTCAAGGTTGCCATGGAAAAAGTTTGTCGTAATTCTCTCACTTCGCCGGTTTCGATCTGGTAATAGGTCAACTGGGTTCCAATGTGCTCCAGGTTGTTTTCAATGGCATAGAGATATCCATATGTCTTTAGCTGACCCCAGTGGAGCGGATTTTCGGTTGAAATTATTCGATCGAGCGGTCTTGTCGTTGTTTTTATTTCCTCAATGGTGACCCCTTCGGTGTCGGAAAACAGACCATCGATCCGGCCGCTGATTATCAGTTCCATGGATTCCGTTTCGATCATATGGGAAATCGATACTTCAGGGAGATAATTGTCGGGTCTCGATTTTTGGATTTTCTGATGGGCGCGGATCCCGTCATGGGCGTGATGCGGTCCGATGAATTCGTGTTCCAGATCTCCCGAGCGAAGGAGATGCTCAACCAGTGCATTGACACCGATCGACTGTTTTGTTTTCAATCTCAAACTCCGTTGTTCCCATCGGTCAATCGTCTGGAGAGAAGATCGCTGAGTTCGGCAGGTGTAAAGGATAGATATTTGAAAAGCTTGTTTTCGAGTTGCACTGTTTTATCCCTTAGAAAATAAAGATATTCCCGGCTCTCCTTCTCTTTCCCGTATTTTGTGACAATATAATTCATTCTTTCTTTGAGGGAGACGATGTTGTCATGAAGTACTCTTTTGTCCGCGTAGTTGACAATTTCAGCCTCTGAAAGATATTTTGAGACGAAATAGTGATCCAGCTTCACGTGCTGCCGAACGATGAATCCCACCTCCGGATAACCGAGATCACTTATAAACTGAGCGCCGGTGAGTGCGTGGTTTTCCTTTGTTTCAAAGCTTCTGGTCTTGGTGATGTCGTGGAGGAGCGCTGCCGCTTGCACCAACTCCCGGTTTAATGAAACGCCGATCGGGGTAAGTTGATCGACCAGAAATGTGGAGACGCGGTAAACCTGATGAGAATGCGCCACGATGTGGCTCATCATTTTCATCTTTTTCATCAGCTGTTTACATTTTTTTTCTGAAGGAATGTGCATTACAAAAGCTTAACAGATCGGAGAATAAATTTCCAGCGCCTTTCCATCACCATATTCCTTCCAAGTATTTGAAATTTGGAGCAGGAGGAGTTATGTTATTATATTACCTGTGTTTGGATATAGAGCCGAGGAACAAAATATTCAAAAGGGTACATTTCATTCAAGGCAAACTATCAGGGAGGAATCGAAAAATGAAAATAGTAATGGTAAGGTATAAAGTAAAGGCCGATCGAGCTAAAGAAAACGCCGATTATATTAAAAAGGTATTCGAGGAACTCAAGCAGACTAATCCTGCCGGGTTGAGATACGCATCTTTTCGATTGGAAGACGGGGTCAGCTTTGTGCACTTTGCCTCGATTGAGACAGATGATGGTGAGAATCCACTTTTGCAGATCGCTGCTTTTAAAACATTTCAAGAGGGCATAAAAGAGCGGTGCGAGGAACCACCTGTTGTGGCTGCGCTTGATGAAGTAGGATCATATCGGGTTTTTAGCGGCTGATCGAGCCGAAAACCCGTCAACCATTCATCTCTCTCTGCAAAGAGGTGATTTGTAAATCATTCCGTATCCCAAACCGCGTCAGGGCAAAATCATATTTTACCGGATCTCGGGGCGCCAGTTTTTTAAACGTTTCTGTAATTTCCAGCGCCATTTTCATGTCAGCTGTTTTTCTCATTGTCGCCCCGAGCATCCGCCCTATCCTCGCCATATGAGTGTCGATCGGAACAATCAGTTTCTTTTTCGGTACGGTTTCCCAACCACCCGGATCGACTGCGTCCTTCCGTACCATCCATCGCAAAAACAGGTTCAGTCTTTTGCATGCGCCCCTTTTTTCCGGATGTGGTATTAAATACCTATCGCTACAATTGAGTTCGCCGACAAATTTTACAAGGGCCTCTATGATTGTCTTATCGTTACGGTTGAACCCCGCGACAAAGCACAAATTCAACGATCCGTGTCTGGAGATTATTTTTTTAATCCCCGTCATCAGGGAAACAAGACCCTCATCTGTTGTGAACCGGTGCTTGAAGCCCGAGAAAGTCTTCGATAGAGACCTATTGCTGCTCTTCATCAAAAACCTAAACGGAGATGATCCCATCTTATCAAGAACAGTTTCTGTGCTTTTTAATATCTGAGCAACCCGGCCGTATGCCAGTGACGAAGAAATCATACCGACTATTTCACGATCCTGTATATCCGGATATCGGTAAAGAAACTCGAGGGGATCCGGATGAACATATTTCCTGCGGTTGAATTTTTGATATATATTTTCCAGGCCGATTTTGCTTATCATTTTAAAAACGAAAATTCATCATTTCCCATGCCCATGGTGGATGGATCCGCTTAAATTTGTTCCATCAGTTTCCCCAGCAGGGTCAGGTGGGTTCGCTCCTCTGAGGCGATCTGTAAGAGCACTTTTTTACTTTTTGGATCGATGCTTTGGTTCGACACCCGTAAATAGAGGTCCAAGGCTTGTGCTTCTATGGACATGGCGATGTCGACAATATCTTTTGTCGATTCCCAATCCGGCTGGAACATATTCGCATACTCCTCACTCGTAAGACCGCCTTCAATCGCTTCGACGATCACGATTTTCTCAAATTCCTTCCGGTTTACAGATTTTCCCGTAATTTCAAGATATTCTTTGAAAATGGTGTTCTGGTGCCTGATTTCTATTTCTGAGAGCTTTTCAAAAAGATTTTTAGCATCACTGTTTTTCACCCGGGGTATCATCGACACATAAAAATCGTGCAAACCTGCCTCCAGGGAATAGGCAACAACAAGGGTTTCCTCCGGAGATTCGTTCCCGGAAAAAAGAGCCAGCCCCAGTTCCTCCCGGCCGAAAGCGACCTGGCCGTTCCATGCCTTGATTCCACCGGAGAGGTTATAGACCTTGTTGAATCCTTTTCCCGCAAGCATTTGTGCAGCAACCCGGCTGCGGCCCCCTATCGATCAGTAGACAATGGTGGGTTTATTCGGATCAACTTCGGCGATCCTCTCGTTCAGATCCGGCAGCGGTATCAATTTGGCGCCGGGGATATGTTGGGTTTCATATTCGCCGGGTTGGCGAACATCCAGGATGGTCAGTTCGTCGGAAAGATTTTTTTCGATCAGCCGGTGCCCCTCGTCCGCGTTAATCGATTTTATAGGGGTAAAAAATTGTTTCCACCGCATGGCATCCTCGCTAGGTTGGGGTGAACTCGGGAACCGAAACAGGCGGTGCATTTCCTTTGGCCGGCATTGGTGGGTTTAATCACCGTCTGTTTATCAAAACTTATCAACCCGGCCGGGTATTTTCAAGATTTAAAGCTTTATATCCTGTCACTTTTTTCTTGACAGCACAACGGTAGTCGGGTTGATTTAATTTGAATACATTGCGCATGTATGGAAATATTTTTCGCCAAGATCGGATAAGTGAAATGGGAAATTCAAAAAAGGATTCTGATAAGGACTGGTCACCGGAAATCGAAGAACTTCGGCTTCGCGAATCGCTGGCCTCCCAGATGGGAGGACCTGATAATTTAGAGCGTCAGCGCAATGCCGGTCGACTCCATGTCAGGGAAAGGATTGACAGGCTTTTGGACAAGGGCTCATTCCACGAGACAGGAGCCATTGCCGGCGTTCCGACCCATGATAAAGACCGATTGGTCAAGCTTTTTCCCTCAAATTTTATCATGGGCACCGGCAGGATAGATAACCGCCGGGTGGTTCTGGGGTGTGATGATTTTACCATTAGAGGAGGTGCGGCAGATGCCGCAATCGGAAGCAAAGCTCCCTATGCTGAGCAGATGGCCCTGGAACTTCGGATGCCGATGATACGCCTTGTGGAAGGGACCGGTGGCGGCGGAAGCGTTAAGTTTTTGGAGATGATGGATTGTACTTATGTACCACACAATCCGGCCATGGAGGTGATGGAAAAGCTGCTTTCAACCGTACCGGTAATAGGTGCGGCCCTTGGGCCGGTGGCAGGGCTTGGTGCAGCCCGAGTCGTTTTTTCACACTTTTCGGTAATGCCCAGAAAAACCGCCCAGGTCTTTGTGGCAGGTCCCCCTCTTGTGGAGCCTGCTACCGGAAAGACGGTCAGCAAAGAGGAGCTTGGGGGTTCAAATATCCACACCCGCGAATCGGGGACGGTGGACAATGAAGTCAGTTCCGAGGATGAGGCCTTTGAACACATCCGGTGTTTTCTTTCATTCATGCCGAATTCAGTCTTTGAAATCCCTCCGATCGTCGAGTCAACCGATGCCCCTGATCGCCGCCAGGACGAGCTTCTCAGAATAATTCCAAAAAATAAACGACTCCCCTATTCGGTGCGCCGAATCCTTGAACTGGTCCTTGACATGGGAAGCTTTTTCGAGATTGGAAGGATGCAAGGGCGCTCTGTGATCACCGGCCTGGCGCGCCTGTCCGGGCGACCGATAGGCGTATTGGCCAACGACCCTATGTTTCTCGGCGGGGCGATTGATGCCCCCGCTGCAGAAAAAATGGTACGATTTATTGATATGTGTGATACATTCCATCTACCGGTGGTCAATTTCGTTGACAATCCAGGATTCATGATCGGGGTAGATGCTGAAAGGCAGGGGACCCTCCGGGCTGGAGCCCGTTATATATTCTCTGTCTATCAGGCATCTGTGCCCTGGTGCTCCATTATCCTAAGACGTGTTTTTGGCGTCGCAGGAGCGGCCCATGGTAATCATTCACGGCTGAATTTGCGTTATGCGTGGCCTTCCGGAGATTGGGGTTCGTTACCGCTGGAAGGAGGAGTTCAGGCCGCCTATAAACGCCAAATAGAAGCCTCAGCGGACCCGAAAGCCTTCAGGGAAGATATAGAAAAGCGGCTGTCTGCAATGACATCCCCATTTCTTACGGCAGAGAGATTTGGCATTGAGGAGATCATAGATCCCAGGGATACAAGACCGATTCTATGTGAGTGGATTGAGACGGCATACCGAATTCTTCCTACTGAACTGGGACCAAAGAAGCGAGGAATGCGGCCCTAGTTCCGTGAGATGTTCTGGTCCTTGATCACATTTCGAACAGTTTGTCGATCCGGGCGAAAATACCGCTGAGGGATATTTTCATAGCAAAAAGGAGGGATGCCATGAATCGAAGGAGAGACTTTTTAAAGAAAACAGTTCTTGTGGCCGGCGGACTGGTTATGGGGAACTCGGCAAAGGTGCTAGCGTCATCTGGAAACTGTCCTGCAGGTGTTATTTATACCAAAGATAATCCCGGCAAATGGGCTAAAATAGTCGAAAACCATGCACCGATTGTCAAGATGGAAGGGAAGAAGGTTACCATTACCACAAAGCACGGCATGTCTGAAAAACATTATATCGTTCGCCACACCCTGGTCTCGGCAGATGGCAAGGTACTTGGCGCGAAGACCTTTTATCCATCTGATCCAAAACCGGTATCCACCCATGTGCTTTCGGTTGGAGCCGGTTCCGGATTCTATGCCACCAGCTACTGCAACCTGCATGATTTCTGGTTGACGGAATTTAGGGTCGAATAAATTGATCCGGTTTCCAAAACAGGTTGACATCGATCCGGCGTTTGAACCGAAACAGCGAGCGCATTCCCCGGAAAATACAATTTTGGAGGTTGTTCGATTATGACGAAAACATTTTATCAACCGTTGGGCGGTAATGAAATGCCCCGGTTTGCAGGGCCGGCGACCATGATGCGATTGCCGACCTGTCCGAATGCAGAGGATTTGGATGTCTGTTTTGTCGGTGTGCCGTTTGATATCGGCACCTCCAACCGCTCGGGAACTCGCTTTGGCCCTCGTCAAATTCGGGCGGAGTCGGCCATGATTCGGCCGTATAACATGGCCACCGGTGCTGCGCCATTTGATTCGCTGACGGTTGCCGATGTCGGAGATGTTCCGATCAATACATTCAATCTGCAAAAATCGATGACAATTATAGAAACAGCTTACGATGATATTTTGAGCTATAATTGCATCCCTCTGACGCTCGGCGGTGACCACACAATTGTTTTACCGATACTCAGGGCAATGAATAAAAAATACGGTCCGGTAGGAATTATTCATGTGGACGCCCATGCGGATGTCAACGAGGCGATGTTTGATGAAGAAATCGCCCACGGCACCCCGTTTCGTCGGGCTGTTGAGGAAAAGTTGATCGATCCCCATCGTGTGGTGCAGATCGGACTTCGGGGTTCGGGTTATGCTGCAGAAGATTTCGAATGGCCGATGAAAATGGGGTTTCAGGTCGTTCAGGTTGAGGAATGCTGGAACAGATCGCTGACGCCGCTTATGGCGGAGATGCGAAGCCGGATGGGGAACGTACCGGTCTATGTCAGCTTTGATATTGACGGTCTGGATCCGGCTTTTGCTCCGGGGACCGGCACTCCTGAGATCGGCGGCTTGACGGTCATCCAGGGAATCGAAGTTTTGCGCGGTTGTCGCGGGATCAATGTTGTTGGCGGGGACCTGGTGGAAGTTTCTCCTCCCTATGATACTTCCGGCAATACCGCTCTTGTGGCAGCGAATCTGCTCTACGAGCTGCTGTGCAGCCTTCCCGGGGTGAAGCATAGTAAATAATCGAGCGAGCGTTTTGTAAATTCGTGGAGAAAATTCTTGGCGTCATATATTGATCCAAGTGGAAATGAGAGCGCCTTCTAGGTGAACCGGTTTCCCGCTTGATTTTAATTTTGTGGAAATGATATGCTCGTTTCGAGGCCGATGCATTTTTCATGATTTACTTTAAGGCTTTTGTGACGGTCCTGTTTCTTCGATCCTTCACATTGGCAAAACTTTAAGTTAAGAGGAGGGTAGTCATGGCAGAAAACAACAGATTTTTTATCACTAAGACATGGCGCAATACACTTGTAATGACCGTCGTGATAACGGTTTGTGCCGCTATGCTTGGTTTGCCATTTGGTTTTGCCGCCGGCGAACTAAAAGTGGGAGTCTACGGCGGGTATTTCAAGGATTCATTCGATAAGCATATTTTTTCCGATTTTACAAAGGAGACCGGCATCAAAATCGAGTCTGTGGCCGAACCTACCGGCGAAGCCTGGTTGGTTCAGCTGGAACAAGCGGCGCGTGCCGGCAAAGCCCCGGCGGACGTTTCGATGATGGCTCAAGTGGCGATGCTGAGGGGGCAGAGGGCCAAACTGTGGGTACCGCTCGATCTGAATAAAATCCCGAATTCTAAACACCTGCTGCCGCAGTTTATCCACCGATATCCTGACGGCCAGGTCGACGGCATCGGAGCGGTGGCCTGGTATATCACCCTGGTATCCAATACCAACGTGTTTAAGACAGCCCCTGCGTCCTGGGCCGACATGTGGAATCCGGATAAAAAGAATTCTTTGGGCCTTCTCGCTTTGGCCTCCAATTCCTTCCTCTTGGAGATTACGGCCAAAACCTTTTTTGGCGGATACGACATCCTTGGCAGCAAGGAGGGCATCCTAAAAGTAATGAACAAATTGGCGGAGCTCAAATCAAACGTCAAGTTGTGGTACCGTGATGAAGGCCAGTTCCAGCAGGCACTGCAGTCCGGTGAGATCCCCATGGGTCAGTATTACCATGACGTTGCCGGCCTGGCCGCGGCAGACGGACATCCGGTGCGGTCGACCTTCCCCAAGGAAGGCGGTGTGAACGACTCCGGGAGCTGGGCGGTGAGCAGGGCATCGAAAAAGCTGGAAGAGGCCCTTGTTTTCATCAACTATATGAGTCGGCCGGATATCCAGGCCAAGCTGTCTCGTAAAGTCGGTACAGCGCCAACTGTGCGGCGAGACGCTACCGATCTTACGGACAATGAGTTTGCCTCGGTTTCCAGCGATATAGAACCGATCATTCCCCTTTACCAGATTTATACCGGTGAACTGAGCGACTGGGTAAACCAGAAGTGGACTGAAATGGTCACTAAATGATCGATGAAATGAAACCGTTGGTTGGAGCCGGCGCCCGGCTCCAACCTTTCTTTTTTATTTCAAGAAAAGATAAAAAACGACCGGCGGTTCACCTTTATGTCAGGTTTAATCCTTGAAGAGATCGATAAGAATTTCGGATCGGTGATTGCGGTTCAAGATGTGAGTCTGCATCTTCCACACGGCCGGTTCGTCTGTTTTCTCGGGCCATCCGGATGTGGAAAGACCACGCTTTTACGGCTCATCGCAGGGTTGGAAAAACCGAGTAGAGGTTCCATCATGCTGGACGGAGAGGTCATCACCCACCAGCCGGCCCACCAACGCAATTTTGGTATGGTCTTTCAGTCTTTGGCATTGTTCCCTCATTTGACCGTCGGCGAAAACATCGCCTACAGCTTGCGGGTGCGTAAAGTCGGTAAAACGGCCCGCCGGCAAAGAATCGAAGAACTGCTGAACCTTGTGCGGTTGTCCGGTTTCACGGATCGACATATATCGCAACTGTCAGGGGGACAGCGCCAGCGTGTGGCCATGGCACGGGCTCTTGCCATTGAACCTAGGCTGTTTCTCCTCGATGAGCCATTGTCAGCCCTCGATGCCAAGTTGCGTGAGGACATGCAGGTGGAACTGCGAATGCTGCAGCAGCGCCTGAAAGTGACCACCGTCCTGGTCACCCATGATCAGCGCGAAGCAATGACCATGTCCGATCTGGTAGTGGTGATGGGAACCGATAACCGAGTTCATCAGGTCGGCTCGCCCCTTGAAATTTATCGCAATCCTTTGGATACTTTTGTGGCCGATTTCATCGGTACCAGCAATCTTCTTGAAGGTTTCTTCAGCGGATCCCAAAAGATCACAATAGGCGACAGGCGCCTGATCGTGGAAGATTTGCCTGAAAACCTATCTCCAGGGACACCCGTCACCGTTTCCGTGCGCCCTGAAGATATCCATGTGCTGCCGGGCATCGAGGAAGGAGACAACCGGCTGCCCGGCCAGGTTTCATTTATAAGGGACGTTGGTTCCAGCGTTGAGGTCTACCTTGATTGCGCCGGGCTCCAGGTTATCAGTCAATCCACTCCCAAGGGTAGGCCGGCAGTCAAACAAGGCGAGGAAGCCACCGCTTTTTTGCCGGCGGCCGCCTGTGCCGTGCTGAGATCATGACCGCGGAAAAGCCTAGAGGAATTCGCGCACACCTGCCGCTATTCTATCCGGCATTGATGCTCGCCATTTTTTTCATCATGCCCTTTGGAATAATGGTCGCCATCAGCTTCTCCCAGCGGCAACCCGGTGGGTTTTATATCCCTGTCTTTGACATCGGCAACTACAAGAATCTTTACACAGCCCTTTTTGCTCGGGTTTTGGGGTTCTCATTGTTCATTGCCGGACTGTCCGCTGCACTCTGTGTCCTTATCGGATTTCCATTTACCTATTTTATTACCTGCATGAAACGGCGTGCTCAGGTCGCGTGGCTGGTTTTTCTAATGTCAGTGCTGTCGCTCTCTGAGGTCATCATCGGTTTTACGTGGTCTCTTTTGCTGTCGCGGACTGCCGGCTTATCAAATCTCTTGGTTTTTTTCGGACTGATGGAACAGCCCGTTAGTTGGAGCCCGGGATTTGCTGCCTTGCTCCTGGGCATCTGTTATCTCGCCTTCCCCTATACGGTACTTGTGCTTTACCCGCCGCTGTCGAGACTTGATCCTGCATTGCCTGAAGCGGCGCGAACTTTGGGCGCATCCCCCATTCGGACATTTTTCACGGTGGTTGTGGGGTCGTTACGCAACGCGATTGTCACTGCTTTTGTTTTGGTGTTTGTGTTCACTCTCGGGGCTTATCTGCTGCCGCAGATCCTCGGTCGCCCCCAGCATTGGACTCTATCGGTCCTGATCACCGACCAGGCGATTTATCAGTCTAACCTGCCATTATCTGCAGCTATGGCGATCTTTTTTATGCTGGTAAGCCTTATGCTTGTGGTCCTGTTGATGATTATCGGAAAAGCAAAAAGAATCGAGACTACATGAACAAAACATCCCGTAATATTTTCCTTGGTCTCGTTATATTTATTTTAAGCAGCCCGCTGGTTATTGTATCGGGTGTATCGTTGAATGCAAAAAAGCGATTATTTTTCCCGCCGGAAGGTCTATCGCTGCGCTGGTATGTGGAGCTGCTCAGCGAGAGGGAGTGGTTGATACCGGTCCAGAACAGCTTAACGGTCGCCGTCTCATCAAGCCTGATCGCGCTTTCCATTGCTCTCCCCCTCGCCTATTTTTTATGGCGCTATCGGGTTTTCTATGCCCGCGTTTTGTTTACCCTCGGCATCTCACCGTTTATTCTGCCGCCTGTCATCACCGCCCTGGGGTTTTTATCTTTCTGGGCAACAGTGGGTCTCTATGGGAATATCCTCGCAACAATAATATCTCATTCTATTTTTTTCGTCACCCTTCCACTGGTGACAATTTCTTTAGGATTTGAATCGATTGATCATGAGATCGTCGAGGCTGCCGAGACAATGGGGGCAAACTCCCGTATGGTCTTCCGTTCAGTCGTCTTCCCGATGGTTCGCCCCTATATGATATCCGGTTATGCGTTCGCGTTTGTTTTGAGCCTCAATGAGTATATTGTTGCCTACATGGTCGCCGGTTTTACCGTCGAGACGCTCCCGATCAAGATATTCAACTCCCTGCGTTACGGCTACACACCGGTGATGGCAGCGGTTACGGTGGTGTTTGTCCTGATGGCCGCACTGGTGTTCGGTTTGATCGGATGGTTTGGCGATTTGCCGAAGCTCCTTGGAGCGCTCAATCCTGATGAGAGGTAGATTTATTCGTTTAGATATACAATGAAAGAAGCGAAAATTTTCAATGAATGGCCGCAAAGGTACGACCGGTGGTTTGAGACACCGATCGGAAAACTTATTCTATATTACGAAAGTAAACTTCTGCTCGAAATGTTGAGGCCAAAATCCGGGGAACGGATACTCGATGCCGGATGCGGTACCGGAGTTTTCACACGCTGTCTGCTTGAGGACGGCCCCCGTTTTGTGGGACTCGACATCTCCTTCCCCATGCTATTTCAGGCAGGAAAAAAATTAGCAAGGTACCCGTTCGGTATGGTACAGGGTGATATGGAGGATCTTCCATTTGCAGACAATCAATTCGACAAAACGATTTCCGTAACGGCCTTCGAATTCATTGTGAACGCCAGGAACGCGATCGATCAGTTATTCCGTGTGACCCGGCCGGGCGGATCTATTGTGGTGGCCACGCTGAATAGCCTTAGCCCCTGGGCTGCCCGCAGGAAAGCGGCCGGGGAAAAGGGACACCCCATTTTCAAAAACGTAATCTTCCGATCTCCGAAAGAAATGAATCAACTCGCTCCGATGACGCCTTTACTAAAAACGGCCATTCACTTTCAAAAGCATGATGAGCCTCTCCAAGCCAAAAAAATCGAGGAACGGGGCCGGTCAATCGATGCAGACACCGGCGCTTTTCTGGTGGCCCGGTGGGAAAAACCGCTATAATAGAAATTCCATAGACTACCTCCCATAAGAGGTAAGTTGTTTTGAAAGATGAACGTCGAACATCGAACATCGAACGTCCAACGTCGAATGAAAAACAAACATCCAATACCGAACATTCAACTATCTGGAAGCTGTTCAACGATCTTTATGATTCTCGAGCAGACTTTCTTCTAAGTCATAAGTCTGTTTCTTCATTTTTTCCCATTCAATATTCGATGTTGGACGTTCGATGTTCGATGTTCATTTTTTTTAGTTAATCTTCCACAGTCCCCCGGCGTAAAACTAACTTAGCTCCCATGTGGCTACCTCCCCAACTGACTGCCTTGTAGAGGCCGCAACATCGTTATTAATAAAAGGCCGGCCAAGGCCAGTCCGGTTAGCAGGAGGAAAACGATCTGATAACTTCCGACCACGTCGAAGATGCGCCCGGCGAGAAGGGGACCGAACGCACCGCCGATTGTCCCGCTGAACAGGACGCTGCCGAAGAGCACCCCGTGTGATCCCATACCGAACAATTCAGCCAGCGTAGGAGACACCACCGTGAAGAAACCGCCGTGCGCGAAACCGTAAATCGCGGCAAAGAGGTAGAGCATCCATGTCTCTTTCGCTACCTGCAGCCAGAGGAGGCTGCATAGCAGCACCACGAAACAGATGATCAGCGAACGCTTCCCGGCTATCCTGTCGATCGTTGCGCCCATCACAATCCGGCCGATCATGCTCACACCTCCGATTGTTGCGAGAACACCTGCTGCGGCAGCCAGGGGAAGACCCAGATCCGTGGCATGCGGCACAATATGTACAATGATGGTCAGCAGGCAAAAAAAGATGACGAACTCCGTCAGGCACATGATCCGGAACTGCCCCATGCGGGCGGCATCCTTCAGAGATATACCGTATTCCCTGTTGGACCCGTGTTCCCCCGGTTGATCGGTGCCACCATTGGGTAGCAGGCCCATCTCATCCGGGTCTCGGCGCATCGCCTGAGCCACAGCTACCAGTATGACCAGGACCACCGCGCCGATGATAAGACAGGAGTTGCGCCAACCATAGGCAGCGATGAGTGTGGTGGCAATCAAAGGGGAAAAGAGCTGGCCGATTCCTGTGCCTACCTTGACGATGCCGGACATCATGCCCCGGCGTGTCACAAACCATCGCGCTACCGTGGATAGTGTGATAATATCATGCGTGCTTAAACCGATCCCCACCAATATCCCGAATAGCAGATAGAGTTGCCACAGTGCCTGTATGCGAGATATCAGAAGGAAACCCAGCCCGAAAGAGGTCCCGGAAACCATAATGAGGACCCTGGGGCCGATTCGGTCATTCAACCTGCCGGCAAGGATCCCAACTGCCCCCATGGTCAGAAAGGCCAGTGACGTCGTGCCCGAAATCGCCGCACGTGACCAGTTGAACTCGGCTTGAAATATCGTAAAGAAGACGCCGTAGGCGAAAAGCGCACCAATGCACACCCCCTGAATGATAAAAGAGGCTGCCACGATGTTGTATCCGTAGAAGTACCTTTGTCTCACATGAACTCCCTTTGTGAACCCCATTGTTACATAAAAAACATGCCAAGAGCGGTGAATGTTTTTATTTTCATAAATAATTACTCAAGTTTTGCACCCCCAGTGGGGCACGGTGCAGCATCTGGTGTTTGCCTGATGCTGCTTTTCTTAAAATATCAGGTGCGAATTAAAATCGATGATCTCCCGGTGGCGAATTGTAAATTGCCTCAATTGACTTGATTTGTAAAGAGACACCTCCTTACTTTTTCTAAAATAGGCGTTGAGACAAAATCCAAAGTCGGATGTGATGAGCCGCTATGTTGCCGATGATTGACTTTGGAAAAGATACTATGTTAACAAATTACAACTCACGTTTCGCACCCCCAGTGGGGCACGGCGCCGCATCTGGTGCTTCCCTGATGCGGCTTTCTCCAAAATATCAGGTGCGAAACTTGTGTTTTTAAGTCAACCCTACTCATCGGAGAGGAAAAAATGAATACAGTGAAACTTGCAGGGACGGATTTGGAGATCTCCGAGGTCGGCTTTGGAGGGATTCCGATTATTCCATTGCCTGAAAACGAAGCCGTGTCGGTTATCAAACACTGCTTCGATCTTGGAATTACATTTTTTGATACAGCCAACATGTATCCCACCAGCGAAGAAAAAATCGGAACCGCTCTTAAGGCAGTTAGAGAAAAGGTGGTTATCGCCACCAAAACCACGAAAAGGGATGGAAAAGAAGCACTCACCCACATCGATCTTTCTCTCCGCCAGATCAAGACCGATTGGATCGACATCTATCAGCTCCACAACGTATCCAATGAAGAGGCCCTTGAACAGGTCCTTGCCCCCCAGGGGGCTTATGATGCAGCTCGAAAAGCACGGGCTGAAGGTAAAATTCGTTTTATCGGAATTTCATCCCACAGCATCCGGATCGCTATAAAAGCGCTAAAAACGGGATTGTTTCAAACCCTCCAATTTCCATTTAACTTTATTGAAAATGATCCGGCAAATGAACTCTTTCCTTTGGCACGTAAAAATGATGTGGGCATCATCGGTATGAAACCCCTGGGCGGCGGGCTCCTGGAACGGGCGGATCTCTGTTTCGGATTTCTCCGACAGCACCCATATGTGGTGCCGATTCCCGGAATCCGGTCTAAAAAAGAAGCGGATGAAATTATCGGGCTATACCGCGATCCCAAACCGCTATCAAAGGCCGATTTAAAAGAGATGGAAAATATCCAATCGATTCTTGGGGAAAGATTCTGCCACCGATGCGAATACTGTATGCCGTGTGACCAGGGGGTTCAAATCCCATCCGTCCTGATATTTAAATCCAGCGCAAAACGTATATCCCGTGAAGGTGTCAAGGCCTGGCTGGGAAAACCGATGGAAAACGTGGTGAAATGCATCGAATGTGGAGAATGCGAGGAAAAGTGCCCCTATAATCTTCCGATTATCGACATGCTCAAAGAGAATCTGGCACTCTTTAAAGCGTACACGTGATCTCGGTGGAGTTGGACCGAAACAGCGAGCGCATTCCCCGTAGCTTGCTGCAGGGTTCTTCAATTTTTTTCGAACCCCATGGGGCTAGATTACAATGAATATTACTTCGGACAGGGCGGCCGAACTGATAAACTCACTGCTGGGTGAAGGGATCCGGAGCTGTCAACCATTTGGGGCGGGTAAATTCTCCCAGACTTTTCTGGCTGTGGATAAAAATGAAAAGCGGTTCGTTTTCCGGATTGCACCTCCGGATACGGTGTTGCAGCTTTTTTATGAATACCGAATGATGCGGCAGGAACCGGCTATTCACAAACGCCTTCTGGAAGAAACCGATATACCGGTTCCACCGATCCTTGCATATGATTTTTCGCGCTCTTTGATCGATCGTGATTTTCTCATTATGCCGCGTTTGCCGGGACAGCCGTTGAGCGGCATTTCCATCGGTTCCGGTGCCAGTGATCGCGTGTATCGCCAGTGGGGCCGTTATGTGGCAGAGATCCACCAGGTTGCAGATCCTGATAACCGTTTTGGCTATCTCGGGGAGCATCGATGCATGGCGCCACAAAGCAGTTGGCGTGAAGCCTTTCAAATGATGTACAAAAAGGAACTGGATGACATCTGTTCCTGCGGTGTATATTCCCAGGCCCAGTCAGACGATGCGTTGGCGCTTCTTGACGACAATCTGGCGGCATTCGAATCGTGTGAGGCTTCCAGATTGTGCCACGGTGATCTTTGGGTGACCAATATTCTGGTCAGGCCGGATGGTGAGGTTACGGGTCTTATTGATTTTGACCGTGCGTGCTGGGGGGATATCGAATGGGACTTGGCGATTGCGGAGTACTGCGGTGTTACGCGGCCGGCATTTTGGAAAGGGTATGGCCGGATAGTAGATACGCATTCAGGTGATGCAGGCATCAGGCGTCTTTTCTATCTGCTCTATGAACATCAGAAGTACATTATTATCTCCATAAGTTCGAGGCGTAACGATCCGGACCGGGCTGACCGATACGCGAATGAATGCGTGTTGATCATGGATCGTTTCAGAAAAACCGGTTCTCCGGTCTTTTAGCGGTTGGTTTACCAAAACAATTCGCCCTATTTTTTGGGATTGCAGTGAAAAAAAGACCCCCCTGGATTTTACCTGTCATCATTTTTTCCCAATTTGCCGGAACCTCACTTTGGTTTTCCGGCAACGCGGTTCTGGCGGATTTGCAGGGGAAATGGTCCATTGGAAACCACATGTTGGGGTTTATGACCTCGGCGGTTCAGCTGGGGTTTATTGCAGGGACGCTCCTGTTTGCCTTTTTTGCCCTCTCCGATCATTTTTCTCCTCGAATCGTATTTTTTGTTTGTTCTCTTTTGGGCGCGGTGTCGAATATCCTTATTTATTTGTCGGCAGAGGGGTTGACGTCGCTGCTGGTTTTGCGTTTTATAACCGGATTTTTTTTGGCCGGGATTTACCCGGTGGGGATGAAAATAGCAGCCGGATGGTATGAAAAAGGATTGGGGGAAGCACTGGGATTTCTCATAGGGGCATTGGTGCTCGGCACCGCTTTTCCCCATCTGGTAAAGGGCGCAGGGCAGGCGGTTCCATGGGAAGTTGTGATTGTATCGACTTCTGCGATCGCCTCCATAGGCGGTATCTTGATGCTTCTGCTGGTCCCGGACGGCCCTTATCTGATCAAAGGGACCAAATTTAACAGCAGGGCGATATTTAAGATTTTTCAGTCCAAAAGGCTGCGCGCCGCCTCTTTCGGCTATTTTGGCCACATGTGGGAACTCTACACGCTGTGGGCGTTTGTTCCGGTTATTCTTATCGCCTATGAGGCCCAAAATCCGGGGACGGATATTAACGTTTCTTTTTGGGCATTCTGTATCATCGCAGGCGGCAGCCTTGGCTGCGTACTAGGTGGCATAATTTCCACAAGAGCCGGAAGCGCCCCTGTAGCGTTTATCCAGCTGGCCGGATCCGGCATCTGCTGCCTGCTTTCCCCTTTGCTGTTTTATGCCCCAACAGAAATTTTTCTAGGGGTTTTGATTTTCTGGGGAGTTATGGTGGTTGGCGATTCTCCCCAGTTTTCAGCGATCATTGCCCGAACAGCGCCCCGGGACCTCGTCGGATCCGCCCTTACCATTGTCAATTGTATTGGGTTTTCGATAACCATTGTCAGCATTCAAGTTATGGGGTATTTGTCTAATTTTATGGATCTGAGCAATATTTTTATCTTTTTGGTCGCAGGGCCCGTATTCGGGCTGACTTCACTGTGGCCGCTTCTGCGAACAGGCCATGTGCCGCAAACGATTAAAAACTGAGGAGGATCGATAGATGGATTTTGAACAGATCGAGTATTCGGTTGAAGAACGAATAGCGACCATAACATTGAATCGACCGGATAGGCTCAATGCGTGGACACCGATTATGATGGATGAGCTGATCCGGGCCATGAATCTTGCAGACAGTGACGATGATGTTCGTGTGGTTATCGTGACCGGATCCGGCAGGGCCTTTTGTGCCGGCGCCGACCTGAGCGGCGATGGCTTAAGGATAGCCGGGAAAGAGGGGAAGGCCCCGCCGAAACGCCGGGACACCGCCGGACAGGTGACCCTAAGGATATTTGATATGAAAAAACCGGTAATTGCCGCCATTAACGGTCATGCGGTCGGCGTCGGGATCACCATGACACTGGCGATGGACATCCGTTTTGTTGCGGAAGAGGCGACCAAAATCGGCTTTATTTTTAATAAAAGAGGGCTTGTCCCGGAGGGGTGCAGCACCTATTTTCTCCCTAAAATTGTGGGTGTCACGCGGGCCACCGAACTGATTTTAACCGGCAGGATGTTTACAGCCAAAGAGGGTATGGAAATGGGTTTGTTCAGCGGGGTCGTCCCGCTTTCGGATCTGATGCCGATGGCCCGGAAAACAGCCGGTGAGATCGCAGAAAATACTTCGGCCATATCAACCGCCCTCTCAAGGCAGATGCTGTGGAAAGGCCTGGGTGAAGACCACCCGATGGCGGCCCACATAATCGAATCGAATTGCCTCGATTTTATGATTCCGAGCCGGGACTGCATGGAAGGCGCCGCTTCTTTTTTTGAGAAACGATCGCCGCAGTTTCAGATGAAACCCGGGGTTGATATGCCTGATTTTTATCCATGGTGGAAAGAGCGTCAATACAAGGCCGGTCCGTGAGGTTTTTATGGGAATCGATCAAACACCGGGATCAAGAATTGTATCGCTCACGCCTTCTATAACCGAATTGCTTTTTGCCTTGGGAATGGATGACCGTGTGGTCGGCGTAACAGACAGTTGCGATTACCCGGCTGCGGTTTCAAAAAAGCCGCATGTTCTATGCTGGTTCGAACCGGATCTCGAAAAACTGATGGCCCTGAAGCCGGACACGGTTTTAGGATCTGAAACCGCCCATCTGCATCTGATAACAGTTCTGGAAAAAAAAGGAATTCAAGTGTTGCTGATCAACCCGCAAACCGTTGATCAGGCGCTTCAGACAATGATCGATCTCAGCGACCGGTTTGGGGTGTCTGCGGAAGCGGAGGCGCTGGTCGAGGGGCTGCAAAACCGGTTGAACCTGCTGGATGAAAAGGTCGGCTCGATCGCACCTGAAAAGCGGTTGACGGTTTCCCGTGTACTGGAGTGGGATGATGATTCATTCTATGTTGCGGGGCCGTTGTCTTTTCAATACGACGTTATCGCCCGGGGCGGGGGGATAAATGTGACCGGCGCTCTAAAAACAGATTATCCGAGAGTTCCCTTTGCCCAACTTTTCGATTGGAACCCGGAAATGATATTTATTTGCGGATATGACACGCATCTCATCCCCCGCCTGATACAGGATCAGAAGTGGCGGCGGCTGAACGCCGTTCAATCGGGCCGGATTTACCAGTTCCACTGTGGATTGACCTGTCGAACCGGTCCGCGCATCGTGGATATGGCGGAACTTTTGTTTCAGACATTGTATGGATAGGGTCAAACAAAAAAAAGTTTTGGTGATCGGCCACCGCGGGGCATCGGGACTTTATCCGGAAAACACCCTTGCCGGATTTGAGCAAACCCTCGATATCGGTGTCGACGGAATAGAACTCGATGTGTTGATGACAGCGGATGGCGTACTATGCGTCCATCACTTTTATACCTTGAAACCGGAAATTACCCGAACACCGGACAGAAAATGGTTGGACAAGCAGTCGATCATACCGATTAAAAGTCTGACATTTGAGGAGCTTCAGACTTACGATGTGGGAAGGTTAAAACCCCGTACAAAATACGCCCTTAAATATCCGGACCAAAAGGCAATCGATGGTGAGAGGATTCCGGCCTTTCAAAAAGTGATTGATTTAATCAAAGAGCGGTGCGTCGATCACACGAAACTGTGGGTAGAGATCAAAACATCCCCGGAGCAACCCGGTATGACCCCGCCATCTGAAAACGTCGTACAACAGGTATTAAAAATCGTCCATGATGAAAATTTTGATTCGCAGGTCGTACTGCTTTCATTTAATTGGAACGTTCTTGCTTTTGCAAAAAAGATAGCGCCTCAAATCACGACCGCCCATATCTCCGCTACTGCTAACTGGCTCGATAACATCAAAATAGGGCAGCCGGGTCCATCGCCTTGGATGGCCGGGATTGATGTAGATGATTATCAAGGATCGATTCCTCACAGCATTAACGCGGCCGGCGGCAAAATCTGGTGCGCCTGGTCTGAAAGCCTGACGAGAAAAGAGGTCGAAACCGCACATGACCTGGGGATAAAGGTTTTTGTGTGGATTGTTGATTCAGAGCGCGACATAAGGAAGTTTTTAAAAATGGATGTGGATGGCATCATCACCAACCGCCCTGATCGAGCAAAGCGGATTTTGACGGCTTCGTAAAAAGTCCAACTTCTGTGTTGCGCTGCATCCTTCGTCATAAATGGAAAGGGCACTATCTGGGTAGATGATGTCGTTTTGTTCAAAACCGTTTAAGTAAGTGCCCAAACGGTTGCCACAGATAGCTAATATCACTTGAGGTCGGGTTTATGAATATCATATTCGTTGTCATTGTCCTGGGTGCTTTTTTATTTGCCGGCTGGCAGCAAATTTTTTTTAGTATCGATGCGGGTGATCCTGCGCCCATGGAACTTCTATCCAGGGCAATGGTAGACTCCGCAGGCGGCGCCGTGGAACTGGCCATCGGTCTGGTGGGCGTGATGGCCCTGTTCCTAGGCCTGATGAAAGTTGCTGAAGCCGGCGGTATGCTTAACATTATCGCACGGCTGATCCGTCCGTTGATGGTACGCTTGTTTCCCGATGTTCCGCCGGATCATCCGGCGATGGGCGCCATGATCCTGAACCTGGCGGCCAATGCGCTGGGACTCGGTAATGCGGCAACACCTTTCGGCATCCGTGCCATGCAGGAGCTTGACAAGCTGAACCCCAAACACGGCACGGCTACCGATTCCATGGCCCTGTTTTTGGCCATCAACACGTCCAGTGTCACCCTGCTGCCGACCGGCGTTATCGCTTTGCGTGCGGCGGCCGGTTCATCAGATCCGGCCGCCATATTACCGACCACGTTGTTTGCCACCATCGGTTCCACCGCAGTGGCGATAATAGCTTCCAAACTATATCAGCGCTTTGCGCCCCTTAAGGCAAATGCAGTCAATACAGTGCAACCGGACCCTTCGGATGATCGGAAAGAGGCGCCGCCGCTGGAAGGCACCACTTCAGAAGGCTATCCTTTCTGGGTCAGCCTTGTTGCCCTTTTAGCCCTTGTGGCGCTTATTCCGGTTGCCGTGGTTTTTGGGCAGTCCTTATCGCCATGGATTCTGCCGCTGCTCATGGTCGGATTTTTAGTTTTCGGCATGATACGCGGTGTGCGTATCTACGAAACTTTTATTGAAGGCGCCAAAGATGGGTTCCAGGTGGCCCTGCGGATCATCCCGTACCTGGTGGCCATTCTGGTGGCGGTTGGGATGTTGCGTGCCAGCGGCGCCCTAGAAGCCGTAGTTTCGGTTCTGGGCAGCATCACCGGTTCGTTCGGCTTGCCGGCAGAGGCCCTGCCGATGGCCCTTATGCGGCCGCTTTCCGGTTCGGGGGCATACGGTATCCTGGCTTCAATCATAAATGATCCGACCATCGGGCCCGACAGCTATACCGGTTATCTCGTTTCCACCTTGCAAGGGTCGACCGAAACAACTTTTTATGTAATGGCCGTTTACTTTGGTGCGGTTCAGGTCCGTCGTATCCGCCACGCACTGGCTGCGGGTTTGACGGCGGATGCGGCCGGAATTATCTTCGCGATCCTGGCCTGTTCCTTTTTTTTGAATTAGATATGGATAAATTGAGAATTGTCTTTAAAATAGCTAATCACCGTTTCAATTCACCACGGTCTTGCCATGCCTCTCCAGCTAACATTATGATTAACAGAATGTCAATTTAATATACTAATCAAGGTTTGATCCGAAGCCCGATCCAGCTATCGCTGAAAAATTATCTCTGCTATCTCTGCCTGTCCCGCCCGCCCCGTAGCTCTGGAAGATGGTACTGGGGTGAAATTCGTGTAACGAAGGGCGAAGCCCATTTCACTGGGCGCGCTCGAGCTATCCCTCCACCGCGGGATAGCGGGCGAGACAAATCGATATGATCAATGGTTGGCCTTGACAAGAAATAAAAGTGATGTATAATGCCAATGTATACATTATTGGAGGTGTGGTATGGTACGAACACAGATTTACTTGACAGAACGCCAGCGTGCTGAACTGGCTGCTATAGCCAAGACCGCGGGCAAAAAACAAAGCGAGCTTATTCGAGAGGCCGTCGATCGCCTCATCGATCAATCGGGCCACAGTCGGCGAGAGGCTGTATTGCGAGAGGCTGCCGGAATCTGGAAGAATCGTAAGGATCTTCCTGACTTCAAGGCAACGCGAGCCGAATGGGACAGGAACTAATCATGGCGGGGTCAATCGTTCTCGACACAGATGTTCTTGTTGACTTTCTCTGCGGCCGAAGCAAGGCGGTGGCTTTCGTCAACGCCCACTCTGCTCGGATCATCCTGTCATCCATCGTTGTTGCGGAGTTGTACGCTGGGGTGAAGGGAGATGCAGAACAAGCAGCCCTGGATGACTTCGTCTCCCTCTTCCGTGTTGCCTCTGTAAATGCGGAGATCGCCGAGGCAGGAGGGCTATACAAGCGTAATTACGGAAAATCACACGGCGTCGGCCTTGCAGATGCCATTTTAGCTGCTACTGCTGAGATCGAAAATGCGGAGCTTAAGACTCTCAACATAAAGCACTACCCCATGTTGGAAGGACTTAGGCCGGCTTACACTAAATAGAAGGCCAACCTATCACTTGACCGGACAGCGGGTAGCGCCTTGGCCAATTTCAGAGTCCCAAAGGAGAGAAGACTAGCCTCGTGCATCAAGCTATTGGCAGGACTTCCGGCCCCTTCAGTGTTGCCGATCTGCGGAATGCGTGCTTGAATGTCAGTGTGGATATGATCCGTCGTGTTTTAAAGAACTTACGATCTGAGAATCGAGTGGAGTGCTTGGGACGCGGCCAGAATGCCCAATGGCGTAAAACCGACAAATGGCAATTGGGTAATACCCAATGAACTGGGTAATGAATTGGGTCAGGTCGCAAAGGGAACACGAAACCCGTGGAGCGTGACGCCCTATACGATCTGGAGACCCCGGGAATTCCTGTTGGGGAATACCCAGAGGCAAACCTGTGGTGAGACCGGCGGGTTGGTGGTGTGGACACCGAGGGAAAGCGCGTGTTCATGATGTACGTCTTACACGTAACTGATTAGGCCACGAATATTTTAATGATGAATGATTTATTGCATGGCCGATATTTAACCGGGGAAATCTGATTTACGATTAAGGAAAAACAGAAGGCATACAGGAGGAAAAGACGAAAGAAATAACATGTCCCCTCAGTTTTTTTTCGCCGCAGGCGATTGTGTTTTATCAGTTTCACCTGGAAACTGATAAAGGAAAAGTAATAATATCCTGATAATCCAGTAAATCCTGTCAGAATATTTAGAACAAAGATTTAACTCCGTGCCCTCTGTGGACTCTATCGAAGCCCCGCAAAACAGGACCCCAATTGCGTGACTGCTGAGTAACTGAAATACTGAAAGTCCCCTGTTCCCTCAAACAAATCCTGCCCGAAGGGCTTGGGTTTATTCCTTTTCGCCCCTTTCAGCGAAAATGAATAGTGAAAAATCCTCAGTGAACTCTGCGCCTCGAATGAGCGGAGCGAATGGGCGGTGAAACAAAATATTATACGTTACCGTATTTAAGGATATGTGAACTTAGCTTCTGAAAATTCATAATAGGTAATTCGACTAAGTATTATTTCCCCATAAAAAAAGTATTGACTTTTTAGCCACTTATGATAAAAAACCGGATCAATAAGATAAAAATCGGGAAGCGCATTATTTAAAAAAGTTCCAGATCCAGACAACCTTAAGTAAGACCCTGAATGTGTTGCAAGGTTGCAACGCGATGAATTTTTTGTCTCCGCAAGTCGCGGAGACAAAAGTCGGTTTCCGTCAGCATGTGTCGAGTGCGTGTGACAAACGGGCGGCTACAATTTGAAAATATGGTATTTTTACTGTAAGTTTCCAATGGTGAAAAGGGTTCGGGGGTCATAGAATTACTCCAACTCTTTTGGAGATGATCCTTCACTTTTAGTTTCTTAGTTTTGCCTGTTTAACTGCTAAATACACTGATATCAGGCAAATTTGCCTTATAATCAATGATTCTGCACCTCAAAAATTAATGTTTTGAAAATGATAGAATTTTGTTAAAATGTTCAAAAAATATGGAATTTGATCAATGTCACTTGCATTTGAATGGGATCAAAATAAATCTGAGAAAAATGTAAAAAAACATGGTATTACATTCGAGGAAGCCAAAACTGTTTTCAACGATCCATTTGCAATTACGATCGATGATCCTGATCATTCAGAGGGTGAATACCGTTTTGTTGATATTGGATTTTCCTCGAAGCGTGCAGTTCTAGTTGTATGGTACACCGAAAGAAACGAAACGATCCGCATAATCGGATGTCGAAAAGCAACAAGATCTGAAAGGAAGAAATATGAAGAAAAAGATGCCCAATTCTAAAAATTCAGATATGAGAGATGAGTATGATTTCTCGGACGGTGTAAGGGGAAAGCATTATAAGGCTTTCAGGAAAGGACATACCGTCATTGTCCACAAGGACGATGGTTCAACATCTGTGCAATATTTCACACAAGAAGATGGCTCTGTTATGCTCGATCCTGATGTAAAGGTTCATTTTCCTGATTCAGAATCAGTCAATAAAGCTCTACGTTCTCTTATTGCTTAGCATTAACAAATTCGCATGCAGATATATATCGGGAAGCGCATTATTTAAAAAAGTTCGAGATCCAGACAACCTTAAGTAAGACCCCAATTGAGCGAAAAAAAGCTCAACCGGGGGGTTATTAGTTAAATGTTAATGGTTATTTGCTCTAATCCTGCTCAACTATCTGCATTCCTTAAACCAATAACTGCTAACTGATAACGAATAACATCTAATCGAATCAAAACTTGATTAGAGAACGAGGCTGCTATGGAGTGAACATCGAAACCCCATTTCTTAAATAGAGAGGTGGGGTTTTGTTGTTTTAGGTGTGTAAAAAAAAATCGGGAGTTTCTAAGAGCGAAGGTGCAGATGTTTAATCATGGGAGGTTGTTAGAAAACCAGATGGCTATCGTTGGGATTTATTGAACTGCTGAAGGATGTCCCGCTCTTCCCAATCTGGAACTGACCAATGAGGAGAATCCTTGAAAACAACCTCGATCCTTATTATGTCATCTATTACAATGGCGCTAAAATTTTCCATGTTAGAGAGGAACAATAATGCCTCGCATTTTTGACAATATTGAGACAAGCCTCCTTCCAGCTCTTCAAGAGACCATAGAGTTATCTGATCACGCTGATTTTTGTGTAGGGTACTTTAATTTACGTGGTTGGAAACAATTAGATTCGTATATCGATTCATGGTCAGGTGGAGAGGACCATTGCTGTCGGCTACTTGTTGGTATGCACAGATTGCCTCAGGATGAATTGCGGCAGGTAATGAGGCTTTCAAGAGCCGATAGCAGCATGGATAACCAGACGGCAATTCGTCTTAAGAAAAAAATAGCTGAGGAGTTTCGGGATCAACTGATGGTCGGCGCGCCTACAAACGAAGACGAAATCGGTCTGCGTCGGTTAGCCGCCCAGATTAAGGCAAAAAAAGTTGTCGTAAAGTTGTTCCTTAGACACCCTTTACATGCAAAGCTCTATCTGCTTTTCCGGCCTGATCCGGTCAATCCAGCTACAGGATATCTCGGGAGCAGCAATCTGACTTTTTCAGGTCTATCGAGTCAGGGCGAATTAAATATAGATGTGCTTGACCATGACGCGTGTAAAAAACTCGCCAAATGGTTTGATGACCGCTGGAATGACCGCTGGTGTATCGATATTTCAGATGAGCTGGTCCAGATTATTGGTGAAAGCTGGGCGCGTGAAGAGCCAATCCCTCCTTATCATATATACATTAAAATGGCATACCATCTCTCGCAGGAGGCTCGCGCGGGTCTTGCCGAGTTCCGGATTCCACGAGAGTTTGGTCAAAGACTTTTTGAATTTCAAAAGGCTGCCGTAAAAATCGCCGCACACCACATCAATAAGAGAGGTGGGGTTCTGATCGGTGATGTAGTGGGCCTGGGTAAAACCCTCATGGCAACCGCTGTTGCACGTATCCTTGAGGATGACCTGGGTCTGGAAACATTGATTATCTGTCCCAAAAATTTAGTAGGTATGTGGGAAGACTATCGCGATCAGTATCGCCTTCGCGCAAGGGTACTTTCCATCAGCCAGGTTATAAGCAAGTTGCCTGATTTAAGGCGATTCCGTCTTGTTTTAATTGATGAAAGTCATAACCTGCGCAACCGTGAAGGGAAACGCTACCAGGCAATCCAGGAATATATAAACGAAAATGAGAGTAAAGTTATTCTTCTCTCAGCTACACCATACAACAAAACTTATCTTGATCTATCAAACCAGTTGCGCCTTTTTGTTCCGGAAGACAAAGAATTAACAATCCGGCCCGAACGATTATTAAAGGATATGGGTGAGATTGAGTTCAGACGTCAGTATCAGTCCCCCATACGTTCTTTGGCTGCTTTTGAAAAGAGCGAATATGCGGATGATTGGCGAGAACTCATGCGCCTTTTCCTTGTCAGACGCACCAGGAGTTTTATTCAGGATAACTACGCTGAAACAGATCCTGAAAACGAACGCAAATACCTCACATTTGAAGATGGAACCCGATCTTATTTTCCCGTGCGGGCACCAAAAACGGTAAAGTTCAGGATCGATGACAAGGATCCGGATGATCAGTATGCAAAGCTTTATGCTTCGGATGTAGTCGATACAATCAACAGCTTAAGACTTCCTCGCTACGGATTAGGTAATTATGTTAAGGAATCCCACCGAAAACCGCCCACCCAATCTGAAGTTAGCGCGTTGAACGATCTTTCTCGCGCAGGGAAAAGACTCATGGGATTTTGCCGCACCAATGTTTTCAAGCGGCTGGAGAGTGGCGGGCATGCATTCATTTTATCTATTGAACGACACATTTTACGCAATTACATTTTTCTTCACGCAATCGAGCAAGGTCAACCTCTTCCTATCGGGGCCCAGGATGCTGGATTGCTTGATGCCCGCATTAACGATGAAGATGCCGATGCAACGAGCATTACATCAGGTTTGTTCGATAATGAGGATAATACAGGTGAAAATGAGATCGATGAGAAGGGAGGTCTGAAATTCGATAAAGACTACAAAAACCGTGCTGCGGAAATTTATGCTAAATATGCCTTAGAATATAAAACCCGTTTCAAGTGGTTGCGTCCGGAGCTTTTCAGCAAAGCCCTGGCAAAGGATTTGCAGAGCGATGGAAACGCTCTTTTAAAAATACTGAAAAAATGCGGTGATTGGGATTCGGCTAAAGATACCAAGCTGGAAGCTTTGCACAAATTAATAGCTGAAGAGCACCACGGTGAGAAAATTATTGTTTTTACCCAATTTGCCGATACTGTTCACTATCTGGAAAAAGAATTGAAACTCAGGGGTGTATCAAGGATGTCAGGCGTGACAGGGGCTTCACCGGACCCAACAGCTCTTGCCTGGCGTTTCAGCCCGGAGAGTAATGAGAAACGGGGGCGGATTAAACCTGATGATGAACTGCGGGTTCTTGTTGCAACAGACGTCCTCAGCGAAGGGCAAAATTTGCAGGATTGCTTTATTGTGGTTAACTACGATTTGCCATGGGCCATTATTCGATTGATCCAGCGTGTCGGGCGTGTTGATCGAATCGGCCAAAAGGCGGAAAATATTCTTTGTCACTCCTTTCTTCCCGCAGAGGGAGTGGAGCGCATCATTCGGCTCAGGGATCGAGTACGGGTAAGATTGCAGGAAAACGCAGAGGTTGTTGGTACGGACGAAGCATTCTTTGAAGATGACCGCAATGATCAGGTGGTGGTAGACCTTTACAATGAAAAGGCCGGAGTTTTGGATGGGGATGATGATACAGAGGTCGATCTTGCATCCTATGCCTATCAGATCTGGAAAAATGCTACAGATGCTGATCCAAAGCTTAAAAGGATCATCCCGGCCATGCCTTCGGTGGTCTATTCCACAAAAGAGCTTAAATCAGAAAGCACAAAACCCGAAGGGGTTTTGCTTTATATGCGGACAGATGAAGGCAACGATGCCCTTGCCTGGATTGATCAAAAGGGCGGCAGTGTGACCGAATCACAGTTTGAAATCCTTAAAACGGCAAAATGTCGTCCTGATACAGTCGCCATCCCCCGGCATGAAAATCATCACGAACTGGTAAAAAAAGGTGTTGATCTCCTGATTGAAGAAGAACGACAAGTAGGCGGCCAATTGGGAAGACCCTCGGGTGCCCGGTTTCGCACTTATGAACGGCTCAAAGACTATGCCAGGGAAGTAGAAGGCACGCTATTTGAGTCAAAGGATTTGCTTCGAGCAATCGACGATATCTACCGTTATCCTTTACGCCAATCCGCTATTGACACCCTAAACCGCCAGCTTCGAAGTGGCATATCGAATATGGCTTTATCCCAACTGGTCATTGCGCTCAGAGAGGAAGATCGCCTCTGCCTTGTTCATGAGGAGGATGGGGAAGTCGGGGAACCGAAAATCATCTGTTCTTTGGGGTTGAGGACAAGTAACCATGCATCTTAATATTGAACGAGTTCGAACACTGTGTCAGAATTTCGACTTCAAGACCCTGTTTGTTGAAGAGTTAGGCTGGGATAAATACAAATCCGAGCTTGATGTCTCCGTGGACAATCAAAGTTTTAGACTAAGCGCGTTTACAGAGAAGCGCGGCATGGTCGTCTTTCTGTGTGAGACGTCAAGTGATAAGTCAATCCCTGATTACTCGATCCGCCGAAAAATTGAACGACAGGTTACAAAATCCCACCACGAGCATCTCATCATTTATCTCGATGCGAAAAAGACCAGGCAGGTATGGCAATGGGTGAAACGGCAGTCCGGTAAGCCTGCTCAATGCCGTGAGCACACCTATTATGCAAGCCAATCCGGCGATTTGCTTATTCAGAAAATTGGTAATCTGGCATTCACTCTTGAAGAAGAGGAACAACTGACCATTATCGAAGTGGGCAGACGCGCCAGAAAGGCATTTGATGTAGAAAAAGTAACAAAGAAGTTCTATGACCGGTTCAAGATGGAGCACAAAAAGTTTTTGCAATTCCTGCAAGGCATCCCTGAAGAAAGATTTCAGCGCTGGTATGTCTCCGTTATGCTGAACCGCCTTATGTTCATCTATTTTATCCAGAAAAAGGGCTTTCTCGATAATGACACGGATTACCTGAGGTCAGGTCTGCGCAAGAGCAAAGAAAGCAGCAAAAATGGGTATTACAAAAATTTTCTTTGCCCGCTCTTTTTTGAGGGCTTTGCCAAAAAAGAGGAAGACCGCAAACCGGAAACAAACAGGCTGTTGGGCAAGGTGCCTTATCTTGATGGCGGTCTTTTTCAGCAGCACCAGATTGAAAAGTTGCGCGGGAAAGAAATTCAGATCGAGGATGCGGCATTTGAAAATCTCTTTACATTTTTTGAGCAGTACAGCTGGCATCTTGATGAACGCCCGCTAATGGCCGCTAATGAAATCAACCCGGATGTTCTTGGTTATATATTTGAAAAATACATCAACCAGAAACAGATGGGGGCGTATTACACTAAAGAGGATATCACGGGGTATATCAGCAAAAACACCATCATCCCCTTTCTGTTTGACCAGGCCCAAAAGAAGTGCAAAATTGCCTTTGAAGGGGAGCAGTCTGTGTGGCGGCTGCTCAAGGAAGAACCTGACCGGTATATCTATGATGCTGTAAAGAAAGGAGTAGAATTAGATTTGCCCGAAGAAATCGCTGTCGGTATAAAGAATGTTTCAAAGCGCACCCAGTGGAATAAGCCTGCTCTTTCGGAATATGCCCTGCCCACAGAGATATGGCGCGAGGTTGTGGCCCGGCGGCGGCGTTATGAAGAAGTCAGCAACAAAATGTCCAAGGGTGAAATCAGTTCGATCAACGATCTTATCACCTATAATCTTGACATCCGCCAGTTTGCCCAGGACGTGATTGAAAACTGTGAAGGCCCTGAACTGCTCCGCGCCATTTACTACACCATAGCAGGCCGGATACCGGACAAATCGAATCAGCAATTTCAGCCAGGAATGAGCGTTTTGGACCCCACATGCGGGTCCGGCGCTTTTCTCTTTGCCGCTTTGAATATCCTTGAACCCCTTTACGAGGCATGCCTGGACCGGATGCAGGTCTTTCTCGATGAGCTGGAAAGCTCAGGTCAGAAACACCGCTCCGACAAATTCGGCGATTTCCGAAAAATCCTCCAGCGAATAGAAAAGCATCCGAATCGTCGCTATTTCATCCTCAAGTCGATCATCCTGAACAATCTTTATGGTGTGGACATCATGGAAGAAGCAACAGAGATCTGTAAGCTTCGCCTCTTTCTCAAACTGGTTGCCCAGGTTGATAGTGTTGATAAAATCGAGCCGCTGCCTGATATTGATTTTAATATTCGGGCAGGAAACACTTTAGTCGGTTTTGTAAGCAAGGATGAAGTAAGGGAAGCAATTACTACATCTGAGGCAGGCAAGCAAAAACAGGAAAGATTATTGTTTGCTGAGGATCTTGATGCCTTAGGTCGGATAGAGGAAAAAGCCGAAATTGCTGACAGGAAATTCAAAAAATTTCGGCAGATGCAAACAGGTTTCGGTATGGATACAAAAGATTTTTCAGATGCCAAGCAGAACCTTGGCAACAGCTTGAAGCTCCTTTCAGATGAATTGGATCGTTACCTGGCATCAGAATATGGGATTGACCGAAACAGCATACTTTCTGAGAAGAAATACAACAAGGAGTTAGCCAAATGGCTTGAAAGCCACCAGCCTTTTCACTGGTTTAGCGAGTTTTATGGAATTATTAATGAAGGCGGGTTTGATGTGATTATTGGGAATCCACCTTACGTGGAGTATAAGAAAATCAAAGGTCAATACTTAGTGAAGGGTTATCAAACCGAAAGATGCGAAAATCTTTATGCATATGTAGTTGAAAGGAATTATCGTTTATTATTTAATACAGGAAGAACAGGGATGATCATTCCACACTCAGGTATTTGCACAGATAGAATGAGCGCATTAATCTCTTTGTTTAACCAAAAATCTTCTCAGATATGGCTTTCAACATACTGCATTCGTCCTGCAAAATTATTTGTCGGTGTTGACCAACGTTTGGCAATTTACTTGCTTGAGCGTGGGGAGCTAAATAACTTTGTTTATTCCTCCAATTATCACCATTGGCATGAAGAGTTTCGAATATATCTTCTCCAAAACATCCAATATACTAATACTTCTGATTTGAATTTCTCAAATTCAATACCAAAAATACACCGGCAGATTGAACGTATAGTTTGGTCAAAGTTAAATAAATATTCGCTTTTATCAAGAAATTTTTCAACAGGAAATTCCCCATACATTATTTATTTCCATAATGCACCTCGATACTGGATTCGAGCGATGAACTTTGCTCCCTATTTTTGGAACGAGCGCGAAGGAGTTCATATTTCCACTCAAGTAAAATCTTTACACTTCTTTTCAGAATTAGATGCGGCAGTAGCAGCATCAAGTCTCAATAGCTCTCTTTTTTATTGGTGGTACATAATTCTTTCGGATTCCAGACACTTAAATTTACGAGAGATTAATAATTTCCATATTGGCATTGATCAGATGTCAAAACAATTAAAAAATAAACTGGCAGATCTTTCGGATGAATTGATGATTAGCTTAAAACTAAATGCCAAGCGAAAAGAGTGTAATTACAAAACAACGGGAAGCGTTGCATACGACGAATTCTATCCTAAACAATCAAAACCTATAGTTGATGAAATTGATGATGCCTTAGCAAAACATTATGGCTTTACCGCCGAAGAACTCGACTTCATTATCAACTACGACATCAAGTATCGAATGGGATTAGGCTGAGAGATGGACACAACTAACCTGAAGAAAAATGACCCGAATTATCCGTTAGCCTTAAAAAAACATCAGGGCAAAGACGCCCCAAATGCCATCACGGCCATCGGAAACCTCGACATCCTTCGCAAGAATCCAACAGCCCTTTTTTGCTCAGCAAAATGCCCGGGCGATCTGATAGTAAAAACCTATGACATTGCGCAAATTTTAAGGGATGCCGGCATAACAGTTATCAGCGGATTCCATTCGCCCATGGAACGTGAATGCCTCACAATACTTTTACGCGGCTCCCAGCCCGTCATTATCTGTCCTGCCAGAAGTATCAATAACATGCGGATAAACAGAGAGTACAAAAAGCCATTGAAAGATGAGCGCCTGCTTTTTCTGTCCCCATTTGATGAAAATCAACGACGCATTTCCGCTAAGAGGTCCCATTACCGCAATCTATTTGTTGCAGCGTTATCTGCTGCTGTTTTCGTGATCCATGCCGGAACCGGCAGTAAGACAGAAGCATTTTGCAAGAAAATACTCTCCTGGCAAAAACCGGTTTATGCCTTTGAGAGCGATTTCAATAAGAACATTATAAATATAGGGGCACGCTCGGTAAAACTGGAAAATATTTCTGAACAGGCAAAGTTATTTGCCTCTTAACAAATTTTGTCGTGATAAAGAAAAAACAAGAGGTCGCGTCTTCACTTTTGACATGTTTAGATATTTAGTGAAGAATGAAGACCTGACCCCGTTTCTTTCATCGAAACCCCATTTCTTAAATAGAGAGGTGGGGTTTTGTTGTTTTGGGCGTATAAAAAAAACGGGGGCTCCTAAGAGCGAAGGTGCGGATGTTTACTCTTGGGGTTGTTAGAAAACCGGATGGCTATCATTGGGATTTATTGAACAGCTGAAAGTCCCCCTCTTTCTCGGATCTTCATTTCGTGAAATTGAA
>DRHF01000400.1 GCA_011049715.1 Desulfobacterales bacterium
AGAGATTTGTATCATCTTCGGGAGGCTCAGGTTGCTTACAATAGCAATTTTGCCCCTGAAAATGGCGTTTTAAGCCCGAATAACACCTATTTTTGGAATGTTAATCCATAAATATCAACAAGTTCACGTGGCCCGACCCCAATTGGACCAATTGGAAAAAGAAAGAGAGGTAATATTGTGACAGGTAGTAATAAAATAGTTAAAAACATAAAAAGTAAGATACTTATAATTTTAATTATATTATTTCCATTCCAAGTACATTCACAGAGCGATCAAGTAGGAGAATTGATAAAAGTTTTACACAGTCATAACGTAAATGACAAAAAACAAGCTATCATAGCATTAGGACAGATAAAAGATCCTAGGGCTGTGGGACCTCTTATTAAAGTGCTTAATGATAATAATTGGCACTTGCAAGAATTATCGTCGAATGCCCTGAATAACGCCTTGGACATCATCGAAGTTACGGGGTTGGCCTTACGCAACATAGGTACCCCTGCAGTAAAACTTCTTACCACGATGTTGCAGCATCAGAACGCTTTTGTCCAGGGAGAAGCAGCGGACTCCCTAGGACAGATAAAAGATCCTATGGCTTTGGAACCTCTTATCGAGGCGTTGAAGAACGAGGATTGTTTAGTCCGATCGAACGCTGTGAAGGCACTTGGGCATATAAGAGATCCTAGGGCGGTAGAACCTCTTACCGAAATGCTTAAAGATAAGAACTGCGATACTACTGCAACCGTGGCAGAGGCCTTGGGACGCATAAAAGATCCTAAAGCTCTACAACCTCTTATCGAGGTGCTGAAAAATAAGAATAACAAACCTCGTTCTCGAGAAAAAGCGGCAGAGGCCTTGGGTAAAATTAGTGATGCTAGCGTTTCGCAACTCCTTATCGAGATGCTGAAGGGTAAGGATTGCTATGTCCGAGCTGGTGCATCGAAGGCATTGGGGCTAATAAAAGATCGTAGGGCTGTGCAACCTCTTATCACAGTACTAAAAGCCAAGAAATGCAACATTACTGGAACCGTGGCAGAGGCCTTGGGACGCATAAAAGACCCTAGGGCTGTAGAACCTCTAATTATAGCTTTGAAGGAGCGTTATACCCCAGTAGCAATCACAAAGGCCTTGGGAAATATCGGTTCTTCGGCAGTGGAACCTCTTATCACGACGCTACAGGATAATAATGAAAGTTGTAATACCCGAGCAAAGGCTGCGATGGCACTAGGTTATACAAAAGACCGTAGGGCTGTGCACGCTCTTATTGTTGCATTAAGTGATGATTGTCGGATATTCGTCCGGGCAAAAGCTGCAGAGGCCTTAGGGCAAATAAAAGACCCTAAGGCAGCGGAACCTCTTATCGAGGTGCTGGAACATGAGGATGAGGACTCTAAGCCCTTATCAAGCGCTACGGAAGCATTAGGATATTTAAAAGATCCTAAGGCTGTGCAACCTCTTATTGAGATATTGAGGTCTCCCAGATGGATTCCATATTCAGTGACTGAGGCTTTGGGAAAAATAGGTATGCCAGCAATGGAACCTCTTATCGAGGTGCTACAAGATGATAATGAGCGATGTGTAGCCAGATCAAGAGCAGCGACGGCTCTGGGTTATATAAATGGCTTCAAAGCTGTGGGACCTCTTATCGCGGGCCTGAAAGACAAGAAATGCGATATTTCAAGAAGCGTAGCAGAGGCTCTTGGAAAGATAGGCGATACACAGGCCATAAATCCATTGGTAAATAAATTAACTTATTGGAATTCCAATGAAATTGTAGCTGAAGCCCTGTCACGTCTTGGTTGGAAACCACAATCCGTTTACGATAAGGTTCATTTGTGGGTGGCCCGAAGATGGGGCGGAGTACTGAAAATGAATTGGCCTTTTACCAAAAAAGTCCTCCTTGAAGATATTGAATCGGATTACCATGCCTTTGAAAACGCTCTTTTTACTTTTATAGCTATCGGGAAAGAGCAGATAATTCCAATCCTTATTGATAAACTTGATACAGTGGGTAACAAGGCTATAGCAGAAGCATACCTCAATTGCGGACATGCTGAACTCGAGGAAGCTGCAAGAGCTTGGGCTGCAAAGCACGACTTTTCAGTGAAAGCCGGTACAGGTTCTGAGCCTGTGAAGTGGGGTTCGTTTTAGACACATGACAAAGAACCACGTTTCCCCTTGTTGTGTTTGGCGACATGCAGAAAACAGGGAGCGGAGGGAGTAACGGGGTCGGGGCTAGACATGAGACAAAGTGATTAATTATGGCTATGCAATTACGTTTGGAATATGAAGGGGGGGTCTGGCGTTGACTCTTGATACCTAAGGAGTGATTCTTTAAAGAAAATCAGGAAGGCGTTTAAGATCGTGATTGGGGTCAAACCTTGATTAGTGCTCAATATATTTTATATCGTGATTGGGGTCAAACCTTGATTAGTGCTCAATATATTTTATATTGTAATATTTCAGATGGTTATATTGATAGAATAAATAGTTTTATGATAATTTAAATCACAAATCAAGGTTTGACCCCAGAATTGGAATGGAATGCTTATGGCCCGTCCGCTGCGAATTACCTTCCCTGGGGCGTTCTATCACGTCCCGTCGTGGCAACGAAAGAAAGGCTGTGTTTAAGAGCAACAGGTAAAAGCCGGACAAAGATCTGCCGGCATTGCGCCGGTTGATTGTTCTACAAACCGCGTGCTTAGCACGCGGTTCCGAACCTAAACTTTCGGAGACGTGCCGTCTCCTAATGATCTGTCGCCTTTGGCGACAAATCAATGCCACCCGTTTCACGGGTGGTTGTTTACTCCCAGAATATCCATGCCAGACATATTTCACGCGATTGATTCGGAATTCGGGAACGATTCCACGCTTGCCAGGGTTCTGAAAATATATCTTTGCAGACAACATACCGGAGAAAAGCTCAAAGCGATTGGGGCCAACTTCGGGATAAGCGCGTCGGCCGTGTCACATGCCTGCAGGAGGGTCAAGGATAGGATGAGAAGAAACAGCAAACTGAGGAAAAAAATCGAAAAAATGGTTAAAAAACTCAGTCTGTCAAGATTCAAGACCTGACCTCGATGTTTCCTAACAAAGGTTTATGGCGGATTATTTAGGAGAAACAACCCCGAAAAATGGATGGGGCCCGCTATATTGTCCAGGTCTTTCTTCAATGACACTGATATGTGTCAAAAGGGTTGGTTCGCCCCAAAGATCTGTCCACAAGTGAAGCATGATCGCTGGAGGTTCCATGATAAAAGCCGATGGCACCTCTTCCCTGAGGTCCAGCACTAATTGCATCCCGATACCAGGACAAATGTTGGCAATGGTCCCGGCAAAACGTCTAAAAACCGGGCGGTGAACATGCCCGCATAGAACTCGTTCAACGGTTGGGTATTTTTCGATAATATGAGCCAATTCTTCACGACCCGAAAAAAATTCCATATCCATGTGGGCGATGGCTGAAGCAAAAGGCGGATGGTGCATGAAGATCACAGTAGGAGCATTCGGCTGGTTAGAAAGAGTGTTATCTAACCAGGCAAGACGCCGAGAGCCTAATCCGCCTCCGTGCTCACCAGGAGTAACCGTATCTAAACCGATGATGCGAATAGGGAAATCTTCAATTGTAAAGCAGATATACTGCTTTCCACCTTCTTCAATCGTCTGGCTCAGGTAATTATGATCAGGGAAGGTATGGCACAATTTCGTCTTATGATCATGATTGCCGGGTACGATAAAAAGAGGCGGCTTTAAGGGCGTGAGTATCTTTTTTACCAGAGAATAGGATTCCAGAGCACCTTCATCTACCAGATCTCCTGTTACCAGTACAAGATCCGGCCTGGGGTTAAGGGCATTGATGTGGTCCACAGCGCGCATGAGCGGAGTGGCGGTGTCAGCAGCATCATAGGCCAAAACACCTTCCGGCTTGAGGTGAAAATCGGAAATTTGGGCTATGAGCATAATATTTACGAATGTAATGTCAACAAAGATGAAGGTTCGATTTCAATATCAACCTGCTGGCCTGTATTAAAGGATTGATGACCCAACGCTTCAATAGTCAGATGTTCAGGGAATGAGCCTTTGACAATAAGTCGAGTGCGATCTCCCATGAAAAACGAGGCCAATACTGTGGCGGAGAAATGACCCTGTCCCGCCTTAACCACAGTAGAGTGTTCCGGCCTGAAAAATACATCGACCATTTCCTTTTCGTAGGCGCCAACCTGATGTGCCTCCTCAAGAGGGATGCGTTTGTTGGGGAACACAAGATTTCCTTCGTGAATCCTGCACGGAAGCCGGTTGATTGTGCCTATGAAATCGGCAACAAATTGGTTTTTAGGCTTAAAATAAATTTCGCGTGGGGTGCCGATCTGGGCTGTCCTTCCGATATTCATAATCACAATACGATCGCCTAAGGCCATGGCCTCGCCTTGGTCGTGAGTGACATAAATCGCTGTGATACCGAGGGAGCGCAAAAGCGAGTCAATTTCAACCCGCAAGGCGTCTCGAAGTTTTGCGTCTAAAGCCGTAAGAGGTTCGTCTAAGAGGAGCACTTTTGGACGAATGGCAATAGCGCGAGCCAGGGCTACCCGCTGCTTTTGTCCCCCTGAAAGTTGGTCTATCTGCCGGTTTCTTAACTCCGTGATTTGCATCATATCGAGCATTTCGGATACTCGTTTTTCTTTGGTTTCACCGCGGTCGCCGCGTACTTTGAGCCCGTAAGCAATGTTTCCTGCGACATTCATATTCGGAAACAGGGCGTAGCTCTGAAAAACCATACCAACGTTGCGCTTCTCAATAGGGATTTCGGTTACATCCTCCTCACCGAAAAAAACCTTTCCGCCGCGATCTGGTGACTCGAGGCCTGCCAGGATCCGCAACATTGTTGTCTTACCGCAACCGGAGGGGCCTAACACAACCACGGTTTCGCCGGCATCCACCTCCAAGTCAAACGGCTCCAGCGCCCGGGTTCCATCTTCGAACGTTTTGGCGCAGTTATCCATCCGAAGAGACGTACCCGATAGGACATTTCTTTTCTGGTTATCGTTTCGGTAGGTTGGGGACGATATGGTTTTTTGCACTGGATTATCCTGCATTTCTTTTTGTAATTCATCGGTTGGTTCCATAAGAACTTCCTTCTTTCGCGGCCTGGCCACCCATTGCATGGCCATCAGCAGTGGAATAATCATGAGAAAGAAAACAATGGTGTAGGCCGAACCAATCTCCAGGCGCATGGAGGCATAACTGTCAGCAAGACCCACCGGTAACGTTTTGGTCAAAGGAGTGTGCAGCATCCAGGTCAGATTGAATTCTCCAATGGAGAGGGTAAACACCATGAGACTGCCGGCGAGAATACCTGGCATTGAATTGGGTATCACGATCTGAAAAAAACGATGCCAGAACCCAGCACCCAGACTGGCCGCACCTTCTTCGAGCTCTGATAGGTTATAGGAGCTCATGACTGCAATAACAGACCGCATCATGAAAGGAAGGGTGAAAATGACATGTCCTACCAGGATAAAGAACGAACTCCTTCGAAATTCGGTGAATCCCCCATAGCTTATCAGAAGCGCTAACGCTATTGCCAGACCGGGAATGGCAAGGGGAGTGACTAAAAATTCCTCGAACAATCTGGTGAACCGGTTTTGTTTTTTGACCATGGCATATGCGGCTGGAACCCCCACAATAAGGGTGGTGATTAGACAGGCTATGCCAATCAGGATGGAACGGTAAATGGTGTCTCTATAGAGATCCCAGACCTTAACGAACCAGCGTAAAGTAATGCCGCTTTTTATGCCGAAGATGAAATTGACTGTTAATCCGGCCATCACTGACTGAACTACCGGTATGATGAGAAAAGCACAGACTGTTAGCGTAAGAATAAGCTGGGCGTAAAACAGCGCGGTTCGTTCTTTCATATTAACCCGCTGCTGCAATGGTGGTACCGGCGGCCGTGCGAGCGAGCGACAGCGCCAGCCAGGTAATAAGACCAAGCGCAATCGATAAGACGGAAGCCATGGCAATGTTGGCCAATAGAGTAAATTCTGTGTAAATTACAATCGGTAAAACGTCTATGTCAGTGGCCAGTGTGAATGCCGTTCCAAAGGCGCCCATGGAAGTAGCGAAGCAAATAGCGCCAGAAGAAATAATTCCTGGAACAAGGGCCGGTATCAGGACATCTATGATCACACGCCACGGCGAGGCTCCCAGGGAACGAGCGGCTTCCTCCAAACTGATGTCGATCTTTTCAGCTGCGGCCATGATTGTGGTAATGACACGGGGGATAGAAAAATAAAGGTATCCTAAAAACAAACCGGCCATGGAATAAGCAAGGACAATTTTTTCACCTGTGAAGAATTGAGTCACATCACCCACAAGCCCTTGGCGGCCGGCCAAAAGAATGATCATGAAGCCTACGACCACACCAGGAAAGGCTAGAGGGAAGATTAGCATTGAGATGAGGATGCTTTTTCCAGGAAAGTCATTTCGAGTCAGAAAGACCCCAGATATTCCAGATACTACTAAGGTTACCAAGGTTACGCCGGCAGAAAGAAATATGGTATACATCAGCGTTTCAACATAGCGCAGGGTCGTTAACGCCTTAAGGTAAATCCCGAAACCCGCTGGGCCGCCTGAAGCGGTCAGTATGAGGCGGGCCAAGGGCAGAATAAAAAACGCCAAGAACACAACCAAGGCCGGGGCAATCATAAGAATTAAGTATGGGTAGATGCGTCGTTGCACGTATTTATCCGTCGGTTTCTAAAAAGTGATCGATGGTTTTGGTGCGCCCGTCTCATCTATAGGCCCGAGCGCACCGATATGGATTTTTATCGTACTTCGTTAAGATAACGGTCACGAAAAGTCTTCTGGACGGCAGACATTTTTTGCCAATCTACTGCTTTAACGCGTTTGTACTCAGATTCAGGAAGGAACATTGCCGCCACTTTCGATGACATGGCACTGGCACGCACCGGCCTCAGAAAAGCGTTGGCCCAAATTGCCTGGCCTTTATCGGACAGTACGAAATCTAGTATTTTCTTCCCGTTTTGTGGATCAGGACTATTTTTAACCAAGCTCATGACATACGGAGCCATAATGGTGCCTTCCGCAGGGATGACGAACTCGATATTGGCCTTATCCTTATATTTTCCACGGTAGGCGTTAAAGTCATAATCGAAAAGAATGGGAATCTCACCCGACAAAACCCTGGCATAGGATGTCTGTTTGGGAACGATAGGTTTATTTTTTTTCAGTTTTTTAAAGAAATTAATTCCCGGATCAAAATTGTCTAACGTGCCGCCTAAAGCAATATTTACGGCAGTGGCGCCAGTATACCCAACAGCCGCAGATGAGGGATCTAGATACCCCACCATGCCTTTATACATCGGTTTCAATAAATCATTCCAGGACTTGGGGACCGGCTTCCCGCCCAAGGCATCCTTATTCACAAACAAACCTAAAGTTCCTGAATGAATGGTGAACCAGTAACCTTCAGGATCTTTCAGACCTGCGGGAATTTCATCCCAGTTGGCCGGCTTGTATGCAGAAACAACGCCTTTCTGTTTGGCCAAAATTCCAAAGGTTACACCGTAATAGGCAACATCTGCTACAGGATTGGCCTTTTCAGCGATGAGCTGGGAAAGGGTCTGCCCCGAGTTCTTGTTGTCGTGGGGAACATCTAAACCCAGGTTTTCCTTGATTGCCTTCAACTGGCTGGCCCAATCCGCCCATTCTGGTGGGCAGTTATAGCAGATGGCCGTCTCGCCCGCTAAGGGTGTGCCAACCGAATAAAACAGAAATATGATACTCAACAAAATAAACAAATGACCAAATTTTTTCATGATGTCCTCCTTTTTTGTTAGAGTTTAAGGTGGTTATGGATTTCAGCGCTATTTGCGCTCCGACACAGTATATGATTAACGATATTTTTGAAATGACGTCTGTTTTGAAATCGTTTTATCCAGATATTGTCTTTGCTTCGTAAATCCATTTTTTTCTGACTGGAGCCTTGACAGTTGAATCTCTTATGACAAGGCTTGTTTCGAGGATTTTGTGTACAGCTCCGGAAAAATTATTTTTTATTTGGTTTAACAATATTTCAGCTCCCAGTTCCCCCATTCTATAAGCAGGCTGCCTGATTGTGCTGAGGCTCGGTGTCATAAAAGATGCGATTTCAATATCGTCAAATCCCACAATCGACAGATCCGCAGGCACCCGCAGACCCAATTCTCTCGCCCCCTCTATCGCGCCTATGGCCAAAAAATCGTTGGAGCAAAAGATCGCTGTTGGAGGGTTCTTTCTGGATAGCAGTGATTTGACACCGTCTCGACCACTGGCCAAGCTATACTGGGTTTGAAGAATAAGATCAGAACGGTAAGGAATACGATGTGCTTTTAGACATCGTTTGTACCCATGCCAACGATGGAAACTTCTATCAGTAAAATGAAATTCACCTGCCAGCATGGCGATACTGCGATGGTTGAGATGAATAAGATGCTCGGTTGCGCGATACCCCCCTAAAAAGTTGTCCACGCCAACGTTTGATATAGGCCCTTTTCTCACAGTGCTGTAGAGAAGTACAAATGGGAAGCCGTCATCGAGTAAATTTTTAAGTACCTTTCCTTTAACATTAGTTGTCGTGATAACCAACCCTTCGACTTGTCTCTCCCTGAACACTTTGAGTAGCTTTTCTTCTTTATCATATTGGTAGTAAGAATTTCCCAGGATTACCTGGTAACCGCTATTATTGGCTAAATCCTGGACTCCTCGCGTAGATTCAGCAAATATTGGATTTGTGATCGCGGGCACGATGAGACCAATGGTTCTGGACTTTTTTGTGACAAAACCCCTGGCAAGGGCATTATATTTATAGTTGCAGGCTTTCATGGCCTGATTAACTCGATTACGGGTTTTGGTGCTTACCCTGTCAGGAGAATTAATCACTCTGGACACAGTTGCGGTTGAAACTTCGGCTAATTTTGCAACATCCCTAATTGTGCTCATGATGAAACTCTGAAAAATGTAAATGTTTACATTTTTTTACTTGATGGGATTTCGGATGTCAAGAATTTGTTTTTTGGAAACAGCACAGTGGAAACAGAACAGGGTCTTGAAACTTGACAAATTGCCACGAAAGGTGTTATATTGAAACCATTTTAAACCCTCAGCAAACAATTTCAGAGGAATGCTTATGGCCAGCCCGCTGCGAATTACCTTCCCTGGGGCGTTCTATCACGTCACCTCTCGTGGCAACGAAAGAAAGGCTGTGTTTAGGAGCAACAGGTAAAAGACCGGACAAAGATCTGCCGGCATTGCGCCGGTTGATTGTTCTACAAACCGCGTGCTTAGCACGCGGTTTCGAACCTAAACATACGGAGACGTACCGTCTCCTAATGATCTGTCGCCTTTGGCGACAAATCAATGCCACCCGTTTCACGGGTGGTTGTTTACTCCCAGAATATCCATGCCAGACATATTCCACGCGGTTGATTCGGTATTCGGGAACGATCCCACACTCGCCCGGGTTCTGAAAATATATCTTTGCAGGCAACATACTGTAGAAAAGCTCAAAGTGATTGGGACCAACTTCGGGATAAGCGCGTCGGCCGTGTCACATGCCTGCAAAAGGGTCACGGATAGAATCAGAATAAACAGCAAACTGAGGAAAAAAATCGAAAAAATAAATAAAAAGCTCAATCGCTCAAGATCCAAGACCTAACCCCGATGTTATTAGAATCCAATGCAACCTGTCATCAGCAATTCCCCTTTTAAGCGGGAACTGCTGAGCGTGATATCGCTTAGCTTATGGCGGCTAGGGGGAAACTCGGGAACCCGGTAAAAACAAGGTGAGGAGAAGATGATGATGAAATTTTATTGGAAATATCCGCTGTTCATTTGTCTGCTGCTGTTTTTTGTTGCATCAACGGCGCATGCGGGGGAAGCAACTTTTGAACAGAACGAAGTGGTTCAGGCTGCGGGGGATTTCTTTGGTTCTACCTCGGAGGGTCTGGGGAGAGTCATCCGAAGGGCTTTCAAGAAACATGGGAGGCCCAACGCTTATATCACCGGGGAAGAGTTTAGTGCGGCGGTTGGCATCGGGCTGCGCTATGGGAAAGGATTTATAAGCATGAAGAAAGGCAAACGTCGCAAGGTCTTTTGGCAGGGACCCTCCGTGGGATTTGACTTTGGCGGCAATGTCTCCAAGGTCTTTACCCTGGTGTACCATTTGAAAAGCCAGGAGCAAATTTTTCAGCGCTTCCCGGGTGTGGATGGAAGCTTTTACTTCGTTGCTGGATTCGGCGTCAACTACCAGCAAAGCGGGGATGTCATTCTTGCGCCCATCCGCACCGGGGTCGGACTACGGATGGGAGCCAATGTGGGCTACCTCCATTATACCAAGAAGAAATCCTGGATTCCGTTCTAGCCGTGAATGGGGTCAAACCTTGATTAGTGCTCAATATATTTTATATTGTAATATTTCAGATGGTTATATTGATAGAATAAATAGTTTTATGATAATTTAAATCACAAATCAACGGGCTGTTGCCCAAAGCCTTTTTTGGGCTCTTAAAGAAATTTTTTTATTGAGCCGCTTATCTAACTTATTGATATTATTGATGCCGCATTTTCATAAAATCCGAGCTGGATTGAAAATCATATTTGGGCAACAGCCCG
>DRHF01000401.1 GCA_011049715.1 Desulfobacterales bacterium
CCTTCTTGAACATTTCGATCATCGTTGTATTTTTTGTTGCAATCCCTCTCAATCTATCATTGGGTATGGTGATTACCGTATCAGCCACATCTCTTAATCGATCGATCCCTTCCTCTGCCACGGCGCTGCGTTTTTTACCCTCAAACGAAAAAGGTTTTGTCACCACGGCAACGGTCAGGGCCCCCACCTCTTTGCAGATTTCGGCAATCACAGGTGCAGCACCGGTGCCGGTTCCGCCGCCAAATCCTGCGGTTATAAAGACCATATGGCTATCGCCCATGACATTTTTAATGGCTTCCCAATTTTCGAGGGCCGCTTCCCGTCCCAACTGTGGATTTGCCCCGGCACCGAGCCCCTGGGTAAGTTTTTCTCCAAGCTGAATCTTAACCAGGGCCCTGGAGACTTCAAGCGCCTGGGCATCGGTATTGGCTGCAATGAACTTTACCCCGCTGAGATTGGAATCGATCATATTGTTGATCGCGTTCCCGCCAGCGCCACCGACACCAATGACATTGATCTTTGCTGACTTTTCGTTTTCTACTAAAGTAAACATTGTTTCCCCCCCTTCTTAATTCATTTAAGACCTCTGTTTCAAATTACTTCCTTGAACCACCGTTTCATCCGACTTATTAAACGATTAAAGATATTTTTATCTCTGATTCTGAACTTCTTTGAAGTCTCATGCTTTGCACCGTACATCACAAGGCCTACCGCGGTCGCATACATCGGATTGTTCACCACATCGACAAGGCCGCTAATCCCCTGGGGTCTTCCAAGGCGGGTCGGTAGATTAAAAATCGCTTCGGCAACATCTGTAACACCATCCAAAAGGGCGGTCCCGCCAGTAACCACTATTCCAGACGAAATAATTCTTTCCATCTGCGCCCGGTAGATTTCCCGCTTGATGAGCGTAAATATTTCTTCCATCCGTGGCTCTAAAATTTCTCCAAGGATCTGTCGCGACAGTTTCCTCGGCTTTCGACCTCCGGTACCAGGGACTTCGATCGATTCATCGTTGCCGATACTTTTGCTCAGACATGTCCCGTACTTTTTTTTGATCTTTTCCGCTTCACCAAGCGGTGACCGGAGGCCCACGGCAATATCGTTGGTAAGATTATTTCCACCTAAAGAGAGTACAAATGTATGCTTGATGTTTTTCCCCGAAAATATGGCGAGATCCGTGGTTCCGCCACCGAGATCGAGCAGAGCGGTTCCCAACTCTCTTTCTTCATCCGTCAGAACAGCTTCCCCGGAAGCCAGCGGCTCCAGGACAATATCACAGACATCCAGCCCGGAACGGTTGGCGCATTTTACAATGTTGTGCGCTGATGTCACTGCACCGGTTACGATATGGATTTTCGCCTCCAGCCGTACGCCTGCCATGCCGAGGGGATTTTGAATACCATCTTGGTCATCGACGATAAATTCCTGGGGAATCACATGTATGACTTCCCGATCCATGGGGATGGCCACCGCACGAGCTGCTTCGATGACGCGCTCCACATCATGCTGGGTGATTTCAGACCCTTTGATGGCAACAATGCCACGGCTGTTGAAACCGGTGATATGTCCACCGGCAATCCCGGCATATGCTGATGAAATCTCGCATCCGGCCATCAGTTCAGCCTCTTCGATGGCTTTTTTGATTGAATCGACCGTTGATTCGATATTTACCACCACACCTTTTCTGAGTCCGATGGAAGGATGACTTCCAATACCAATGATATTGATCTCGCTTCTTTCGACCTCTCCGACAACAGAACAGATTTTGGTTGTACCAATATCCAGACCGACGATGATGTCCTTCTGTCGTTGCATTTAAACCTCCCTTTGATCTTTGGCCGAGGATTTGATCCGTATCGGATTAACAACAATTCGTTCCAAGTTATTGAGGTCAATCGAATCAAAATCCTTGATATCTTTCAGGTTTTTCATTTGAAATAGAATTTCTTTAAGCCGTTCATATTTTTCAGGATAGTCATGAAACCCTAACTTTATGGTTTGATTTTTTTCAAATGCGCAGATCGTGATTCCGATCTCCCGATCCACAAAAACTCTGTTAATGAATCGGGTCGGCAGGATGCTATTTAATTTTGAACCCAGCTGAAATACCTCCATGACCGCGCCAAACGGGAGGCTTCTGGGCTTACCGGGTTCATCGAGATCAAAAAATTCCAATCCGTTAATGACCGGAAGCGTGTCATCATCCGTGGGACTCCATGTTTTGAATATTTCTCCCCTGGTGCTGATGATAAATTTTCTGCCAAGATCGACTATGGCGAGGGGTTTATGCTCTGTTATTTTAATCGCCATAGCATCGGGTAATTCTCTCCTTATCTCCGACTCTGCAATCCAGGGGTGGGCCAAAAGCCTTTTGCGGGTCACCTGCAGGTTTATCGAAAGGATATTTGACTCGGTGTTTACCTGGGCCTGTCTCAGTATCTCTGAGTCGGAAAGCCTGTGGTTCCCTTGAACACTGATATTTTTCGCCCTGAAAAAGTCACACTGTGTGATCACGTCATGGCCCAAGATAAATGCGTAGCTGATCAATAACAACATACCGATCCCTGCCGCTGCTTTTATGCCAAAGGCACCGTATCGGACCCATTTCACCGACCGGGATTGCGGATTTTTTTTGTAGTAATTATTTCTGGCCTGTCTATGACCCAATAATCTTTACCTCTTCCTCAAGATGAATGTTAAAGGTCTGCAAAACCTTCTCTTGAATCGTTTCCATCAAAGCGAGTATATCGGCAGCGGTGGCATTGCCGTTGTTTATGATAAAATTGGCGTGTATGGGTGAAACCCCTGCCCCGCCGATCGATATTTCCTTCAGGCCGGCGAGCTCGATGAGCTCTCCGGCTGTTTTACCGGTTCCGGGGTTTTTAAAAAAACATCCCGCGCTCAATCTACCGAAGGGTTGGCTTTTTTTACGCGCGCTCTTTATTTTTTTCGCCTCTTTTTTAAGTTCGTGGGGGTCTGAAGAATGCAACAAAAATGAACCATCGATGATAAAAGAGAGCGAAGGCCCATTGCTTGATTGATTTTCTTCCCACGAAAGCCCACGGTATGAAAAAGCCAGGTTTTCTATTCCTACTCTTTTGACCGCGCCCCAAGGCTGTAATACATGAATGGCCTTCAGGGCGGTTGCCATTGAGCCAAGTGCGGTGCCGGCATTCATCATAATCCCTCCACCAACGGTTCCCGGAATCCCTAAGGCAAAATTCATCCCATTCAATCCATTGGCGAGGGCGTAGGAACAGAGGCTTTGGATCCGGGCGCCTGCCATGGCGGTCACCATTACACCCTCTTTTTCACCTTCTTTTCGCTCAATGGTACATAGACAATCCATCAACACAATTACCAGGCCTTCGATGCCGCTATCCTTTACGAGAAGATTGGTGCCATGTCCCACAACCACATATGGAATTTTTTTTTTAAAGGACCATTCAACGAGTTCCACAAGGCGCTCAAAGGAGTTCGGCGCGATAAACGCCTCGGCCGGTCCGCCCACCCGCAAAGAAGTATGTCTAGCCATCGGTTCGTCGAAGCAAACATTCGAACCAAACTTTTTGATCAGCCAGTTTCTTGAAACCGCATCAATGCGCATAGATGGTTTCCAGTCGGGTCATCAACGTCCCGTTCAATCCGATTTCATCTTTTTGAGCGCCTCTTCTCCCACTTTCCAAACATCTCCCGCACCGAGCGTCAGAAGGATATCTCCCTTTTTTAAATTTTCCTGAAGGTACAAGATTGTTGCTTCGGACCCTTCACTGAAGACAACCTCCCTGTGACCATGGGCCCTGATTGCTTCGCAAAGGCCGTGACCATCGATGCCTTCTATGCTCTTCTCCCCTGCCGAATAAATCGGCAGCACCACAAGCACATCCGATTGATAAAATGCTCGCGTAAAATCATCGAAAAGTGCGTTGATTCTCGTATATCGATGGGGTTGAAAAGCCACAACAATACGCCGCCCCGGCCAAATCTCTTTAACGGTTTGCAAGGTCAACTTTATCTCTGTCGGATGGTGTCCGTAATCATCTACAACAATAACCCCACGCGCTTCACCTTTGATCTCTAACCGGCGCTGAACACCTTCAACCGTTTCCAAGCCTTGCCGAATCTTATCAAATGGGATGCCGAGCTCCATTCCCACTACAACGCCTGCCAGCGCATTATAGACATTGTGGATTCCCGGGAGATTCAACACAACTTTTCCGAGATTTCTTTCAAAATGATAGATGTTGAACATGCTTTTGAATCCATCTAAAACCACTTCTTTGGCCTGAAAATCAGCTTGGATGCTCATCCCGTAAGTGGTCAATCGTCTTTTAATTTTGGGAATGAGATCCTGCAGCGACTCATTGTCAAGGCAAAGAACTGCGAGGCCGTAAAACGGTATTCGATCGATAAAAGACAAAAAGGCGTTTTTAATCGCATCTAAATCAGTATAAAAATCAAGATGCTCCCGATCGATGTTGGTCACCACAGCGATCGTGGGCGACATTTTTAAAAACGATCCGTCACTCTCATCTGCTTCTGCAACGATATATTCTCCCTGCCCAAGCCTTGCGTTGGAACCGATGCTTTTCAGTTTTCCGCCGATCACGACTGTCGGGTCAAGTCCGCCTTTTTCCATCACGGCGGCGACGATCGAGGTCGTCGATGTTTTCCCATGAGCACCGGCAATGGCCACGCTGTATTTTAACCGCATCAGCTCTGCGAGCATTTCTGCCCGCGGTATGACCGGGGTTGATGCTTTTTCAGCTGCGACAACCTCGGGATTATCGGCCGAAACCGCAGAGGAGGTAACCACAACATCCGCCCCGGCGATCTGGTCTTCCATATGGCCTTTAAATATTTTACCTCCGAACCCCTTCAAGCGCCGGATAATGTCTGTTGATTTCAAATCTGATCCCGACACCGTGTAGCCCAGGTTGAGAAGAAGCTCTGCAATTCCGCTCATCCCAATACCGCCGATGCCGACAAAATGAATATGGTATTTTTTAAGATACATCTTTTTCCCAGCTATCGTTGATCACTGGTTTACGACCAATCGGTAACAGTCATCCACAATCGAAGCTGCGGCCCCGGGCCTGCCAAATGCCTTTGCCCTGGAGGCCATCTGATGTAAAGCCACTCGATTAGAAGCATAGTGTTCTATTCGATCTGAAAGAATTGCGCCGGTTAAATCTTTTTGGGGGATCATCTCCGCTGCCCCCGCACGTTCAAGAGCCTCTGCATTGATCGATTGATGATCATCTGTGGCAAAGGGATAGGGGATAAAAATCACCCCCTTTCCAACAGCAGTAATTTCCGCTACCGTCGTTGCGCCGGATCGACAGATGATTAAATCGGCCTGTTGGTAAAGTGAAGCCATATCGTAAAAAAAGGAGTCAACCCGGGCCATGATGCCCAGATTTGCATAACTATTTCGAACCTGTGCAAAGTCTTGCGTCCCGGTCTGGTGTATAAAATAAAACTTCTCTTTCTCTTTTATTTTTTTTAACGCCTCCAAAACAGCCATGTTTATGCTGTGTGCCCCCTGACTTCCTCCGACAATGAGGACCGTCAACCATCCTTTGGGCTTTTCATCCATACTTTCTTTTTCCACATCCCCGGTTGCACATTTCAGAATTTCTTTTCTGACCGGATTTCCTGTCACGCGCACACGGTTTGGGTTTAGGCGATCTTTAGTCTTTTCGAACGAAACATATATCCGGTCAGCAAAATGAGAGAGTATCCGGTTGGTGATACCGGGCATAATGTTCTGCTCATGTAGAACCACCTTGAGGCCTTTGAGCCAGGCCCCGAAAACAACCACACCAGATGCATAACTGCCGATGCCGATGACGATTTCAGGCCTGAAGTCTTTAATAATTTGAATCGATTCGCATATCCCCTTTGGAATTTTTAAAACCGAAAAGATCTGCAGCCATAAAGAGCGCCCTTTGATGCCTTCTGCTGTGATACTTTTTTGCCGGAAACCGGTCTTGGATAAAATCGATTTTTCAAAAGGTCTTCCGGTATTGACAAAAAGAACCATATTTTTCCGATCCCTGGCCATAAATTCCTGAGCAATGGCAATTCCAGGAAACAAATGGCCGCCTGTTCCCCCGCCTGCAATGATTACCCGCATGATTTCCTACGACTTGCTCCCATTGCATATTTAAACCCGAAATGCTAGGATTTCACCATAGTTCTTCCTCTGTGGTTCACGTCGGCTTTTTTCGGCCGGTTGCCCCGATGTTCATCAGGATTCCCATGGAAGCCATGTTCAACAAAAGCGACGACCCGCCGTAACTCAAAAATGGCAGGGCAAGCCCTTTGGTCGGGAGGAGTCCCAGGGTCACTCCCACATTGATGCATACCTGAAGCCCCAGCGCTGTGGTCAGGCCGGTTGCCACCAGTGATCCGAAATTATCCTGCACATTTAAGGCAATGTTAAATCCCCGCCATAAAATGAGAACATATAGCCCCAAAATAGAGAGAACGCCCAAAAGCCCGAGTTCCTCTCCAATCACCGAAAAAATAAAATCGGTATGGGGTTCAGGAAGATAAAACAGTTTTTGATAACCTTTTCCGATTCCTGAACCCCATATGCCTCCGGTTCCAAATGCCATAAGGGAATGAATTATCTGATATCCCTCATCGCTTGGAAACTGCCAGGGATCGACAAAAGCCATGATTCGCCGGATCCGATACGCTGCATTAAACATCAAAAAATAGGCTATGGGGACCGCAAGAACAAAAGACGAAAAAAGGTGTAAGAAACGCACACCCCCGACAAAAAGCATTATCCATGTCAATGCCCCAAAAATAACAACCGAACCGAAATCGGGTTGAAGGATCACCAGACCGGAAAAAGCGCCAAAAACGATCATGTGGGGCAGGACACCGACGCTATAACTCCTGAGATGATCCATTTTTTTGTTCACGGAGTAAGCAAGGTATATGATCAGCGCAGTGCGGGCAAACTCAGAAGGTTGAAAGGTAAATGCTCCGAAACGGAGCCACCGGGTAGAACCGCCGCTGGAGTACCCAAACTCCGTCGCCTGAATCGCCAATAGGGAAAGTAGAGCTAAAATAAGAAGCGGATATGCTAAAAAACCGTAAATTCGATATGGAACATGACGGCATATCACCAATGCGACAATACCGAAGAGCGCAAAAAGACCCTGCTTTTTTAGAAAAAAATAATCGGTTCCAAACCGCTTTAAGGCAACGGCGGAACTCGCACTGTAGACCATGACAATCCCGATTCCGACCAAAAAAAGGACCGGAAAAAGAAGCTGAACATCATACACAGGCTGTCTGTGTTGGGTTGAAATCTTCTTTTTCTTTATCTCAGTTGTCGAACTTCTTGGCAAAATAGATCCCCTCGCTCGGCATAGTCTCTAAACGTATCGAAGGACGAACACGCCGGAGACAAAAGAACAACATCTCCCGGCGCCGCCGCCTGATGGGCAGAACGGACCGCCCCCTTCATTGTGCAAACTTCGACGGTGGGGGTTAACCCTCCAAATATAGACCTTAAACGGCTGCTTGTTTCACCCATGACGATGAGTGTTTTGACCCGGTCATGTACCGGCCCTTTTAATGCATGAAAATCGGCCCCTTTATCCCGACCCCCCAAAATAAGGATAACCGGTTTGTCGAACGTTTCCAGGGCACGGGCCACCGAATCCACATTGGTCGCCTTTGAGTCGTTGATATAGGTGACATCATTGACGGCTGCGACCCATTCCAGGCGGTGGGCAAGCCCCTCAAACGTGTTCAATGCCGTCTGGATTCCCTCAGCGGTTCCGCCGGCTGCACAGGCCGCAAGACAGGCTGCAGAAGCATTTTCCATATTATGCCTGCCGATGAGCTTCATCTCTGAAAAATCGAAAGACGATTGCGATGTCTCAGATAAGTTGATGAATAGATGTTTGCCGTTGATCGTTGCGCCTTTTTCATGCCGAGAACGGCCGTTGAAAAATAGCTTCGTGATGTTTAATTTCTCGCCGATCAAACGGACCTGTGGATCGGCGCCGTTCAAAACCGCAATATCTCCGGCCTGCTGGTTTTCAAACATTCTGGCTTTCGATCTGGAATATGCATTAAAATCCGGATAACGATCCATATGGTCCTTGCCAATGTTCAGTAGAACACCTATCTTTGATCTAAAGGTTTGAATGGTATCAAGCTGAAAGCTACTCACTTCCACCACAAGCAGCTCCGCCTTCTCCTTTCGGTCTACATAACCGATCAATGGATCGCCGATATTTCCCCCCACAAAAACCTTGAAGCCGGAACCGGCTAACATTTCTCCCAGCAAGGCGGTTGTGGTGGTTTTTCCATTGGTACCGCTCACGGCCACGATCGGTTCTTGTATAAATCGAAATGCAAGTTCAATTTCTCCCCATACAGGAATTCCTTTTTCTTTTGCCCTTTGAACCGGCTCGATGGTGTGCGGCACGCCCGGACTGAGCACGATCAGGTCTGTATTTTGAAATATCTCAACTTTGTGCCCACCGAGCAGGATATTCACACCGATTTCGCGGGCTTCGTCCGCAAAACCCCCCAACGCTTTATCGGTTGAAATATCGGTTATGGTGACAGATACGCCCCTGTTCCTTAAAAACCGAGCCACTGCAATTCCTGTGATCCCGAGTCCGACGACTAGAATACGCTTTGGCAAAAAATACATTTCTTACCGGCCAGCCATCAATATCCACAATCCTTTAACAAGGGTGACCCTATCGCCTATCTCAGTTTCAATGTGCTCATGGAAATCAGAGCAAGAGCGATCGCAATGATCCAAAACCGCACGATTACTTTGGGTTCGGCCCATCCTTTCAACTCAAAATGATGATGAAGGGGCGCCATCCTGAAAATTCTTCTGCCGTTTGTCATCTTAAAAAAACCGACCTGGAAAATAACGGAAACCGCCTCGATGACAAAAAGACCACCTACAAGTGCCAGCAGAATTTCATGCTTGGTAATTACTGCCACCGTCCCGAGCGCCCCACCGAGAGGTAGTGAGCCGACATCGCCCATGAAAATTTGTGCCGGGTATGTATTAAACCATAAAAATCCAAGACCGGCTCCAACCAGGGCGCCGCAAAAGATGGTGACCTCCCCGCTTCCGATGACGTAATTGATCTGCAGATACTGGGCAATTTTGGCATGGCCTGCCACATAGGCAAAAAACATATATGTTCCCGCTACGATGATGACCGGGCCTATGGCCAGACCATCGAGGCCGTCCGTCAAATTGACGGCATTGGACGTTCCTACGATAACCAGCCAGGCGAAAAGAATGTATCCCCACCCAAGATCCGGTGAAAGATTTTTAAAAAACGGGATGGTGACGCGGGTATTGAAATCCGGATCAGCGTAAACAAGAATTCCGGTGATGACTGCAATGATGGTCTGCACCAACAGCTTGCTCCGAATGCTCAACCCCTTGTTGAGTTTTTTTACCTGCATGAGGTAATCATCAATAAAGCCGATCATTCCATAACCAACAGTGACAAAAAGAATGATCCAAATATAATTATTGGTCAAATTTGCCCAAAGGAGGACCGACACGACGATTGCGAATATGATCAAGATACCGCCCATGGTCGGTGTTCCCGCCTTTTTGTGGTGATTTTTTGGCCCGTCCTCCCTGATATACTGTCCGATACGCATGGAGTCGAGCTTTCGAATGACCCACGGCCCCAATAAAAAACAGATTAAAAACGCGGTGAGACTGGCATAGATCGTCCGGAAGGTAATATACCTAAAGACATTAAAAGCAGATATCTGGGTATGTAGTGGATAGAGTAGGTGATATAGCATTTCTATTTACCCATTATCGAGTTCCGCCCCATTTCATCAGCTTTTCCACAATCTTCTCCATTGCCATGCCCCGGGAGCCTTTAACCATTACCCAATCCCCCGGCACCAAAAAGTGTGTCAGATCTTCGACGATATCTTTTTTGCTTCCGATGAAAATATGGCTTGCATCCATACCTTGCTTCTTTGCGCCTGCCGCAACAACTTTGGCAAAATCTCCTGTGATATAGAGCTTTGCCGCATCTGATTTCGCTAACAAAGTGCCGACCATCCTGTGCATCGATTCGGCGAATTCACCCAGCTCCAACATATCGCCTGCCACAAAAACGCCTCTTTTTTTCCCCTTTAAAAATCTAAGGGTATCCATGGCCGCCTTCATCGAATCCGGGTTGGCGTTGTAGGTATCGTCAATGATTTGAATACCCCGTGCCGTACGAAAAACATTCATCCTTCCCTGAGCCGGCTGAAAACTTTCGAGGCCCGCCTTAATCTCTTCGGCAGATAACCCAAGTCGGTAGCCGGCGGCCGCTGCCGAAAGGGCATTTGACACCATAAACCGTCCCGGGGTTCTGAGATGGATAGGAACGGTTTCTTTGGGGAGGCAGAGCGTAAAATCGATCCCCTGATCTTTTTCCTTTACTGACCGGGCCGAAATGTCGGCTTTCCCGGAAAAACCAAAAAAGAGAACCTTAATCGGGATGTGTTCAGCCAATCGCATCACACGCCGGTCATCTGCATTCAAAAGGGCCGTTCCATCCGCCTTGATCTTTTTTAAAAGCCCTCCTTTGGCAGATGTGACGCCGGCCATCGAACCGACCCCTTCAAGATGGGCAGGACCGATGTTGGTAATAATACCCACATCCGGCACGCAGATTTCCGAAAGGCGCTCAATTTCCCCCGGGCGGTTCATCCCAAGTTCCAGAACCACCCATTGATGACATTTCTCAAGGTTTAACAGGGTAAGAGGGAGCCCGATTTCGTTGTTGTAACTTCCCCGGCTCGACAAAGTGACAAAGCGTTGTCCCACCACGCATGTGGTCATTTTTCGGGTTGTTGTTTTTCCGTTTGATCCGGTGATGGCAATCACCGAAGCGTTTGAACGCTTTCGATGAAACAACGCAAGATCACCCAAAGCTTTGATGGTGTCCAGTACCCCCACACAAACAATCCCTTTTTTCATCCTTTGGGGGCGAGGCAAATCGCCTAACTTATCCCGGTTGATCACCAACCCACCGACACCCTTGTCCAGGACGTCGGAAACAAAACTGTGGCCATCGTAGGTGTTTCCCTTGATGCCGATGAAAATCTCCGGCGGTGTGATACGTCTTGAATCGATAGAGATCCCGGCGAAGATACGATCCGGATCTCCGGATAACAGATCGCCGCCTGTGGCCTCCAATATTTCCGTAGTTGTCCAAGGTATTTTTTGGGTTGCCTGCATGGTATTTATTGCTAATTTAATAAGATTTTCTCTGCCTCCAATCTGTCATCAAAGGAAATGATTCTGTTCCCGACAATTTGATAATTCTCATGCCCTTTTCCTGCGATCAGCACCGTATCCCCGGCGCGAGCTGCTGAAATTCCGAGGTGGATAGCCTCTCTGCGGTCGGGTTCGATGACGTACCCTTTTTTCTCAAAGCCTTTCTTTAAATCCGATCGGTTGTAATGGTGACGACATGCTTTTTGGGTGCCGATACAAATCTGCCGGATAATCTCCATCGGTTCCTCGCTGCGGGGGTTATCAGATGTAATGACAGCCAGGTCGCACAGGTTTCCGGCGGTTTCGCCCATTTGGGGTCGTTTCTCCCTGTCCCGATCACCACCACAACCGAAGATGCAGATGATTCTGCCGCAGGCCATCGATTTCAATGCAGAGAGCACATTTTTCAGGGCACCCGGGGTATGGGCGTAGTCGACAAATACAAACTTTCCCGATTCATTTGGAATCCGTTCAAATCGGCCCGGCACCGATGCCATGGTTTCAATTCCATTTTTAATGGTATCCAGTGGCAGTTTAAACGCAATACCAACACCAACGGCACAGAGAATATTCTCAAGATTATATGCCCCGATCAGCGGGGATTCAAAGTGAAACAGGCCCTGTGGTGTAACAATTTCTCCTTTAATGCCGCTTAAATCGGCTTTGAACGTTTTGTCCCGAATCAAATTATCCGGTGAATGACCGACGGTTAAGCTGGCACCTGAAAATATCTCCAGTAGGAATTTGCCCTTTTCATCATTGCAGTTGAGAACAGCCAGGGCACGCTCCTTTTTGGGGCCGGTTTTCAGTATTTCGGAAAAGAGCCGCTGCTTCGCCATCCAGTATCCTGCCATGTCTCTGTGGTAATCGAGATGATCCTGACTAAAATTGGTAAACACACCCACATCCATCCAACAATTGTCGACACGAAAAAGATCCAAGGCATGGGATGAAACCTCCATGACCACGTGGGTGATGCGATCTTTGCACATGTCCTCTAAAATCCTCTGAAGGTCTAAAGATTCCGGCGTTGTCATGGGATTGGGAAATATCTTTCCAGAATATCGGTAATTGATTGTTCCGATGACACCGACATGAAACCCCGCTGTTGACAGGATACTTTCTATCAAAAACGCTGTAGTGGTCTTTCCGTTTGTACCGGTGATTCCGATGATGTTCAGAGTTTCTGACGGATTATTGTAAAATCGACTGGCCATCGCGGCCAGCACCCTTCGGGTATTTGCAACCTCGATACATATCGAATCCGCTATCACCGGTTTTTCTATTACAATCGCAGATGCCCCTCTGGCCAGTGCATCATCGATAAAATCATGTCCGTCTGCCTTAAGGCCTTTTATTGCCACAAATAACCCGCCGGGGAGAACGTCCTGTGCCCGGTAATGAATTGAGCCTATTTCAGGCGATTTGGCCTTATCTCGGGTCCATCCGGTCACTCGAATCGGTGTAATCGTTTCGAGCAGATCCGAAAGTTTCACCCTGCGACCCCATTTTCCAGCCGTGCGGTCAGGGTGTCGGTTTTGTTTTCAGGTACGATATTCAGATAGCTGAGGGTTTCTTGGATAATTTTTCTGAACGCCGGTGCCGCCACCGTTCCCCCGTAATGTTTCTTTTTCGGCTCATCAACCACAACTAGAACCGCAATTTTCGGTTTCTCTACCGGGGCAAATCCAACAAAAGATGCGATATATTTTCCCCTGGCATAGGTACCGTTTTTTCCTACTTTCTGGGCAGTCCCTGTTTTCCCACCGACCGAAAAGCTATCCACCGCCGCTTTGACACCGGTTCCGCCGGGTTCAACCACCATCTGCAGCATCTTTTTCAAATGCATCGCGTTTTCTTTTGTAATGACTTGTCTGACTTTTCGAGGATGAAAACTTTTTACGATCCGACCCTGGGAATTGGTGATGGCCTGGACGATGAAAGGCGCCATAAGTTGTCCTTCATTCGCAATTGCTGAAACAGCGGTGATCAGCTGTATGGCTGAAACCGAAATTCCCTGGCCAAACGCAATGGCGCCGGCATCTATTTTCGACCATCGTTTAAAGTGGCTCAACTGACCGGGGGTCTCCCCAGGGGAGTCGATTCCGGTCCTTTTTCCAAAACCAAACGCCTTTAAGTTGTTGTAAAGCCTTTCAGGTCCAAGGCTTTGGCTTACCTTGACAGCGCCAATATTGCTCGAATACTTAACGATATCCTGCAGCGTGAGCCATCCATATGGATGGGTATCGTTTACAGTGTTCCGCCCGATCCTGTATGCCCCGTTTTCACAAAAAAAGAGGCTGCTCGGCGTAATTTCTCCGGTCTCGAGGGCGCCGGCCACCGTAAATATTTTCAAGGTTGAACCGGGTTCGAATGGATCGGTGATGGCCCGGTTTCTCCATGTCATCTTATCAAACTCTTTGAATGAGTTCGGGTTGAAAAACGGATAGTGCGCTATCGCCAATACACCTCCGGTTTCAGGGGCCATGACGATGGCGATCCCGGATTTTGCTGAGTATTTTTCGACCGATTCAGCCAAAGCGCTTTCGGTGAGGTATTGAATTGTCTGGTCAATCGTAAGGATAAGGTTACCACCGGTATAACGGGCCTGGGTCCCATTTTCGCCGTCGAATTCGCGACCAAGGGCATCTCTAACGATCTTAAACGTCCCTCGACTTCCTTCAAGATACGAGTTGTAGTAAAATTCGAGGCCCTCTAGACCATGTCCATCTATACCTGAAAATCCGAGTATCTGCCCTGCCAACGTTTTGTTGGGATAAAAACGACGGCGCTCGGGAATAAAACCTACGCCTTTTAATTTGAGATTCTTTACGCGAAGGGTCTGCTTCGGGGAGACCTGACGCATAATCCAGACAAACGGCTTTTTTGATTTCAGTTTCCGGTAGAGCGCCTTTCTGTCAACCTGCAGCTCCCTGGCAAGGGCTTTTGCGATTTGACCGGTTTTTTCAATCTGCCTGGGGTAGGCTGCTATAGATGATACATCAATGCTTACCGCCATGGTTCTGAACTCGCGGTCGTATACGGTTCCCCGCATGCCACGGGAAGAGAACGACTTTATATATTGCTGCGCCGCCCTTTGGGAGAGCTCTGTTCCGTGGAAAACCTGAAGGTAGACCGCCCGGGCCATAATGGCAGAAATGAAAAGGCCAAATATCAGTCCGATCGTTGCGATGCGTAATTTCATCCGATGTTTCTGTTTATTTTTCATAGACCACGATGATTTGTTCTGGCGTGGGAATGGTTAAATTGAATCGATGCTTTGCAATTTCCGAAAGCCGTTCAGGAGATCTCAGACGGGCGAGCTCAACCTCCAGATTGTTTTGCAAGGTTAAGAGATTTTGATGTTTATCCCGTTTCTTCGAAATCTCATATCCCACCCTGACGTTTTGAACCCGGCACCATGTATAAAAAAAGAGCTCAACGATAAAGATGGACATCAAAAGAATCCAGATGCCTGTAGCGCGCGGTTTGCGGTTTCTTTTCTTTACATTTCTGGGCATGAAGTTTGTGGCTTGTTATCCAAAACAGATAGAAAATACGATCCTGCCCCTTTCAAATCGATATTTTTTCCATCGCCCTCAGCTTTGCACTTCTGGCCATTGGATTTGCTCGAACTTCGGCCCCGGAGGGTCGGACTGCTTTTCGGGATAGTGAAATTGCAAGCTGCTTTTTATTACAAACACACTTCGGGAAATCCGGCGGGCATACACACCCTTTCTCCAGCGCTTTGATCCGGCGTTTTACAATACGATCCTCCAGGGAGTGAAAAGACAGGATGCAGAGCCGGCCCTTGTCGTTAAGATAGTCCACGGCATTTTTCATGAACCGATCGAGATTTTCCAGCTCCCGATTCACCTCAATTCTGATCGCCATGAACACTCGAGTGGCAGGGTGAATCCGTTGGGAAGGCGATCCGCCTGGAACGGCATCGAGCACGATCCGGGCCAATTGTCTGCTCGATCGAATTCTCTCCAGGCTCCTTGCTTTAACAATCTGTTTCGCGATTCGACGCGCCCAGCGTTCTTCCCCATATTCATGAAAAATTTTTCTCAAGGCGCCCTCATCCAATCGGTTGATGACTTCTTCCGCCGTCGGGCTCGAATTCTTATCCATACGCATATCGAGTGGTTCATTCCTTTTAAAACTGAACCCCCGACCACTCGATTCGAGTTGATGAAGAGAAATGCCGAGATCGAGCAGAATTCCGTCAACCGCCGGAATATTCAATTGTGAAAGAACATCTGGAAAATGGATAAAATTATCATGAAAAAGACGGGTATTTGCCGCAAACGGTTTTAAAACATTTTTTGCATTTTCGATTGCATCTTCATCTTGATCAATGCCGATCAGCATCCCGTCTGGAATAATTTTTCCCAGGATCGCCTTTGAATGACCTGCTCCGCCAAGCGTGCAGTCAACATAGATTTTCCCCCTCTGACAATCCATGTATCGCAAGACCTCGTTGACCATGACAGGGATGTGTTTGAAGGGCATCGGATCAGAGTCCTATTCTTGCAATTTCGTTCCTGACATCCTCCTCTTTCATATCTTTTTCCATACTCATATTCTCTTTTTCCCAGTTTTCGCGCGACCAGATTTCAAAATGATCGAGTACGCCGACGAGCACGACTTCTTTTTCAATCTCCGCATAGAGACGCAGGGCCGGGGGAATGAGAACTCGACCCTGCTTGTCGCAGGAGCATTCAAATGCACCGCCGATAAAAACCCTTCTAAAACGGCGTATGTTCCCACTTTTCTCGGCCATCGATATGACCTTTGTTTCAATCTTTCCCCATTCTTCAAACGTATAGGCAAAAAGACCTCCGTCCAGTCTGGAAATCATAATTCTGTCAATCCCGCCGGTTCTGATCACATCGCGAAACCGAGATGGAATAACAAATCGGCCCTTTGGATCAATTGTATGGAATGAGGTTCCTCTAAACATCATTTTTCCTTTAATTCCACTTTGCTCCACTATTTATGAATTTAATTACAATTTTTCAGAACTGTCAAGAGAAAAATATAAAATTTTTATATTTTTCATAATAATTCATAAAAGTTAAATGAGTAAAGACAATTTTATAAAAGGTGGAATAATGTGGAGGAAAATAAAAATAAGAAATGAACTTCCATGTTGATCTTGCCTTCTTTTTGTGAAACATTAATTTTCATGAAAAAAGACAAGCAGATCAAATCGCAATTGGACATTGATTGGGGAGATCGCACGCTTTGCAGCGACGGGAACCGTATCGGTGTGATCGGTACTGACGGCCGGTGTGAAGAATGTGGTAAAC
>DRHF01000402.1 GCA_011049715.1 Desulfobacterales bacterium
AAAATTTGCCGCCATTACAGGCCCGTTTCTCATGGGTCTTATCACCCGCATCACCGGTCATTCCCGTTTTGGAATTTTGAGCATCATCGTCCTTTTTATTGTTGGGGGAATCTTTCTTATAAAGGTCGACAGGGAGCCATGAAAGTGTGCAAACTTAAAGTGGACGAATATGATGCATTCAAAACACCTGGTTCCATCAAGAATATTCGGAAAACGGATATAGTAAGTTCGCAAAAGGGTCTTTTACATACCGTCATGTTTATCTAGTGTCCATTCAGAAATGGCCCCTTTTGCCCTGTTCGGCGTTCTCCGCGGGTTTTCGGTTTCGGCGTACACCACGTACGTCTCACCGCAAACCCTTGTGCGGCCTTGATCAGGACAAAAATTGCTCATTTCTGAATTGGACACTTTTATTATCTATTTTAAAGTCGTGGATGGGCACTATCTAAGGTGTTTGATAAAATGCCAGATCGCTTGGTGAACCCTTTCCGCACCTTCTCCAAGGAGAATCCCGTGGCGGTTAAAATTGAACAGAAGATACGTTTTGTCTGCCGAACCCAGCCGCTCAAAAATTCTTTTCGAACCGCCGGGATCAACCACCGGATCTCTTTGGGATTGGGCCACCAGCACCGGGATGTCGATTTCAGACAGCTTCGGTTCCAAAAATTCCATCAAACGCTCAATCTCCAGTACCCCTGAAATTGGGTTTCTCAAATAGTTGATGTGGGGATTTTCAGCATTGTGGTTAACAAACTCTTTTTTAGCCCCATCAAATTTGAAGCGACTCATGATCCGATTCCAGGCGTCGACTGCCGGTACAAACTTTGATGAAAAATCCTGAAGACGGAGAGGGGGAGAAATCGCAAAAACACCCTTTACCTCTCTCATCCGGGTTGTAAGATGAAGAGCGAGACCTGCACCGGTGGAAAATCCGCCGACCACCACTCGTTTGCAGATGTTGCTGATGATGGCATATCCGTTATCCACCGATTTCAACCAATCTGCATAAGTTCTCAAAGCGAGATCATCAGGGGAAGTCCCATGCCCTTTTAACCTGGGGGCGTAGACCCAGATCCCTCTTCGACCCAGATAGCGAGCAAGCTCCTTCACCTCAAGGGGTGCCGCCATATAACCGTGAACAAGCACCACACCCAGGCCTCTTGATCTTCCTTTGATGAGAAAAGGTCTGCCCACATCCTTTTTTTTTGATTCACCTTCGATATAAAATGCCTCATAATCTGCTTCAAATTCACTCACAGCGCTTTTTAGTAATTGGGCGACGATCTTCCGTCTGATCCAACAGTCAGGCTGCCACGCAATCCGGCGAAAATGCCGTTGGAGGTCGGTTAAAGGTTCCACTTCGTTCGCAATAACCGCAATGGGATTATCAATTCGAACCCGATGGAAAGGGAAAACAGAAGAAAATTTCGACCGGTCCTTTTCAATCACTTTACCGTTTTTCTTCACCACCCCTTTTCCCACTGCCAGGGTGATAAAATCCCTGTATATATCAAACCGATCGTCGATCAGAAGAGGAGTCTGATCGCCGTTAAAATGCCGGTGAATCGGCATATTTTTCTTTTTGATGAAATCTGCCGCAAGGTAGACCTTCCGTCTCAAACCTCCCTCATTCATCCGTGCGCCGGGGATCTGTTTGAGCATGCTAGCAAAAAGGTGATCATAGTTGAGGGTCGTCATCTTGTAGATATCCGAAATGTAACGATTCATCAGACCCAGGGCGACTTTTCGCATGATCTGCTTTGATGGGATCGGATCATCAAAATTGATTTCCCGTCTGGCTGACATATCGTTGTCGATGGCAATTTTTTTGAGAAAATTCGATACGGCAATCGGCTTGCCAAACCGGATGTCTGCATCGACTCCGGTTAGGAACATCGTTCCTTCGGTCATAATTTCTTCGATTACGCGTTCGGGGATTTCTTCCACCAAATTCATGGCCAATTGACTCAGAATATTTTCCTCGGCTCTGATCGGATAATAGGTAACATTGACCGGCACAATGTAGGTATTTTTATCCAGCAAAGACTCGATGGCATCTATCTTGAAAAGGTCCATCAACCGCTTTGCCTCCTCGGGAAACTCCTTTGACAGTTTAAACAACCGTTTCCGGTAAAATTCGGTTCGAAGCGCCAAAGTCGCAGCACCGGTATGGGGGGGACGTCTGCCATCGGCAAATGAGACCATAAAACGCCCCCTTTCAACGATCTTTTTGCTTTTCACCATGTGGCCTTCAGGAAAAATGATCCATGCGGCCTCTCCGGTCAGAAGACTTTTTACGATCAATAGATCCCGGTCCGGATTTTTTGTGGAGACAGCGCCGATCTTATCGAGAAACCGACCAAGATAGGTTTTAAACAGACTGTAGTCCGCTAGGGACCAGACCGGTAAATGTGTAAGCCTATTGAGATAATAGGGGAGAAGGAGTGTCTCAACCCGGGTGAAATGATTACTGACAAAAATGAGAGCGCCTTCAGGAATATTCTCCTTTCCATGGATATTGATTCTTGCCCTTGAAAGGAATGAAAGTGCTTTTATGGCAAGACCAGTTGTGCGATAGGCAAACCGGTTCATCAGGATGCCCCTTCAAATGCGTTTAAAGATTCCAGTAGGTCCTGGTGGTGGAAACTGAGATTTGATCGATGAGCTGCCGGGGATATCTCCGCTTTTCGGGTTCAAATATCCCTTTATCGTTCCTTTATAACCAAAAATCTTATAGTATCAATAAACAGGTGGAATTTAAAGGAGATTAGGCTGAAATTTTGGAAAAATCTGCAAACATTTCAAATAAAGCAGCAATTCGTCCCAACACCGCAAGACGGTTATGGCGTATTTTTATATCTTCAGCCATGACCATAACTCCGTCAAAAAAAGCATCCACCGGCTTGCGCAAACCAGCAATATCCAGAAGCGCCTGACTAAAATCTCCCCTTTTTAGGTTTTCTCCGACCCTTTTTTGAACCTTTTTATAGGCGTTGTATAGGTCGGACTCGCACGCGTGCTGAAACTGTTTTTCATCAACATCGGTTGTTTCAACCCGGCCCGCCTGTTTTATGATATTAACCACACGCTTAAAAGCGATGGCAAGGGGTTCAAAGTCAGGAGCGGATCTGAGTTGTTGCAGCGCCCGCACCCGCTTCCAGACCTCCGGCACATGATCTACCGAGACATGTATAACCGCTGCAATGACATCTTTTGAGAATCCTTCTTCAGAGAGGAGATGGGCCATCCGGCGCTTTAAAAAAGCATAAATCTTTTGGCTGGTCTCTTTTTTATCATCCGTTTTCTTTTCTTCAAAAAGCCCTAGGCCTTTTCCGATCATCTCTTTTATTGAAAAGGGCATTTTCTTATCAAGCATGATCTGAGCGATCCCGATCCCCTGGCGACGGAGTGCGTAAGGATCGGATGCACCGGTAGGGGCAAGTCCAACACAGAAACAGCCACAAATAGAATCGATTTTATCGGCAATACTTAATATCGCGCCGGTCATGGTTTTAGGGAGCGGACCACCGGAGTAAGTGGGCCGGTAATGCTCTTCGATCGCTGTCGCCACAAGGGGAGGTTCCCCAACAACCGTCGCGTAGATCCGTCCCATAACCCCCTGGAGTTTCGGGAATTCTACGGCCACCTGACTGACGAGATCAGCCTTGCACAAAAGGGCCGCCCGCATCACCTGTTCCTTTATCTCTGAGCCATACTTCCCTGCATCGGCCAAAAATGCTCCAAGTTCTTGAATCCGCATGACCTTTTCATACATCGATCCCAGCCTGGCCTGAAAGAGAACCTTTTTCAATTTTTCGATCCAAACATTAAAAGAGACTTCCAGATCGCTTTGGTAAAAAAATTGCGCATCTTTCAGTCGAGCCCGGATCACTCTTTCGTGCCCTTTTCCGGAGAGATCCCTGTCTTTTACGACGGTATTGTTCATTGCAATAAAACACGGCATCAGGTTTTTGTTTTCATCTGTCAGGACAAAATATTTTTGATGTTCCCGCATGGCGGTAATGAGTATCTCCCGGGGGAGTTCAAGAAAATCTTCTTCAAATGTCCCTGCTACAGCAACCGGATACTCCACCAGGTTGTTGACAGTATCCACAAGCGCACCATCGGTTAACACTTTTCCACCAAGATCCTTTGCAACCGTTTCGATTTCATCCTCAACCCTTTCCCGCCGTTCCTTTCCATCTACCAAAACGAATGCCTTGCGCAGTTGTTGAACATATGTGCCGGGATGAGAAACCTTGATTCGGGATGGATGCATGAAACTGTGCCCATAAGCATACCTGTTACTCTTAATACCTGCCATAACAAATGGAACTATCTGACCCCCGAGGAGTGCCAGGATCGAATGGATCGGTCTTGCGAATGAAACAGAGAGACTCCCCCACCGCATGGTTTTGGGAAAGGGCGTTGACAGAATGACCTCCGGCAAGATGGTCTGAAGAAGTGTACGGGTTGCCGATCCTTTTTCTGTTTTTTTAACAGACAAATAGAGGCCCCTATCCGTCTTTTTAATTTTTAGGGTTTTTAATGAACTTCCTGTTTTTTCTGCAAATTTCTTTGCCGCCAGGGTGGGTTGGCCGTTTTCATCGAACCCGATTCTTGCCGGAGGCCCGATGATCTCATCTGTTAAAGACCTTTGTCTATCCGCAACATTTTCGACAGTTACCGCAAGCCGTCTGGGGGTTCCAAATGTTCTCGCGACACCATGGTCAATGTGGGCGCCGGTCATTTTTTGCAGCAAATGTAATGATAGCGCTTCCAGGGCGGGTGCGATGTAGCCTGCTGGTATCTCCTCTGTTCCTATTTCAAGCAACAGTGTTTTCATGTACACCTCTAATAGATATTACGAGTTTTTAGATAGCGGAAAACCCAATGTTTCTCTCTGTTCCAGATATCCTTCTGCACACGCACGGGCCAGATTTCTGATCCGGGCGATATAGCCGGTTCTCTCTGTGACACTGATTGCACCGCGGGCATCCAGCAGGTTAAATGTATGCGAACATTTCAAACAGTATTCATACGCCGGCAGAACCATTGAAGCCTGTATCACCCGGGTAGCTTCCTTTTCGTATGTATTAAAAAGAGCCAGAAGCATATCTACATCCGCCAGTTCAAAGTTATAGGTTGATTGTTCCACTTCCTGCTTATGATGGATATCTCCGTAAGTAATACTGTCGTTCCATTTCAAATCATAAACACTATCGATCCCCTGAAGGTACATGGTTATCCGCTCCAGGCCATAGGTAAGTTCGACGGAAATTGGATGGAGCTCGATACTTCCGGCCAACTGAAAATACGTAAACTGTGTGATTTCCATACCGTCCAACCAAACCTCCCATCCCAGACCTGAAGCACCCAGAGTAGGAGATTCCCAGTCATCTTCAACAAACCGGATATCATGTTCTTCAGGATCGATACCGAGAACTTTGAGGCTTTGAAGAAAAAGCTTTTGAATATTGGGTGGAGAAGGTTTGAGGATCACCTGATATTGGTAGTAATGCTGAAGCCGGTTGGGATTTTCTCCATATCGGCCGTCGGTTGGTCGCCGGGACGGCTGAACATATGCAACGTTCCAGGGTTCCGGACCCAGCGATCTGAGAAAAGTTGCCGGGTGAAAGGTACCGGCGCCCACTTCCATATCATAGGGTTGAACCAGAACGCACCCTTTACGCATCCAATACCTGTTCAGTGTCATTATCACTTCCTGAAAATTCATTTTTCTTTTCTTACCCCCTTTGAATCTATATCGATCTGGAGCAGACGGGCGTCTCTCCTGGATCCAAGGATATTTTTCCAATCGTTTCTTAATCGGTCGATTTTAATCTTTTCCCCCAATGCCCAAAGGCACCCTCCCCCTCCTGCTCCGGTAAATCTAGCACCGCATTGGCCTTCCAAAGCAACAGCAATCAGTTTTTTCCCCATCTCGTCGAGGACCTCAGGGGTCATCCTTCGTCTCAACGCTGTCTCCCGGTTCATCGACACCAAAGCAGTCTCATAATTTCCATCAGAAAGGGAATTAACAAAAGTTTTGACACATTCTATAATTTCATACCAATAATTCCTGTGCTTCCCTGAGACAAACTGTCGGATCCACCGGCTGTTAATCTGTTCTGATTTATGGGGTATGCCACAGTATGCCAAAAGGAGATGCCGGGCAAAATCGATATGGGATTTTTTTTTTATGACAATCTTCCGCTTATAAAGGGATCCTTTTACCTCTCCTTGCCAAAACCACGCATTCACCCCGCCATAAACAGCTGCAAGTTGATCCTGAAGACCGCAGGGTACGCCCGCTACGCTTTGTTCCACTGCATAGGCCAGTGACACAATCTCTGACCGCGGAAGAAGGGCCGCCCCCATTTTCTTGTAAGCCTCTGAAAATGCGGCAATTAGCGCTACTGCGGCTGCCGATGAGCCGCCCAGAGCACTTTTTGGGGGAGACGAAGATTCGATATTGATGTGGATCCCCTCTGCATTGAAGTAGGATGCAATCGCAAACATCAGACCAAGCGGATGATCAAAGGGGGCGTGTTCCAAGGGATAGGTTGCGCTTTTGAACCCCTTTGAGGAAATTTTCACCATACCTTTTTGAAA
>DRHF01000403.1 GCA_011049715.1 Desulfobacterales bacterium
ATCAAATTAAGCATTTACCGTTTCCTCAACTTAGGCGATTCGTAGCCGTTCACGGGTTCAAAGGTTCAAGCCCGCCCTGGCCCATAGCCGTCAGGCTAAGAATTTGGGTGGATGGTACATGAGAGAAATCTCAAATTACAAATCTCAAACAAAAGCCAAAAACCAATATCGAAACAGAGTTGTTTGGGTCATTTTGTAATTGGAAATTGGAATTTGTTTGATATTTGGTTATTGAGATTTGTGATTTGCCGTCTAAAAACATTTTCGTCACCAAGACACCAAAGCACAAAGATTAATTTTTACGAACAGTTTTGCTTTGTGCCTTGGTGCCATTTTTCCGGTTTATCCGGGTTAACCCCATGTCTTTATTTAAAGTACCACTGGTCAGCCCGATAGGGATAAGAGTAACCATAGTAGTAAGTGTTGACGGTCCACTGGGGTACATTGCCCAGTCTGTTTGAAACCACAGTTATCAACGGTACGTTGCTCAGGGTGCCGATGACGGACAGATTGTCCTGGTTGATCTTAATCATCTCTTTGCCGAGCTCCATATACCTTGGAGATCCGGGCACAAGGGTGACCCATTCGTCCGCAATCTCCCACAGGCGTTTCACCCAGTCCGGCGGTTCCTCACCGCTTTTACCACCACTGCTCCTCCAGTCCAGCCACGGCATTCCCATAATCGGCCAGGCTGAAGAGTATGGCGGAACAAAGTTTTCCGGTTGTGATAGCAAAGTCGGTTCATAGGGCGGCATCCATTCACTCGTGATATCCAGGGTGTTGGACTTCTGTTTGTCACGCGTGAGCTGAGTGGTCACTTCCTTGAGAAGAACGTTGACACCGACCGCCCGCCAGTAATCAGCGATCAGAGCGGGAAATTCAGGTGACCAGACATATTGCAGCGTATATTCCCACAGGATGGTTAGCTTTTTGCCGTCAGACCGTAGACGCATGCCGTCCGAACCGCGTTTCAAGCCCATCTCGTCCAAATATTTATTGGCGCCTTGGGGATCATACGCAGCCATGAATTGTTTGTCTGCATCGGTCACAAACGGCACATTTTGTGGAAGGGCCTGTTCCGGTGTGGTAAGCCCGAGGAAAAGGGCCTCATTGATTTCATCACGATTAATGGCAAGCGACATGGCATAGCGGAAGCGCACGTCGCCATAGATTTTTCTGAGTACCGGATCCTTATCTGTCTGATTGAAAATAAAGGTCGGGCCCGCCATGCCGGGAGGAAGCTGCAGCGTATAATTCCCCTTGGTTTCATTTTCTTTTAAGGTCGGATAGATGTCTATCGGCATATTCTGGGATTTCTGATCGACATTGCCGTTCATAATTTCAAGCGGCCACAGCTGCTTTTCTAGAAAGCGTTCATGATGGGTATCGATGTATGGCAACTGGTTGCCGGCCGTATCTATCTTGAAGTAATAGGGGTTGGCGACAAAGACACGGCGTTGGGTGTTAATTTTCGTCATGACGTGGCTTTCAAGGGTGGGCACCTTCAACCCGTGAGGGCTGGCGATAATAGCATCCTTCCATTTGTTCCAGTAGACGCCAAACTGCTGCACCCAGTTGTCGTAGCCGTTCTTTTTGGCTTCCTCGTCGGCGTTGGGGTTGTACTTGATATGGTATTGTTTGAGAAAATGCTTGGGCGCCCAGAGATCAAAATAAGACCCACCACCTCCGAGATAATAAAGCAAACCCGTATACGGCTTTTTAAACATGAATTTGACCGTAACCGCATCGATTTTTTCGACACTAGCTCCCACGGGTCCCCACGGAGACGGTGTGGCCTTGTGGATCTCTTTGTTCAGGATGATGTCGTTCATATAAAAGACCACATCATCGGTCGTAAAAGGCGCGCCGTCGGACCAGCGATGACCTTTACGCAAAGTGAAGGTAATCTCGGTATAATTATCGTTCCATTTCCATGACCGGGCCACATTGGGGACGATGGTGCGCACGTCATCACTGAATCGGACGATGTTGGCATGGCGCCAGGCCAGGACTTCCGATGTGCCCGACTCATAGGCAATACAGATTCCCCGCAGTTTGCCCCCGTATTTACCTATTTCATCATAGGGCATTACCACTAGCGGTTCTTCCGGCAGCCGTTTCTCCACCGCCGGTAGTTCACCTTTCTTCACTTTTTCGGCAAACATAGGATTTTCATTGAATTTAAGCTTCTTACCGGTCTGTTTTTCGAATTTGTCTAATTCGAGCTGTTGGGGATAGTCGGTCTTAATGCCCTTGGGATCTGCCACCGTGGGCCCCTGTGCCGCCGTCGCCACAGAGCCGATCACCAAGGATAAAATAAAAACCGTGCATGCAACAAACGCGGCATTTTTTAGAGAAATTTTTAGATGTTTTTCTGTTTTCATTTAGACTTCCTCCTTTTTAATGATTTCAAAAGTAGCGCACCGAGTTAAATTTGCATCACCTCCTTTTAACATTAACATTGCAAAAAAAGCTTAAAATTTACTTCCATTTGATCGTGCTGCTTTTTGTAATACGTCGAGAAAATACAATAGATCTTTTCGGACAGCCATAGTGTGGAATACCAGTGTGACATCAGATGCAGATTGATGGCGACAATCTCAACTGTATCATGAGCCCTTTGAAAAAGGCTGATTTTTGCCCAAATTCAAGGAAGGCGATCCGCCTCAGACGGATTAACCACAAGAATACATTGAGTATTTCGAGGCTTTATCCGCCTCTGGAGGGTTGAAATTTGAGCATGACGCTGACACGTTAGTGTGATGTCCTTAAGCCGCCAGGCGCAACCATAGCGCTCAATTGGGCAAAAAGTGGAGTTTTGCAAAGGTCTCGTCACTGGATCGCTATGGCGAGGATGGTTTGCCTATACCTTCACAAGTGCGGTGCATCAAGAAATCTGCACCTTGCTAATGATATTTTTTATTCTTTCTGCCAAATTTTCTCTCAAATGTCAATATAAAATTAAAATTGAGGGTCCAAAGATGAAATATCGGGGTTGGAAAGGCTTTTCTTTGATTTTCGAGGAATGTATTTGGCATTGCTCGCGTTTTGATAATCAGGAATATTGTATTAATAGACACATTCCTCGCATCTTAAGAATCTGGATATCCTTTACGAACATAACAAAACCGGAAAATGGAGCACGTACTCAACGTCTTATATTGAACAGGTTCAATTTAACCTTTAGGCAGGTCTTTCGATAAACCCATAAATATAAGGCGGCATTAATAACAATTACTAAGCAAGCCAAAATGATTTGAAATCTTCTTGTTAATTTATCGGGATAAATAATTGGAATCAAATAATGCTCAATAAAGCCTTGATTATATATCTCCTGCCCTCCTCTTGCCCTAAGCCAATTTTCTATTGGTGTAAGGGGACATATCCAGCCTTTGATCTCTAAAATTATCGCCCAAACAATTGCAGGCAAATGGATGATCATCCATTTTTTGTTTTTCAGCAAGAAAAATCCACCAATTACAACAAATATAATGAAGATTAAATGTATAATTAGGACTAAATCAGCAGATATTCTGTAAAGCATTTTTATAAAGATTGCCGTTCAACCAACCGTATTGAAAAGGAACATAAACGGATGGACGAGAAGGTGTGAATCAGGTTTTTCCCTTTTCCGTTAAAACATTAACCTGCTTATGAACGAATATGTCCCGCTTCTCAAGTTCGGCGAACATTTCTTCAGGACTAAAAGCAAGCTCCGGGGCGATCACACCGGTACCCTTCACCAGCCCTTTGCTGATCATCTGCGCCCCTATGCCCATTGGTATACCTACACACCGGGTATACGCACGCAGTTCTTCCCATCCTTCCACAGAACCGTCCGATTTCGGATGGGTGTGGGTCAGAATGTATTGAACGAGCCTTTCCTCCTTTATTCCGGTTACTTCCACGTGGAGCGCATAACCGTATAGATCGGTTTTCTGACCTTCTTCAGATTGAATAAGGTAGCTGGAAATGACATCGAGGACGCCCACCTCGCTATCCCCGATCCTTACCTTGTCGTTACGCAGGAACCCCCAGTCATAGAGTTCCCTTATCAGCCGCATGTTTTTTGGGGGCCACGTTCCGCGAACTTCTATCAAGCGGATATTCTTGTCCGCCAGAGATTTCCCGAGGGTCAGAGTCTCCGCATGGGGTATGATATACTGGGGAAGGGTGCCAAAAGGCTCCGGCAATTCGATGTCTCGAGGCCTGGCAAATGGTGGGACCTGAACGAGTTTTCCGTCCTCATAAACTAGACGGGTCTCTAGATTTGGATCATACTCGATACGGGTTGTCTCTGCGATTGAGGGAGAGAAGGCGATGGGTCTAAACGCACCGTGGCTGATACGTATCGTATCAACGGTATCCAGCCTGTCGGCAGCGTACTTTGTCATCAGGTTGGTAATACCCGGCGTCATCCCTACACCTGGTACAAAGGTCTTTCCTATTTCTTTGAACCTTTTATCAAAATCCCATTCCGAGCTACACCCGTTCAGATTGATCCCGTGAACTCCGGATTCGAAAATAAGAGATGTCGTGTGATCGTTCATGGATATGGTTGTACCATCCAGGACGATATCGTATTTTTTCATCAGATTGACAGTCTTTTCTCTGTCATATACATCGGCCTTAATGAAATCGACACGGGGATCATCAAGCCAGGCAACCACTTCAAGACCTGCCTCTTCATTTACATCGGCGATGGTAATCTTATCGTAATCAGAATACTGTACGATATCATAAACCGATTCACGACAGATTTTACCTGCACCTCCCAGGCACAATGTCTTCATGTTTCCATTCCTCCCCTTATGATCCGATGTCTTAATTCTGCAATCACCGGATTTGCTCCATTCTTTTGGTGTAATGTACTCAAGTTTCGCACCCCAAATGGGGCACGGTTCCGCATCTGGTGTGGGGTAAATAAAATTTTTTCCTATTCATTTATTTATACTGGCCCCCCCGATCCAGATTGCGGTACTGAATAGCCTCGGAGATATGGTCCACTTTGATATCGGGCTCTTTTTCAAGGTCGGCTATGGTGCGGGCAATTTTCAAGATGCGATTATAGGCCCGGGCCGAGATCCCCAGTTTGTCGATGGCAGATTCCAGAAGGCTGCTTGAGTCATCATCAATGTGGCAATGTTTTTTGATATGGCGGCTGCTCATTTGGGCATTACAATAAATCTTTGTTCTTGAAAATCTAGCAGACTGAACCTCTCTTGCCATTAACACGCGCGTTCTTATCTCTGCCGACGATTCTGTTTTAATTTCTCCCTTCAGATCTCTGAAGGGAACCGCCGGCACCTCCACATGAATGTCGATTCGATCCAGCAGTGGACCCGATATTTTTGATCGATACCTATGGATTTGTGAATGGGTGCATCTGCACGCATGCTTTGGATCAGAAAGATATCCGCAGGGACATGGATTCATGGCTGCGATCAGCATAAAATTTGAGGGATAGGTCAGGGTTGATGCTGCCCTCGAAATGGTGACATGCCGATCTTCCAAAGGTTGGCGAAGCACCTCCAGGACATGTTTTTTATACTCGGAAAGTTCGTCCAAAAAAAGGATCCCGTTGTGGGCCAGGCTGACTTCACCAGGTCTTGGAATATGGCCCCCGCCGATTAAACCGGCGTCTGAAATGGTGTGATGCGGAGACCTGAAAGTTCTTCTGGTGATCAGCGCCTGGTCGCTTGACAGCATCCCAACCACACTGAATATTTTTGTGATCTCGATGGCTTCATCAAATGTTAACGGCGGAAGTATGGAAGGGAGTCGTCGTGCCAACATGGTCTTTCCAGAACCCGGTGGACCGATCATGATCAGGTTGTGCCCACCGGCAGCGGCAATTTCTAAGGCCCGCTTTACATGCTCTTGCCCCATGACCTCTGAAAAGTCCGCCTCGGATGTGTCGTCGAACTCAAAAATCGCCGAAATATCTGCTTTTTCCGGCTCTATATGGACAAAACCACGAAAAAAGTCGACGACTTGTGACAAGGTTTTTACAGGATGGACCGAAATTCCATCTACGACAGACGCTTCCCGTCTATTGTCATATGGAACAATAATTCCTTGATAACCGGCTTTTTTTGCGGCAAGGGCCATGGGAAGTGAGCCGTTTACGGATTTGATTCGGCCATCCAGTGAAAGCTCACCCAGGATCAGGTATTTGGAAGTGATTTTTTGTGATATGATTCCGGTTGCAGCCAATATTCCCAAAGCGATCGGCAGGTCAAACCCGGTTCCTTCTTTTTTAATATTGGCAGGAGCCAAATTAACAGTGATTCTGTCATCGGGAAAAGTATAACCTGAATTGCTTATGGCTGTCTTCACCCGCTCTTTACTCTCTTTCACGGAAGCCTCTGGAAGACCGACCGTGGTAAAAGCAGGCAGTCCATGGGCGATATCCACCTCGACCTCGATGATAAACGCATCAATTCCGATAACCGCGCTGCTTAATATCTTTGCTATCAAAGCGTTTCCCCTTTTTATTTCAATTTAAAGCAATTGTTTTATGCCGAACAACCGCCTTATCATCTCTGTCCCCTTCGATTTTATAAAGCCCGAGTTGAAAAAACAACCTGTTTCAGACTAGAGTTGTGTTATCTGCAATTCTGTGTTAATGAAGAAACCGGCAAAATCATGATTTAGAAAAAATCTCACTGGATACATATTTTAATGCGCCATTTATGTTTTTAAAATTCACCTTTTACCAATATGTATTATAATCAAAGAACAGTTGCAAAGCCTGTCTTTTGTTCCGGTGTCGGTGTTCACTCCGGCAAAAAAGTAAATTTGACCATTAAACCGGCGCCCCTCAACCATGGCATCAAATTCAAAAGAACAGACCTTCCGAATAGTGCCTGCATATCGGCTCGTTTTAATATGGTGGTGGACACCAGCCTTGCCACTGTCATTGGGTATGACGGATTTATCGTCTCAACAATAGAACATCTCATGGCCAGTTTTTCAGGCCTTTCAATCGACAATGCCCTGGTTGAGATTGATGCCTATGAGGTGCCGATAATGGACGGTAGCGCCAGCCCTTTTACTTCAGCAATTTTAAAAACCGGAATAACTGAGCAAATCGGGCCAAAGTATTTTTTTGTGGTAAAAAAACCGGTTGAAATAAAGGAAGGTGATAAATCTGTCGGCATGTACCCCTCTTCAACTTTTAAAATCAGCTGTACCATCTCCTTTGATCATCCCTTAATTAAATATCAGTCCTATACAATAAATGTGTCCGACGAAGTGTTTAAAAAAGATATATGCAGTGCCAGAACCTTTGGTTTTTTAAATGAAATAGAATACCTAAAATCTTATGGTTTCGCTAAGGGAGGATCCCTCGATAATGCTGTCGTCATCGATAAGGACGCAATTATAAATAGTGGCGGTCTGCGCTATCCGAATGAGTTTGTGCGTCATAAAATCCTTGACTGCATCGGTGACTTTTCCCTCCTCGGTCTGCCGATTATAGGCCATGTCATCTTGAATAAATCCGGTCATTCTTTCAACCATGCCTTCCTTAGAGAATTCATTAACCAAAAGGAATCATGGGAGACCCGCGCAATTCAGGATATGGATGACCTCTCCCGTACTTAATCAAAATAGCTTGCCATCTGAAAAGACATTCGGTATGGTGTGGCAAGAGAAAACGCTTACCGGTTTTTTAGGTTTTTTCTAAAATAACCAGCCCCACAGCTAACAATTATAAACACATCCATATATAAATGGCCTCCATATCCCGCCAAAAAATAGGTGCAATTTTAGTTGGACTCCTTTTTTTATTCCAGAATTTGGTTTTCGCCCAGGAAGCAAAGCTCACAAACATAATTGTTACAAATACACGTGATGACCTCCTTCTTTACCTTAATGTTGAGGGAGCATTCAGGGAAAAAACGAAAGATGCGATTTTAAGCGGAGTTTTCACCACTTTTTCATTTTTTATTGCCCTCTATCTGAATCGCAATTTTTGGTTCGACAAGAAGATCGCCGATATCACCATCACCCATACCATAAAATATAACAATATTAAGAAGGAATATAGTGTCAAAAGATCTTGGGAGAATGGAGAGGCCCAAATTACCCAATCGTTCAGGGAAGCACAGAAACTGATGACCGAAATTGACAGCTTAAAAATTCTTCCGTTATACAAGCTGAAAAAAGGCATGCAGTATCAAATTAGGGCAAAGGCCGAACTTAGTAAACTGACGCTTCCTCTCTACCTGCATTATGTCCTATTTTTTGTTTCTCTTTGGGATTTTGAAACCGATTGGTATACAATCGATTTCATCTACTGATCTTCATCGATGGACAGCTGAAATTAGAAAAAGCGAGCCATACTTCAGTCATCGACTTTCCGACATTAACCGATGAAAACTAACAGGCGCAAAAAAAACCCATCTTCTCTTTCGGACAAAGAGCGAAGGAAACGGAAACGCGAAATCATCCTTATTGCGGTTATCGTCGTGGTCGTGGGCCTTATCACTTTTGCTGAAACCAGGATCCTCCGTTTTGGATCTGACTTTCCCATTTCAAATACAACGTTGATGTTTATTCTGATCAACATTAACTTGCTGTTACTGCTTTTATTGATTTTTCTTGTTTTGAGAAACCTTGTAAAGCTCCTCTATGATCGGAAACGAAAAGTGCTGGGCGCCAGGCTCCGCACGCGACTCGTTATCGCTTTCATCGCCCTCACTCTTTTGCCAACGAGCGTGCTGTTTTTCTTTTCCATTAATTTCATTACCACCAGTATCGAGTTTTGGTTCAATGTCCCCGTAGAACAGGCTCTCGAAAACTCAATACAAGTAGGAAGAAGTTTATATAACCATGTTGCGGATAATAATAGCTTTTTTCTTAAAAGAATCGCATACCAGGTGAATACAAAAAAACTGCTGGATCCAAAAAAAAAAAAGGCCCTTTCCCACTATATTCAAGTCGTCCAGCGAGCGTTTAACCTCCTTGCAGTAGAAATTTATTCTATCAATTCAAAACGGCTTACACTTGCCCTCGCCCCGGAATTGGAAAACGAATATTTAAAGGTTGTTTCCGCTGACAATCTTCAAAGAGAAAAAGGGGCGGACGGCGCCATCAGCGTTACCGAAGTGATCCCCACCGGAGAATTGATAAGAACCATCGGTACTGTTCCCTTTGGCGCCCAAAAAAAAGACATCGATGCTTTTGTGGTGTTGACCAATCTGGTCCCGCCGGATCTCTTAAGCAACATGGCATCCATTTCAAAAGGATATGAGGAATATCAGCAGATAAAGCTTCTAAAAAAACCAATTAAGATCACCTATTACATCACGCTCTCCATTGTAGCATTGCTGGTGATGTTTTGCGCCATTTGGTTTGGCTTTCATCAGGCAAAATCGATCACCATACCTATCATGGAGCTGGCTGATGGTACAAGAAGGGTTGCTGAGGGAGATTTGGGGTTTAGCATCGGTTCGACTGCTGATGATGAAATCGGGATCCTAGTTGATTCATTTAACAAAATGACAAGCGATCTGCGAGTCGGGAGAGAGCAGCTGGAGCTATCTGCCCGAATGTTACAACGCCAAAATATCGAGATCGAAGAGAAACGACGATACACGGAAATTGTCCTAAAAAATGTTTCCGCAGGTGTTATTACACTTGATGCAGACGGCCTTATCACCTCAATCAACACATCCGCCGAGAAGATGCTCAATCTAACACCCAAGGAGATTTTAAATAAAAGCTATCAAAACCTTCTTAATGAACAGCATTTAAACCTTGCAAAGGAAACAATGAAAAATCTTATGAGTTCCCGGCGAGATACGGTTGAACTCCCTTTCAGATTGAGCATAGACGGAAGATCCCGAAGTTTTTTGGTACACATCACCGCCATCAGCGACGAGGCCGGAAAGCATATGGGAATCGTCATGGTATTCGACGATCTGACCGAAATAGAAAAAGCCCAGCGGATGGCGGCTTGGCGGGAGGTTGCACGCAGGATTGCACATGAAGTGAAAAACCCGTTAACCCCCATAGCGCTCTCGGCCCAGCGGTTGAAGCGAAAATATTCCGATCAGGTGAGTGACGAGGTATTTGATGACTGCACCAAGACGATAATTGATCATGTTGATTTAATTCGGAATCTGGTAAACGAATTTTCATCCTTCGCCCGCTTTCCCACAGCAAGCCCCCAACCCTGTAATTTGCTTCCCATCATCGAAGAGACGGTCGCACTCTATCAAGAGAGCTATAATAATATTCATTTTGAAATCACCATGCCAGATAACATTCCCCGTATGAACCTTGACCGTCAGCAGATAAAGCAAGCGATGATCAATCTGATCGAAAATGCCATCGCAGCCTTAAAAGAACAAGGCCGTATTTCCATCACATTAACCGATGATCCCATTTTAAAACTGATCCAGATAGAAATTGCAGATAACGGACCCGGTATTCCCGATGATGATAAGACCCGTCTTTTTGAACCCAATTTTTCAACTAAAAAATCAGGCATGGGATTAGGGCTTACAATAGTGAATTCAATTGTGGATGATCACGGTGGTCGGATCCGCGTTCAGGACAACCAGCCCCAGGGGGCTAAATTTGTTATCGAACTGCCGACTTGACAATTTTGATAAACCCGCAAAAGCCAGGTTTGAGAATCTTATGGCACAATTTTGAACCGAAACAGCGATCGCATTTCCCGTAGCTTGTCGAAACGCAGCGAAAATCCCGATATTCAGGGCTGCAGGGTTCTTTAATAGATGAATTTTACATTGCAGATTCGTGGGAATTGTGTTTTAACCCGCGGTCATTCCGGTTGCCGCAAAACCGGGGAGATGATTTTTTATAACTGATTATTTAAGTTTGGCATATGTTTCCATCTATTTTAATCGTCGATGACGAACCTTCTATACTTAAATCTTTAAGTGGCCTTCTCTCTGATGAAGGATTTGAAGTTGCAACAGCTTCAAATGGTTATGAAGCAATCCAGCTTGTTAGTTCCGGATCTCCGGATCTTATTCTACTTGATATTTGGATGCCTGGCCTAGATGGTATCGAAACCTTGACCGAAATTAAAAAAGAGAATCCCCACATACAGATTATTATCATCACAGGGCATGGAACAATAGAAACTGCAGTGAACGCCACAAAGCTCGGTGCGTTCGACTTTATCGAAAAACCGCTCTCGATCGACAAGGTTATTGTCGCGATTAACAATGCCCTCAATTTCAGGCGGCTTGAAGAAGAGAATAAATATTTACGAAAAAAAACCATAGAGAAGCACTCAATTAACGGAACCAGCTCAGCCATCCTTGAGTTAAAAAAGCAGATAGCCGCAGCAGCACCAAGTGATAAATGGATTTTCATCACCGGGGAGAATGGTACGGGAAAAGAACTGGTTGCAAGATCCATTCATCTCCTAAGCCCGCGTGTCGATCATCCTCTCATTGACGTAAATTGTGCTGCAATTCCTGATAAATTTATCGAAAGTGAACTTTTCGGTCATGAAAAAGGGGCGCTTGCAGCGGCAAGCCCCAAAAAGATCGGTAAATTTGAATTGGCTACCAATGGAACCCTTTTTTTTGATGAAATAAGTGACATGAGTTTAAGGACCCAGGCTATTCTTCTTCGGGTCTTACAGGAGCAGCAATTCCAGAGGATTGGCGGCGGAAGAGTACTGAATGTGAATGTAAGGGTGATAGCTGCCAGTAACAAAGATATTGAAACAGAAATTGAAAAAGGCCGTTTTAGAAAAGATCTTTATTATCGATTGAATGTGATACCGATTGAAGTTCCCCCCTTGAGAAATCGTCCTGATGATATACCTCTATTGGTAGAAATTTTTCTTGACGAATTTTCAAAGGAAAATCAGCGTCAAAAAAAAAGAATGAACCACGACGCATTGGAATTGCTGGTTAACTACTCTTGGCCCGGGAATGTCAGGGAGCTTAAAAATCTTGTGGAACGATTGGCCATCATGATCCAAAGCGATGCCATTGATGCTTCAGACATCCCCCATCCGTATAATCCGGGTTCGTGTGAAGGGGAACAGCCATCTGAATCGAATTTGTTTTTTATTGATCGCCTCGAGGATGCTAAAAAAGCTTTTGAAATGGCATTTATCAAAAAAAAGCTTTCTCAAAACAAAAACAATCTCGCCAAAACAGCCGAAGCAATCGATGTCGAACAGAGTTATATAGATGAAATCCTCAACCGTTAAGTCCTGTCTTTTTTCCGCTTGTCACCGTTTCGTACGTTTAATCCTACATCCTAAGTTATAACATTTTATCGTGGCATGAAATTGAGAATCATTGGTGGAAATTTTAAAGGCAGGAAACTGCAACCGGTTCGAGGCAGACGGACTCGGCCGACAGCCGATCGAATTCGGGAGTCGATATTTGATATCCTAGGAGATCGCGTTCGTGAAGCGATGGTTCTGGATCTATTTGCCGGTACAGGGGCCCTCGGAATCGAGGCCTTGAGCAGGGGTGCTGATGGTGCTGTATTCATTGACAACGATGAGAACGCCAATTTCATGATTCGAAAGAACATCCACTCATGTGCCCTCGATGAAAAGACAAAGGTTATTAAATGGGATATTGTTAAGAATTTAAATTGTATTCGCACCATTAAACCGAAGTTTGATCTTGTCTTGATGGACCCGCCTTATAACAAAAAAAAAACAGAAATGACGCTGCTCAATTTGCACCAAAGCCGCTGTTTAATAAAAGCGGCCGATATCATTATTGAACACAGTGTTTCGGAACCGATTTCTGAAAACAATTCGATATTCAGGATGATTGACCAGAGAAGATATGGGAAAACCCTTGTTTCAATTTTAAATTTCATGATATAATTATAGTTTCGACCATTCATTCTGATTTTCTGGGGAAACCCGCCTTAATCTATTAACGGAGAAGCCTCAAATGGAAAAAATCGCCATATATCCAGGGTCATTTGATCCGGTCACCAATGGTCATCTGGATATGATTGAAAGAGGATTGAAAATTTTTGATAAAATTATTGTGGCAATACTGGTCAATCTCGAAAAGGATTCTCTTTTTTCTGTAGAAGAACGGACAGAGATGCTTGAAATAAGCTTGAAAAAATTTTCAAACGTTGAAGTGGACACCTTTGACGGTCTCCTCGTCGATTATGCGGCTAAGCGGAAGGTCCATGCGATACTTCGGGGATTGCGTGCGGTATCGGATTTTGAATACGAATTTCAGATGGCGATGATGAACCGTCGATTAAACAGAGAAATTCAATCGGTCTTCCTCATGACAGGACTCCGATGGATATTTACTAGTTCATCTATAATTAAAGAAGCTGCTAAGTTCGGCGGCAATATCTCCGATATGGTACCGCAAGTGGTCACTGAGAAGCTTAAAGAAAAATTCAAACAGCCCCACTAGAGCGGATTCAGATTAGAATCTTACCAACGGTCAAAGCTTAAAACCGGTAGATCGAAATGTGAGCCCTCAACCGCAAGGTTTTATTCGCTCACCGAATCACCACGGAGAAATAAATATGTCTCTATCCCTTTCCAAGAATGCAAAGATCGTTATCGAAAAACGGTATCTTAGAAAAGATGAAAATGGAAAACCAACGGAGACGCCGAAGGGCCTCTTTGAAAGGGTGGCTACAAATATTGCCGCAGCAGATGCAAAGTTTGAATCCTCCGGCGATGTTGATAGAACAACGAGAAAATTCTTAAGACTTCTCAGCAATAGGTTGTTTTTACCCAACTCGCCCACCCTGATGAATGCAGGGCAGCGGCTCGGGCAACTTGCCGCCTGTTTTGTACTGCCCATCGAAGATTCGATGGAAAGCATCTTTGAGACCCTAAAGCACACCGCCGTGATTCATAAAAGCGGCGGTGGCACCGGATTTTCCTTTTCAAAGATTCGTCCCCAAAACGATGTTGTGTTGTCAACAGCAGGTATATCAAGCGGCCCAATTTCGTTTATGTCTGTTTTCGACACGGCCACAGAGACGGTCAAGCAGGGCGGGACCCGGAGAGGGGCGAATATGGGATTGTTGCGGGTTGATCACCCTGACATAGAAGCGTTTATTGAGTCAAAAAATGATCTCGAAAAATTAAACAATTTTAATATATCGGTCGCCTTAACCCGGGGGTTTATGGGTGCTTTGGAAAAAGGATCCCAATATGATCTGATCAATCCCCGTACATCCAACACCAAGGGATCGATTTCCGCCAGAAAGATTTTCGATAAGATCGTATTTTCCGCCTGGCAGAGCGGAGAACCTGGAGTCGTTTTTATCGATCGCATCAATGAAAAAAATCCGACCCCCCATTTAGGCAATATCGAGGCCACAAATCCCTGTGGGGAACAGCCGCTGCTGCCATATGAATCCTGCACATTGGGTTCAATCGATCTGTCAAAAATGGTCGACAAAAACAGCATTAATCTGAGCAGGCTTAAAAAAACGATTCATGACGCCGTTCACTTCCTTGATAATGTTATTGAAATCAACAACTATCCCCTGCGACGCATAGAAGAAATGAGCAAAGGGACAAGAAAAATCGGTCTCGGTGTAATGGGTTTTGCCGATATGTTGATAAAAATGGGAATACCCTATGATTCTGAAAAAGCGGTTGTCCAGGCTGAAAAAATCATGTCCTTTATTTCGCACGAATCAAGAAAAGCGTCTGCAAACCTCGCTAAAAAACGAGGGAACTTTCCATTTTATAAGGGCAGCATATTTGATAATGATTCCACACCATATATGCGAAATGCCACGACCACCACCATCGCACCAACCGGTACGATCAGCATCATTGCGGACACATCAGGTGGTATCGAACCAATTTTTGCCGTGGCCCATCAAAGACATGTCCTTGACGGCAAAACGCTTTATGAAACCCATCCACTGTTTGTTAAATTGGCCAAAGAGGCGGGCTTCTATAATAAGGCCCTTGCCGGTGAAATTGTAAAAACAGGTTCTATCCAATCGATCGATACGATTCCGGACCATATCAAAAAATGCTTCAGAACCTCCCATGACATCGCACCTGAATGGCATATCCGGATTCAATCTACGTTTCAAAAATATACAGATAATGCGGTTTCAAAGACAGTTAACTTTCCAGCGGATGCCACCCCGGAACAGGTTAAAAAGGTGTATCGACTCGCCTATGAAACCGGATGTAAAGGCGTTACCATTTACAGGTATGGAAGTCGGGGTAAGCAAGTTCTGAATATCGGTGAAGATAAAAAAGAAAGTACAAAAATTCTACCTAGACCCAGACCGACCCGGACCCGGGGCATTACCGAACGAATGAAAACCGGATGCGGTAAACTGTATGTTACCATAAATTCCGACGATATGGGGATGTGCGAGGTTTTTGCTCAGATGGGGAAGACCGGCGGATGTGCCTCCTCTCAAATAGAAGCGGCGGGTCGTCTTATTTCGCTCGCTTTACGGTCAGGTGTAAAGGTGGACGCCATCGCAAAACAGCTCATCGGGATTAGATGTCCTTCACCCTCATGGCAAAACGGCAGCATGGTTCTCTCCTGCCCGGATGCCATTGCACAGGTGCTAAAAAATCTAACTGATTCAGATATTGTCGAAAACGAAGTGATGATGGGCGTATGCCCTGACTGCAGCGGAATTATGGCCCACGAGGAAGGGTGCCTGGTCTGCCATTTGTGCGGGTTCTCAAAATGCAGCTAGGGTCTCTAAAAAATATACCGGATGGCCACAAATCCGGCTATAAGAAAAACAATGAATGCAACAGCGAGTAAATTGAAATAGTTGTCAATAAAAGACTGAATCTTTGGGCCAAAAAAATAGATGAGCCCGCCCACCAGAAAAAATCGTGCTGAACGGGAAACAACAGAGGCAACGATAAACACCCATAGATTGATCTTAAACGCACCTGCCGAAATTGTGAACACCTTATAGGGTATCGGTGTAAATCCGGCAATACCGATCGCCCATGCATCGTATGCTCTATAGAGTTCCCCTATATAATCGAATTTTTGATTCAGACCGTAAAAGGTAATTATCCGCTCACCGATACCGGACATAAACTGCCATCCGATGATATAGCCTATACAGCCCCCGATCACCGACCCAACTGAACAAATCAATGCAAATTTAAACGATTTTTTAGGGGCACCGATCGAGAGAACGATGAGCAAAACATCAGGAGGTATCGGGAAAAAAGAAGACTCGCTCAATGCGAGTAGAAATAATGCCAACGCCCCATATGGCGTTTCAGCCCAGAGGAGCACCCAATCGTAAAGTCGGCGAAATATCAATTATGCCCTCCATCCATATTCGCCCACCAGTTTGACAAACCTGCACCCACCCAGATTTGTTTCGTGGACACCGCCTTCATCCTTATACAGTTTTATCAGCGATTGTGAATACTGATCACCGACAGGTATTACCAAACGTCCGTGAACAGCCAGCTGATTTACCAGGACTTTTGGGATGTCAGGGGCGCCCGCGGTAACGATAATGGCATCGAAAGGGCTTTCATCGCTCCATCCGGCCGTGCCATCAGAATATTTGGTTACAATATTATGATAGTTAAGTTTATCAAAAAGCTTTCGCGTTTTTAAATATAGTGAGTGTATTCGTTCAATGGTATAAACACGATATGCAATTCTTGCAAGAATTGCCGCCTGATATCCGGATCCTGTCCCGATCTCGAGCACACGATCCTCATCTGTGAGTTGAAGTGCTCCAGTCATTTCAGCCACAATATAGGGTTGAGATATGGTCTGCTGGTCCCCGATGGGGAGCGGGAAATCACCATATGCCTGATCCATCAGGGCCTCGCTTACAAAAAGATGCCTTGGCACGGTTCGCATTGCCGAGAGAACTCCTGGATCGGTGATTCCCCGTGCTTCAATTTGTTTTTGAACCATCCTTTCACGAAGGTGTTCGTACTTTATGGATTCTTTTTTCATAATTGAAAATTGACTATCAAAACAGCGAAGGGGGGTCAAGAATTTAGGACTTGGTTTGGTAAATCCCTAAAAAAGAAATACAAAAAGCCCTTGATTTTTAAGCAAAATGTTACATAATCTGGAGTCTACCATTCAGGCGGGGGATACGGTTATCGCTGTGGGAGAATTCGAAAACCTTGAAAAATTAGAGGTTATCTTGAATCCATAAATCAGATCTTATAGATGATCCTTTTTTCCGTAATGAGGATGTCAATGTACCGATCGTGGGATTCCATCGGTACCTGCTGAACAATCTGGTCTTCAAAGGCAAGGGAAACCTTTCGAGTGGTGTTCGGGAGTTTTGGAATAAGCCGGTCGTAATATCCTTCACCAGATCCGATTCTTCCTCCTTTTTCATCAAACGCAATACCGGGAATAAATGCAATATCAATATACTCAATCGGGACAACTTTACAAAGGCGTCTATTGGGTTCTTTTATACCTCTATATCTTGTTTTCAAATTTGCTTTTAAATTATCAACTTTCATCAATTCAAATTCATGTTTTTCAATGTCAAAGGCTGGGAGAACAACGGTTTTGTTGATACTGAAACATCTCTCTATGATTTCCCTCATCCTGACCTCATTGCCTCTACCGAGATTGAGAAGTGCAATTTTTGCTTCCAGGAAATTGGCAAATTCAAATAATCGATTTTCAATATCTTTGGTTTTTTTTAATCGCTCGCTGCCAGAGAGTGAATTGAGAACATTTCTTATTTCATTCCGTATGTCGTTCTTTTTTTCTTGGATTTCTTCCATCGGTGTCTCCTGCCAAAATCATCAGAAATAGTTTTTGGTGGTTATACTAGACGGAATAGACCACCAAAGTCAACTTTCAAATATCATTGACTAAAAACCGGGTGAATGTTAATTCTTACAGATTAAATAAAACTAATTTTCAAAAAAATATAGGTATTGTTATGCTTGAAATCAAGTTTGTTAAAAAAAATTTATTTGAAGTGAAAAATGCCCTTTTAATGCGGGGGGAAACCGGTAATCTTGATACTTTCCAGAGTTGTGAGGCCAAACGCGGAGAATTTCTTTTTGAAATTGAAAAATTGAGACATCACCGCAATGTGGTTTCTGATCAGATTGCGGAAATGAAAAAAAAAAATGAAAATGCCGACGATCTGCTAAAGAAAATGCGTGGTGTTTCAAAAAAGATCAAACAACTTGAAAAGAATCTTTCAGAATGTGAAGAAGCCATGGAGCAGATCCTCATGGGTTTGCCCAATATACCCCATTCATCGGTTCCATCGGGAAAGGACAGCTCAGATAACCCGGTTTTAAAGCAGGTTGGTGAGCATCCGAATATACGTTTCAAACCACAGCCACATTGGAGCATAGGGAGCCGGCTCAACATTTTCGATTTTGACAGAGCCTCCAAGATAGCAGGTGCCCGCTTTCCTCTATATTTCGGTGCAGGCGCTAGATTAGAGAGGGCCCTTATTAATTTTATGCTCGATGTACACACCACTGAACACGGTTACAAAGAGGTTCTTCCTCCCTTTATCGTGAATCGACGAAGCATGACGAATACCGGTCAACTCCCGAAGTTTGAAAAAGATCTTTTTAAACTGGAGGGATGGGATTATTTTATGATCCCGACAGCAGAGGTCCCGGTTACCAATATCCACCAGGATGAGATCCTGGATGAAGATGTCCTCCCGATTAACTACACCGCCTATACCCCCTGTTTCCGCAGCGAAGCAGGATCCTATGGAAAAGATACAAAGGGATTAATCCGTCAACATCAGTTCAACAAAGTGGAACTGGTCAAATTCACCAAGCCGGAAACTTCCTACGATGAACTCGAAATACTTCTCAGTCATGCTGAAACCATTCTACAATATTTAAAGCTCCCTTATCAGGTTATAACCCTGTGTTCAGGAGACTTGGGCTTCTCAGCGGCAAAAACTTATGATATTGAAGTCTGGATGCCGGCCCAAGCCGTTTACAGGGAAATTTCTTCATGTAGTAATTTTGAAAGCTTCCAGGCCCGGCGTGCGAACATCCGGTTCAGAGGAAAAGGGAAAAAGGGTACGGAATTGGTCCACACGTTGAACGGATCAGGGCTCGCGGTAGGACGTACGGTTGCCGCCATACTAGAGAACAATCAGCAGGCGGACGGATCGGTGGTCATCCCCGAGGTTTTAAAATCTTATATGGGAAAAATGGAAGTAATCAAACCATGATACTTCAGGACTTTCCGGAAGATATCCGGCCCTATCTCCTTCCGAAGCAAAAAGGGAAGCTGATTTATCGTTGTTTGGGTTGTGGTTTGGAATCCGGCATAGAAACGCTTTTATATACCTGCCCTGACTGTGGGCAGGTGCTTTTGATTTATGATCTCGAATTTGACCAATTAAAAAAAATCTCAAAAAAAACATGGCAGCAAATTTTTAATTATCGTAAAATGCTGACGATCCCTGCGCTTAAGGGGATCTACATGTATCACGAATTTATCGGACCGATCATGCCCCTCGACGCCATTGTCTATCTGGGTGAGGGTCACACGCCTGTTGTGGAAGCAAATTCGTTTATGCGGGATCGTGCAGGCATACAATTCTACTTCAAAAACGACGGCCAGAACCCCAGTGCGTCTTTTAAAGACCGGGGGATGGCCAGCGCCATAAGCTATATTCATTTTTTGTTACAAAAGGGACACCTTTCAGATGTGTTGGCCATATGCGCATCCACCGGAGATACATCCGCAGCAGCAGCGTTATATGCGTCCTTTCTGAGTCCCCGGGTTAAATCCGCCGTCTTGCTGCCCCACAAAAAGGTAACGGGACAACAGCTTTCCCAGCCATTGGGCAGCGGAGCGAAAGTGTTTGAAATTCCAGGGGTATTTGACGATTGCATGAAAGTGGTCGAAGCTTTATCAGACACGTACAATGTGGCCCTTTTAAACTCAAAAAATGCTTGGCGACTCCTGGGGCAGGAATCGTATTCCTATGAAATCGCACAAGATTTTGAATTTGACATGGAGAACAAGGTCGTGGTTTTGCCTATCGGCAATGCAGGCAATATCACGGCTGTGATGGGTGGATTTTTAAAGTTTTACGAAATCGGCATTATCAGCACCCTGCCAAAAATACTAGGGGTGCAGTCGGAACACGCCAACCCGGTTTACCGCTATTATCTGGAACCGGATCCGAAAAAACGAAAATTTGTTCCCATGACCGTGAAGTCGAGTGTCGCCCAGGCCGCCATGATCGGCAACCCGGTTTCAATGCCAAGGGTGATTCACCTGGTGGATATGTATAACAACATGGCAGACAAACAGAAAACTTTTTTTGTCGATGTTCCTGAACAGGCCATAATGGACTGGGAGATTATGGCAAACCATAATGGACATATTGCCTGTACACACGGTGGCGAATCTCTCGCCGGACTCGTAGCCGCCAGGCAAAAAGGAATTGTTGATAAAAATGAAATCGCCATCGTCGATTCCACTGCACATGCATTGAAATTTTCGGGTTTTCAGGAAATGTATTTTGAAAAAAAATTCCCGCCGGAATATGAAATACTTCCTGACTCGGACCTAGTTAACACGCCTGAACTTATTCGACCAAAAGATCTCAAAAAGGTTCCGGAACCGGGAAGACCACTGAAGGGAAACGAATTGAGGCTGTTTATCAGCCGTATTTCCGAAGAGATAGCAAAGATCCTTGAACTGGAAAAGGCATAAATCCCATGAAATCATTTCGTTTTCATTTTGCAACCGGGTTTCTGGTGATACTCTTTTTAATTGGACCGTGGTATCCTGACCCCGTCTATAGCGCTTTTTTATATAAAACCTACGTTGTGAAACAGGATATGGGGCGGGACATTCTGTGTGACCCCCATATTGTTCAAAAGAATGAATCGCTTATAAAGCTTTTTAAACAAAAAGGGGAGATTGCCTATAAGAATTTCCAAGAGTTTTTGAGAATATTTCGACGGATTAACCCGCATGTCCGGGACATCGACAAGATTTTGCCCGGTCAGCACATTTTCATCCCCATAAAAAAATTGAAATCTGATGCCCTGCCCGGGCAATCGACCGGGATTGTTACCATCCCATTTGTGACTATCACCAACGTAAAGGAAATAATCGAATCGCACTCCACGGCCTATGAAGTACAAAAGGGTGATTCTATATTCCGCCTGATCGACAGTAAATTCTACGGGTACGGAAAAAAGTCATACCAGGAGGGAACCAAGTTGTTTCGGTTGATCAACCCGGATATCGAAGATCTGAATCGTATTTACCCCGGTCAGGTTATCCGGCTGCCGGATCCGGCGATTCGGAATGAACCGTGGTACCTTTCCCTGTTTGACCGTAAGGGCAATCTGGTTTCAATAGCAGACATCGGCACACTCTATCCAGGTACCGGCGTCATATCAAAATCTTCCACTCCAATTCCAAAACCCGGCCGGCCTGTCGCACCTCTTGATCAAACCGCAGCCCTCCTGAAGGCAACGGTTTCCAAAAAAGGGATCTACTATTTTCCAAGACAAGACAAAGATGACCTGGGGCTTGATATCTCAGAAATTCCTTTTCTCTCTCTCAAAGATGGGACAAAGATCCTCTTCCCCATGAAAGGATCTTTGTCCAATGAGGACCTCAGCGTGGTAAGATCCTTTTGGAAACGGATTAAGATTGTTCCCAAACCCCCCAAAATGTCCGTGGAACAACTTCTGGACGCTATTTCCGAGGCAATTAACATTTTTTCTCCAAACACCCGGATTTCCTTTTTTGACGGGGGCATCAAAGTGGAAGTGCGGACCAAATGGCTGATAGAGCAGACAGATGCTGATGGAAAAACAACTTCCCGGATCTGCATCACACCGATCGACCGGCCGGAGGAGCGGATCCATCCATCGATAAACCGCTACCTGGAGCAGAACAATATCGTCATCAAAGAGATACTAGGCGGCGTAATCTCCGATCCGCCAAAGGCACTCCCTGAAAAAAATATGCCAAAAACAGAAGGGATCACAAACCTTAGCTTCTCTGACCGTAAAATCCTGATAAAGGACCTTACTTCGGTCATTGGGTATACATTTTCCGAAGACATCACCATCAGTTTCCCCTATGCCGGCACCCAGGTCAACGCCCTCACAAACCTGGTAACCAGACCGGATGGGCAGCCATTGCTGGTCGATTTCGGAAATCTCCACGGCGGTGCTGCACGCGCCATAAAAAAGACCGGTATTGACATCATCCAGATAAAAAGGGAAGAGACTTTACTCAATGCCATTCACAAATTGCTGGATGCCCTGGGAGGGAATTATAGAGAAGACCCTGTTTTTTTGGGAGCAAAAAGACCCAAAATCTACAATGTCTCTTTAACCGTACCGGGCTTTTTGGTGAAAAATACCCTGAAAGTGAAAACACTTCTGACCGATGCCCGTTTAGATGTTGAAATCATTTTATTTTTAAGGGATCAGGATATCGAGATCTTGATAATCGGCCCTGACAAAACGGCAAGCCAATGAGGAGTATAAAACAATGAAAAAGCTTATCTGCTGCTATCTGATTTCGAATTTAATCCTTTTGTTATTTGTGACCGCCTGTGCCACAAAACCCAAAGTGCAAAAAAAAAGGCAGGAAGAAGCCTTAAGAAACCTTGGAGAAAGTTATATGGTTCAGGGAAACTACACGGCAGCCTTAAAGGAGTTTCTCAAGGCGGAACAGATTTACCCTCAGGATCCCCTTCTGCAATATGATCTGGGGCTGGTATATGTGGCAAAAGAAAGGTTTGACCTTGCAATCCGGCAATTCAAAAAAGCCATTAAAATAAAACCCGACTATGCGGCTGCAAAAAACAGTTTGGCAGCGGTCTATTTGGTCGAAAAGGAGTGGGACATCGCCATCCCCATTTTAAAGGAGGTGGCGGAGGATCTCCTTGATCCCACACCCCACATTCCACTTTCGAATCTGGGGTGGGCCTATTACAACAGGAAAGATTACGGTTTGGCAGAAAAATATTATTCTGCCGCCTTGAAGAAAGAACCCAAATACATCATTGCGTTGCGGGGCCTCGGCCGAACCTATCTGGCAACAGGCCGGCCGGTTGCGGCGGTGGGAGTTTTTGAAAAAGCGGTTCAATATGAACCCGGGCTGGCGGAACTTCAGTTCGACCTGGCCAGGTCGTATGCCCTGTCGGGAAAATATAAAAAAGCGCGGGATGCCTATCAGAAGGTCATCGAAATCGACCCGGATACCCCTTTGGCTGAAAAAGCAAAAAAACAATTAAAATGATATGGTGACCCCTCTACGGGTTATCTTTGCTGCGGTTTTATCCAAAACAATAAGATTTTTGGCTCCTTTTCACGATTCAGCCCTCATTATTTAACCGTAATTATCGTCAATGCAATCACACCATTAGAAGTACACTTAATCGTTGCGGTTCCCTTTTTCGCTGCCCTCAAAAAGACAGTCGCCGTGCCACTTGTATCTGTTGTCGACACCGTTATGCTCCTGCTGCCGTTTGGGAAAAAGCCTAGCGTTGTGGAAAACGTCATCCTGGTGCCAATGGCAACCGGATCTTGGTTGGCATCTGTCAATGTGGCGGTAATGGTTGAAATCGTCGTTGCATCGGGCGGTATGGTTGTGGGATTTGCTACAAGCACGATCTTCGCCGTGGGACCCGGTGGTGTTGGCGGTGGTGGTGGTGGTGGTGATGGTTCTGGTGATTCAATCGTCACGGTAACCGTTCCTGAAACTCCCTTGGACTTCCCTGTAATCTGTGCAAACTGCGGTGGGGTCCCGATAGGAGCATAAAGGTGTGCGACCGCTATACCGGTGGTGCCGGTTGTCGTCGCGGTGATCCTGTTTGAGTCGTTTGAGAAAAAGCCGGCGGTTGTTTTAAACTCAACAACAGTCCCTGGGGGAACAGGCGTTCCTTGAAAATCTGTCACAGTGGCCGTAATCGTTGAAGTGGTTTTGCCATCGGCCGGGATAGTTGTCGGGCTGGCAGTCAGCGTTACGCCGGCCGGTTTTGCACCGATCTTAATTGTTATCAAAGCAATTATCCTGGGGTCCTCCATGCTCCGGACTTCAATTCTTGCAGGCCCAAGCTTTGTGCCTTTTGAAACGATCAAAAAGGCATCTACCGTGCCGGTCTCAGCCCTTGTGGTTTTAATGATGCTCATTTCGCCATTTGAGAAAAAGCCTTTGTCTGTTCTAAACTCTAAATCGGTCCCCAACACCCCTTCTCCCTCGCAATCGGTTACCGTAGCGGTGATCTTCGATGATGTCTCGCCATCCGCCGGAATTGTATCTGGAGTGGCGGTAAGTACAATTTTGGCAGGGTCATTTCCTTCCTCACATCCTATAATTTTTATCTTAACAAACCGGGTGGCATCCTCGACCGTACCACTGACAACAGCCGTGTCGATGGTAATTTCCTCCAATTGACCTGTTGTTCCTGTTCCTTTGGGGGCCCAAAGATACGTTATCACTATCCCGTCAGACCCGGTTACTGGAAGGGTGATGGCCGGCCGGCCATTTGCAAAATAGCCCAGCGTGGTTTCAAAGTCGACCTCGGCGCCGAGACCACCGGGAACGTCATCAAAACCGGTGACCGTCGCTTCAATGGTGGCAAAATCCTTATCGTTTGCCACAATTCCATCCTCGCCTTTGGTAACCGTAAGTGCTAACGACCCGACTGATACGTCGGATTCACACCCAAAATAAAAAGGGACTGATGCCAAAAGTGCAAATAAGATCGCAAACCGGGTATATTTTGATTTCATGATATCGCCTTTTTTCTCAAATCTTCAAATAATTTATACACATACCATAATTGACGGTTTCGTAAAAAGTCAAAAAGCGCACAATTTGGCGTAATGCCCTAATAGCTAAGTATCAATAATAATTCACAATTCCTGAATCCCTAAATTCTTAAATCCATGTAAAAAGTCCTTTTTACATGGGCATCAATATTGATATTATAGTAAAAAATCTTTGCAAAAAAACAATCAGTTTTATGTGGTCCGTTGTTCCATTGGAACAATCCTGGGTGTAATAAAGATGATCAGCTCCCGATCGACCTTTGTCTTTGTTTGACTTTTGAAAAGCCAGCCCAGGATCGGGATTTTCATGAGCAGGGGAAAACCGGTCACAGACTTATCTCTCGAGGTTTTAAAAATGCCGCCGATTACGATGGTGTCCCCATCATCAACCAGAAGCGTTGTGCTCGCCTTGTTGGTCGACACCACCGGTACCTCCGAGCCACCGATGTTCACATTTTCAAGCGCATCCTCTTTTTTGATATTGATGATCATCGAAATCCGGTTGTCGGAGGTGATGTGCGGCGTCACCCTGAGCTCCAGAAGAATATCGATAAAGGCCACCGTGGTGAGCCCGGATTCATCCCTCTCCGGGTAGGGTTGCCTAATCCCTTGTGAGATGAGAGCTTCTTCGTTGTCGGATGTTTTCACTTTTGGAGAAGAAAGTAACCGGGCCTCATTATTGCTTTCAGCCGCAGTTATTGTTGCAGACAAATCAAGCGGCGAGCCCAATATTTTGGAGAACGTAAACCCCACAGAGCCAGTTGAAGCGACCGGATAGCTAAATCCGACGTCATATTCAAATGAGCCACCAAAAAAGTCTTTAAATATCGGTCCGGCATTAAGTGACCAGTCGATACCGAGGCTCCTTGAAAAATTGGTATTGGCTTCGACAATTTTTGCTTCAATGATCACCTGGGGTGTTACTCTGTCGACATTTTTAACAATTTCCCTGGCACGATCGATCCGGCTCTGCACATCGGTTATAATGATCTGGTTGGTCCGGGTATCGACACTCAAACTCACCCCCTCTCTTACTTCTCCTTCCTCTTTAACTTTAAGAAGCGGCAATATATCCTTCTGTGCGTCGGCATAGTTGACCAGAATATATGCAGTCCTGAGCGGTTCTTCCTTGAACTTGTCCCGCATCCTTTTATTTTCATCGGAAATGGTTTTGAGTGTAGCGATCCGGATGATATTTCCTTCGTATACCATACCGAGTTTATTCATCTTTAAAATCAAATCCAAAACCTGATCCCAGGGCACCGGTTTGTCAAAAGCGAGGGTGACTTTTCCGGTGACATTCTTATCAATGGCGATATTTTCCCCACTGATCTCTCTGATAATACGGAGCACATTTTTGATATCGGTTTCATAAAAGTTAAGGGCGATCTTTTCTCCGGTATATCTGCCGGCCTTTTTCACCGGGAATTTTTCTTTGGCTGTTGTTTGTTGCACCTCTTTTACTTCGGTCTCCGCAGCCGTCTGTGACACCACCGCCTCCCATGGCGACAATTTGGCTGCGGCAAGGGGCCTGGGCGGGATCGAAGATGCCTCGAAATGGACCTGTATGAGATTTTCCGACTGCTCGACCATGTACGGCACAGGTTCGCGAAGCTCCATGGTGATCATCGATATGTCTGTCTTACCGGGCGTCTGGACCGGTGTGATTCGGTCAACAGCGCTTTCAAACCGCGTGGTTATCAACGGTCGCCTGCGATAGTCCGGAAGTTTTGTGTTAAAGAGCGTGAGTGTCAACCTTTTTGGGGATGATTTTTTTATATCATATTTTACCGGCGCCGTGGTTCCGATGATGACGGTTGACTTTCCGGCTTCCTCGCTTAAAAAATCGACCCGGTTCACCCATGCGGATTCTTTAATCTTGCCTTGCGGTGCACGTTCCTGTTTTTTCTCCAGTTTGGAAACGGCGTTTGTATCTTCACCCACATGTATTGTCAGACCCTTCTCAGCGGGATTCACCTCAAAAGACAAGAGATACGCTTTTTGCGTATCGATCACCAGCCGGACCTTGTCCGGATAACCGTAATATCGGATGTTCCGAACCCACTTTGTATCCACAGGAACGATCTGTTCTTTTTTATGCCGGCTCTTGACATCAAACATGTCAAGGACAATTCTCGGGGGGTTTTCGATGGTAAAAGATTTGTAATTCCTAATGTTACCATCCGCCATGACCGTAATTTTAATGCCTTTTTCAAACAACGTTGTATCAACCGATTGAAGCATCGGTCCAACCGTTATTTTTTCTGCGTCAGTTTTCTTTTCTGTCAATATAACCGGTTTTTTTGTTTTGGCTTCTTGTTTCAATATATCAGACGAAATTATCGGTGCTTTTTGAAATGACACTCTAAGACCGCCGTTTTCCCGGTTGACGACATAGGGGACATCTTTTTTCAAAGAAATCAATATCTTCGTTGTATGTCCCTGCTCGGTTAATTCCGAAGCTTGAATTAAACCAACGGTGTTGCTGCCCACCGCCTGTTGGATTTTGACATTCTCGAGCGCAGTTTCCGGAAAGAAAAGGACAACGCTCAAAGGTGAAGGCTGCTTGAATGCGCTGTAAGTGAGAAGCGGTTTTCCCATGATCAGGACATGAATCGATTCCGGGCCATCAATCGTGCTGATGTCGGTGATCAGCCTGAGCACTGTTGGTTTCTCAATTTCCTTTTGGGTCTGTTTTTTTGCGCCGGTGGCACATCCTGTCAGAAGTGCGATCAGTATTGTTCCACAGACGGCTCGGCGAAGATTTCTTCCCACAACTCCCATGTTACCTTCCATGTTATCTTTCTCCAGGAGGCTTTTGAAGGTTCAGTTCTTTTTTACGCAAGGTCATTTTACCCAATACATCTTCGACTTCTTCCTCGATAATCACTTTTGATTTTAAAATCTGTACGACCTGACCTGAATTTCTTCCCAGCCGTGTGCCCTTTTTGATGATATAGCCTTTACCCGAGGCCTCTTGGACCAGCGCCTTATTCCCACTCTGCGCCCGGATGATGCCGACAAGCCTCAGTTGGCTCAAATCCAGTTTTTCAAGGGGAGTCAGTGGGCGGAGGCGTCTTTTTTTCTTTGCCGCCGCCTTCGCCAGGGGGTCCTCCCTGAACAGCGGCAAAAAAGGGTCGATCTTTCCTTTGGGGTTGTATAGATCTTTGGCCGGAGAGGGTTTCTTTTTGTCATCCAGCCCAAACACTGAAGCGATCGATTTCGTCGCATCTGTGTCGCTTTTCTTTTTTGAGATATTGGTCTTCTTCGGCCGGACCACCTTTTTGGTTTGCTGCCCGACACTCTTTTGGGCGAGGATCTTCTTCCTGACAACCTTTGGTTTTTGTTGTGATCTGTCCAAATAGTCACAGCTTAAAAGAAGCGGTAAAAAACAAACCACTAATGTCATTTTGCGCATTAAACCCGGATACCTGCGCCCTTTTTTCAATTTCACCTTATTTTTTCTTTCTTTTTTTTCCCTTTTTTACAGGCTTCTTCTTGGGAGTCTCCACATACCTGTATGTTACAGCCGTACAGGTGGTTGTCAGTTTTAAACTTCCCTTTGATTGGTTCATTCTAATGTTTTTTATATTGACGATCCTGGGCAACCTGGCAACCCGGTCAAAAAAGAGGGCAACATTGTGATAACCGCCGGAAACTTGAATGGATACGGGAATTTCAGCATAAAATTCTTTCATTACTTCCGGTTGGGGCTGAAAAAGAAGAAACTCCAAACCCGAATCGATCCCAACCCGGGAAACGCTCGTCAACAGAGAAGGGATCTCTCTTTTATCAGGCAGTGCTTTTAACGCGGTTTTGAACTCTGCTTCCGCATCCCTCATCATGCTCCTGTAAATGTCGATCTTGGCAGCTTTATTTTTGGCCGTGGTGAGTTGGGTTACAAGCTTTTTATGGGTTTTCGTCAATTTTTCTATCTCTTTGAATTTCGGGAAATAAGAAAAATAGGTGAAAGACCCGACCAGAACAAGGAGTAAGCCGACAGAAATAAGCGCCCGAATAACCTTTGACAGCGCTCCGATTTTTTCAAGAAAAGGATCAATGAGATTAGTGAAAATGCCCGGGGTTCTCATTTCTTTCGCTTTGCCTTTGCAGGAGTTTGTTTGACTCCTACCTTGTTGCTGGTGATCGCAAACATTTTCAGATTGAGATTTACTCTCTTTATGTTTTGCTGTTTGATACTTTTTAAGTTCACGGCTGAAAAAAGCTTTGAACCTTCAAGGCGGGTCATAAAATCGGCAATCGTTTTATTGTCCAGCGCAATCCCGTTTATTCCCACGGTTCTATTTCCGGATGTAAGGCTGGTAAACCACATTCGTTTCGGAACAACCACCTGCGTCATGGTCTCGAGAAGTTTTACCGGTCTTTTTCGATCCATTTCAAGATTGTTGATGACCGCCGTCTTCTTCTTCAGGACAGCCAGGTTTTTGATAATCGCGTCGATTTCCCGGGTTATCTTTCGATATTTATCAACTTCTTTTTTGGTTGCATCGATTTGAGTATTCAGTTTTTCAATTCGGGTATTTAAAATGGTTTGAAAATAGAAAAAGGAAAAAAACACCAAGATAAAAAAGAGACAAAAAATAGAGACCTGGCGCCGGATATTCTCTTTTTTACGTGCTAAACGATATGGGAGCAGATTGATCCGAATCATTTGTCATCGACCCTTCTGATAGCAAGCCCCAGACAGATGGCCGCCTGCGGTGCTATCTGCCCAAGGTAGGATGCGCTCAACTGGCGATGGTTGACAAGGAGATTCTTGAAGGGATCAACCGTTTCAACCTCTACGGATGCTTCATCTGCCAACAGCTGATGAAACTCCTTGATGTTGGCACCACCTCCGCTGAGGAAAATCTTACTGAGTTGATCATCCGGATAAGTGGAATAAAAGAAGTCAAAAGCATGCCTAATTTCCGTGCACCAGTCAGCAACAACTGCTGAAACAATGCCTTTTAAATCTTCGGGGGAGATTTTATCAGGATGTTTTCCGAATTTAAGTTTTTCAGACTCCTCAGAAGAACAATCGAGATGCGAAATTATTTGTTGATTGATTTGGTCGCATCCAAGCGGAATGTCTCGAATAAATTCGGAGGAAGCGCCTCTTATTACGTTCAGTGACGTTTTGCTGGCACCAATATCAACCAAAGCGACATTCCCGGTTTTTATACTATAATTTAACTCAAATATATTTTGGAGTGAAAACGCATCGACATCTATGATGCTGGGGTGAAGTCCGGCCATCTGGATCAGATCAACGTAACTATTAATCATATCTTGCTTTGCCGCAATGAGAAGAACACTCATCTGGTTGGGATTGCTTTCACTTTGTTCAAGAATTTGAAAATCAAGATTTACATCATTGATATCAAATGGAATATACTGTTCAGCTTCAAACTGAATGGTTTTCTGCAGTTGATCTTCCGGCATGCGTTGGACGTTGATCTTTTTAACTATAACCGAATATCCGCCAATCGATGTGGCAACATTCTTCTCTTTGAATTTAGCCTGCTTAAAGAGCTTTCGGATAGAACCGGCGACAGCTTCAG
>DRHF01000404.1 GCA_011049715.1 Desulfobacterales bacterium
AAGCACAAGACCCTTACAATAGTAATTTTACCCCTGAAAATAGCGGTTTAAGCGCTAAAAACACCTATTTTTGGAGGGATAATCCATAAAGATTAATAAGATAGCGTGGCCCGACCCCCATTCGTGGCCCGACCCCCATTCGCCATTCGCATTCGCTGGTAAAATTGCCTGAGGGTCAAAATTAGGGATTTTGTGACATGAATGGAGGTGGTGTTGTAGTCGGCTGCGAAATTTATCAGATGCCGGTAACGAACCCTTTTGATAGACCGGATTCTTTGTATTTTCAGGAAGTTTTTGAATTCGTTGAGCCTGGCGGTTAAAGCTTGGATGGAGCGGATTGAGAAATCCGCCAGCCGGCAATATTTCAGAAACTGGTTGATATGGCGATGAAGCATGTTAAAATCCCTGTTGAATCATGCCTCATCATGAAATGCCTATCAATAAAAGGCAAATTGCGCTAACTGCGGGGTTTGTGGGTTAGTTGCATCAAAAAAATCAATCATGGGAAAGAAATGTTTGAAATGTGGATATGAAAGGAAGCCCTCAGATATAGCTCCTGATTATGAATGCCCTAAGTGTGGTGCTATTTATAGCAAGGTGGAGATCGCTAAACAAACCCAACAAGGGTACCTGCCGAAGCTTGGTGATGCCATCAAGAAAAAGGAAGGTATGTCTTTTAAGTACTTACGGTCAGATGGTCAGGTGACCAGACACAACGCCGTTTGCCCTCGTGAGATATTCAGCAAAGGGACACATACCTACTTCAGGGTATAAGAACTCACTCTCTGCCGGGTTGGAATCCTCATCATTAAATACTTCTCTTTACATATATCGATTAAAATGTTATCTATGATTAAACAATTAAATTTAAAAAAACCTTGTGATTACCCCAGTTGATCTTAGGAGTTGAAGATGGATTATATCAAAATACGTTTTGGCGACGATCCCGATACGATTGAATCTAAATTCGAAAAAGTCATTGAGGACATATTTCGACCGCGTCCGGTCAACCCGATGTTCATTTCTTCCGAGTGTATGTGGAGTCCGCAAATGGATATTTATGAAACTCCTGACGAGATTGTTATCCTGGCTGAAATTGCGGGCGTTCAGAAAGAGGATCTGGACATTGAAATCAACAGTAAGGCGATTAAAATTTATGGGAACCGCTATCAAATACCCCGCGTGGAGAACACCACCTATCGACTGGCAGAGATTCAATACGGCAAATTTGAGCGTATTCTTTTTCTCCCAACCCCGATAGACACCGATAAGGTTTCAGCGTCTTTTTTAGACGGTTTTCTCCAGATACGGCTCCTCAAACTTAGGATGGATGTAACCCACAAGATTCCCATCGTAGATGGATAGCGATTCCGACGGGAATTTAGGAATTTCTCATTTTGATCCCATGTTTACCCGATCTCTTTTTTTTTTGTCGGGTGCACCTTTTTGGAGGTACATATGACAGAACAGAAACCATCACCGGATTTTAGCCCTGAATCACTACCTAAGGCGCTTCCGATTCTTCCTCTTTTTGACGCAGTCCTTTTCCCTAAAATGGTTTTACCCTTGATGGTCATGCAGAATGAATCTATTCGGTTGATAGACGAAGCAATGTCCACGGATCGCATCATTGGACTTCTCTTATCCAAAAAACCAGACATAAAGAACACATATTCGGCGGAAGAATTATATGCGGTGGGTACAAGCGCTCTGATCCTAAAAATGGCCAAGAGCGAAGACCAAAAAGCCCAGTTGCTTGTGCAGGGTTTAAGCAGGTTTAAAGTAAAAAATTTTACGAAGGGAAAGCCTTACCTTCAAGCCACCGTTGAACATATCAAAGAAACAGAAAAAAAGGATACTAAAACCGAAGCATTCATGTCAAATCTGATCGGTTTATTTACAAAAATTGTCGATTTTTCTCCTGGGTTGCCAAAAGAGATCGGGGCGATGGCGAAATCGATACAGGAAGTCGGTACTTTGACCGATATGGTAGCATCCACCATAAACCTTACCTTCGAAGAGAAGCAAAAAATACTCGAAATCAGTGACGCGAAAAAGCGAATAAAAGAGGTGTCTCGTCTGGCAAATCACCAGCTGGAGATTCTTGAACTTGGAAATAAAATACAATCTCAGGTAAAAGGTGATATGGATAAAAAACAGAGAGAATACTTCCTGCGTCAACAGATGGAGGCCATAAAAGAGGAACTGGGAGAAAAGGATGATACATCCGTTGAAATTGACGAATACAGAGCCAAAATAGAGGAAAAAAAACTTCCGGATGAAGCAAAGAAAGAGGCGGAACGTGAGCTGAGTCGCCTGTCACGCATGCACCCGTCTTCTTCAGAATATACGGTGGCATCAACCTATCTGGATTGGCTGACATCCCTTCCGTGGCAGGAAAGCACCAAAGACAACCTCAACATAAAGAAGGCTCGAAAGATTTTAGACGAAGACCACTATGGGCTTGAAAAAGCAAAGAAGCGTATTATAGAGTACCTGGCTGTCCGTAAGCTCAAACCGGAATCAAAAGGCCCCATTCTCTGCTTTGCAGGTCCCCCCGGTACCGGAAAGACCTCTTTGGGTCGCTCCATCGCCCGATCATTGGGACGAAAGTTTTTTCGTATTTCTTTAGGGGGCGTCCGGGATGAGGCTGAGATCAGAGGACATCGGAGAACCTATGTGGGGGCACTCCCCGGCCGAATCATACAGGGAATCAGGCGATCAGAATCGAATAATCCGGTTTTTATGCTGGATGAGATCGACAAGCTGGGGGGCGACTATCGAGGCGACCCCTCCTCGGCATTGCTGGAGGTCCTCGATCCGGAGCAGAATTTCTCATTTTCAGATCATTACCTGGATGTCCCGTTTGACCTGTCCAAAGTCATGTTTATCACAACCGCAAATATTTTGGACACAATACCCCCGGCTCTGATGGACAGAATGGAAGTTCTCAAACTTCTGGGTTACACACTGGATGAAAAAATTAAAATTGCTTTTCGCTTCCTTATTCCGCGTCAACTGGAGGCACACGGTCT
>DRHF01000405.1 GCA_011049715.1 Desulfobacterales bacterium
AGATCATTTGCAATGCTTCAGGCGTCATGTACCCATTGGTGACGAACACGTTCCGAATTCCCTTTTCATATGCAATTTTTGAGGTGTCATAGGCAAATTCAAAAAAAACAGTCGGCTCTGTATATGTATAGGCGATACTTTTACAATCTCCCTCCAACGCTTCAGCCACAACCTTTTCCGGCGTGGAGACATCCCCCATAATTAAACCGTTACGATCTGATGGCATTTGGGCAATATCTGCATTTTGACAGAAAAGGCATTTAAAATTACATCCCACCGTGGCAATGGAAAAGGAAAGACTCCCCGGAAGAAGATGAAAGAGAGGTTTTTTTTCGATGGGATCGATATGCCGGGCTATGAGTCGGCCGTACACAAGTGTCTCCAATATACCGGATCGGTTTTCACGGACATTGCATATGCCTCGCTTTCCATCTTTGATCACACAGCGGTGGTTGCAGAGGTTGCACTTGACGCGTTTGTCCTTGAGGGATTCAAAAAGATAAGCTTCCATCGGGTTTTCTCCCTGCCCGCATCAACTGGTTACAGCCCCGGCGGTTTGTTTGGCACGGTATTTAAGTTCAAGTGGCCTGGTTCTAAAGCGAGGAACAAGGGTAACAACGATGCCGATAAAAGAACCGAAAGGACATTTTTGAACCAGATTCGATTTTTTAGTCCAAAGGGTGAACTTGTTGGTTGCCAGGGGAAACTGACTCACGGTTCTCCAGGATACCGGCACATCGCCTAAAATTGAACGAATTATTTTTTTGAGTTCCAAAATACTGAAAAATTGGGCGTGGTTGTAAATGGTTTTGATGAAAATTCCTTTTACCCGTATTTGAATTCCTTTAATTGCATACCGGTTGAGCACGCCTATAAAAATTCTGTCTTTCGTCACCCGGGATACTTCTTCAATCGCCTTTTTGGGATTTTCGACAAATTCCAGGGTTGACACGAGGCAGCTATAGTTGAAGGTATTGTCTTCAAACGGGAGATCCTCTGCAAAACCGCGGTGAAGATCGGCGCGATTGCGCACATTTTTCAACGCAATATCCAGCATGTATGGAGATGGGTCGAGTCCGGTAACCTCAAGCCCCATCTCAAGGAAAGAGAGAAGGTTTGACCCTGTTCCGCAACCGATGTCCAGCAGGGTTTCTCCTTGTTTAGGGAGGAGCATATCGCACATCAGCTGCTTTCCAAGGTTGACGAAGAGCTTGTTCCGGGGATGATATAACCATTGCTCATAAGCGATGGCATCTTTGAAATTAAAGACATAGCCCATGATCCACACAATTTATAGAAAGTAACTTTGTTTATCAAGGAGAAAAAGAGGGTGATGCGGAAGTTAAAATGGCATCAAAAGCGTGGTAACCGGCTGCTTTTCATTGACAATTGAACATCTTATCATTAGAAAAACACCTATCTGCCAACCTGAAAGGTTTTAAACCGATGGCATTGGGGACAAAACGAATTGTTAAGGGACAAATCGATTGAGAGTATTAAATTGCTTCATATCTAAAACGATACGTATAAGACAAGCCGGGTTTTTTTTGTTCATCCTTCTTTACCTTGGTCAGGGATGTCAATCCCACATTAAAAACGCCATCGACCGTCTTGATGACAAAAGTCCGTCCGTGCGAATATCGGCCGTTGAAGCATTGGGTCGATCAAGAGAAAAAAAACAAACAGACTATTTGATTCAGATGCTTAAGGATGAAGACCCGAGCGTAGTGCTCAGCACGGTCGTTGTGCTGGGTGAGGCCGGTGACAAGCGGGTTGTCCAGCCGATGATACCGGTTCTTAAGCATAAAGATCCGGCAGTTCGATACGTGGCATCGGAGGCATTGATAAAGATCGGCACTGACGCTGTTCTACCTTTAATAGCCGCATTGGACCACAAGGACTCTAAAATAAAAATAGCGGCTGCAGAGGTTCTTGGGCGGATAGGTGATAAACGCAGCGTTTCGCCGCTCATCGCCGTGCTGAAGGAAAAGGTTCCGGAAGATGTCTACATGGCGGCAATCAATGCTTTGGGCAACATTGGTGATCAAAGGGCGGTTCGGCCCTTGATTGCTTCATTGAGGAATGAAGATTCAATTGGGCGATATTTCGTCCCTGATGCATTGGTCAAAATCGGTTCACCGGCAGTCCCGTCCCTGAGGAATAAAGATTCAATTGGGCGGTATTTCGTCCCCGATGCACTGGTCAAAATCGGTTCACCCGCGGTCCAGTCTCTGATCGATTTGTTGGGAGATGATGACAGGGATGTGGCGTGGTTATCGATGAAGACACTGGGAAGGATAGGAAACCCACGGGCGGTCCCTGCCTTGATCGATAGGATGGCAGATAAAGATCCGCAAGTTCAAAACCTATTGGTAGAGATTTTAGCGACATTCGGTCCAGAGGCTGTGAAACCCCTGATTGGAGAGATGATAGACGGCGATTTAAATTCACAAAGGTTATCGGCCGCGGCATTGATAAAAATTGGCGCCCCAGCGGTTATATACCTGATCGTAAAGATCAAAGATAAAAAATTGCCTGTTCACCGGTTATTGATCGAGGCATTGATAAAGATCGGGCCACCTGCGGTTCAACCATTGATCAATGAAATAAAGAATCCCGATTCCGACATCCGATATATTTCAGCCGAGGTGCTCGTAAAAATCGGTTCCGAGGCGGTTCAGCCGTTGATCGACTTGATCGATGAGTGGGATCCGGACACCGTGTGGCGAGTCATTACAATTTTAGGAAAAATAGGGGACAAGCAGGCCGTCGCATCTTTGATCAATAAAATGGAGGAAAAAGATCCCATGATCCGTTTCCTATCCGCGGAGGCTTTGATAAAAATCGGGGAACCCTCGGTAAGTGCGCTGTTTGATCAGGTAATAAAAGCGGAGTTCGAAATACGGTATCTGGCTGCGCAGGCGTTACGGATCATCGGGTTGCCTGCGGTTCAGCCTTTGATCGAAAAAATGAAGGATGACAATCCGGAGGTCCAAAAAGCTGCAATGGAACTGCTGACAAAAATCGGTGGTCCGGCAGTTCCAACTTTAATCAACGTGTTGAAAGAAGAGGATTTATCGAATCGAAAAAAAGCAATAGATGTTTTGATCAATATCGGCGCTCCTTCCGTGCAACCCTTGATTGAGACGATCACCCTAAATGATCCGGAAACGAAGTGGCAGGCAGTCGCGATACTCGGCAGGATAGGAGACCGCCGGGCGGTGGGGCCTCTCCTGGCAGCATTAAAGAGTAGTAATGTCGTCATCCGGTATTTGGCTGCAGAGGCCTTGGGGCGGATCGGTGATCGACGGGCAATTGGACCGCTTGTTGCCGAACTGATCGATTGGCAGATTCAACATCGGGTTGCAACTACCCTCAAAGATCTGGGGTGGGCACCACAAACAGAGACGGATCACATATATTATCTGCTGGCCAAGGGGAAAAAGGAGGACCTGATTCCTAAACAAGAGGATATCCGGGCCACACTTTTGAGGGATTTGCGGTCATCAAATCCAAAACAGATCGAGTATGCTGTTTTTAACTTTATCGATCTGGAAGGGAAACGGGCTTACAAGAGGTTATCCGAATATTTAAACGAAGATGGGGATTGTTCTGCAACGGAAGTTTTCCTGAACTCCGGACAAAAGGAATTGGTTGAAACCGCAGAGCGATGGGCAAAACATCATGGTTATCGGGTGTTTTACCCTATCGATGCCCGGTGGTCGGTGGGGCCGTGTGACGCATCCCCATCAAAATAGACCCCATTGGACGTTCAGGCCAGGAGCGATACGATCGATTCGCCAATCTTTTCCGCTGATCGTCCGAAAAGCTCATCTGTCGTAACCAGTTCAAGATATATTTCATCCCAACCGATACTGTTTTCCTGAACAATACCGATAATCCGTTCATATTTACCACCGAGCGCTTTTATTTTCTTGTCAAGGGGAATTTGCTCCTTAAAAGAGATGTTCAATAAAAGTAGGTACTCGATCATATTCGGCATGGCGTATGAATCAGAAATGATCGGAACAATGATAATACTGCGGTCATCTTTACGTCCTTTTCCGATATAAACGTTTCCTTCTTGCACTATGATCCGTTTGGTCCCTTTGAGTTGGTGGTCTTTCTCGACCCGGGAGGGGAGATTAAGGGAAGTCCCGGATTTATCTATTATTTCAATGATTGTTTCCGCATCGGGTTCACCGAGAAGATTCAGACCCTTGATCCGATAAAGGACAGATCCTTTGATCTGATTGATGATACTTTGCAGGTTTTTCATCACAATGATATTTTGGTTGATCAATTGTGAAAGACTGAAGTTTTGTGCTAAAAGCGACTCAAACAATATGCCTTCGACCTTTTCACTGATGCGGCTTGTCCCGACGGTAACGGTTTTGGCCTGATGCTTGATCGCGTCAACGGGTCTTGCCATATGGTTGATCGATTCGCCTACACTTTTGAACAGCAGGCTCAGCATGTTTCGAGCGGTTCCCTTCTCGCCAAAATCGAGTTCAAAATCGGATACGGGTAACCGTCCTGAAAGATACTTGAGGATCAGTGGAAGATCCGAAGCCGCCTCAATCCCGAGGGTCGATGGTAATCGGTTTTCCGCCTTTTTCTTTCTAAATGCACTATAAAAATATGCGATTTTTTCTCTAAAAGATTTATCTAAAATCACTTCATATATATCCATCCCTTTTTCTGTATGATCGTCAATCATCTTTTGGAGTTCCTCACGGAATCGGTATAAAAAAAGCGAGCCATCATTGATGGCAAGGGCAGCGTAATAACCCCAGATATGTCCCACGAGTGTGTTGACGATGGGGGCGAGGTGTTGGCTGACAACCGGCACATGAAAAACATCTGCTGCATATGGGTCGAAGCGATTTTCGCCTTCATTTGCGATCACCACCGGAGTCGCCTTGTGGGCATGAAATATCGCCGTATCCTTCACGATATCGCCGATGACCGTACCTTTGGTTCCGGCAGCGCAAACAATAATCAAAGGTTCGGATGACAGGTCGATATGCTTTTTGTCTTCTACATAATCAGATGAAATGGTTTTATAACAAAGCTCACTGAGCTTAATCCGGATTTCATCTGCTGAGGCCTTGTTTGGACCGCTTCCAACAGCTGCCCAGTATGTTTTGGAAAGTGAAAGCCTTTCCGCAGAGTTCTTGATCTCTTTTTTCATGGAGAGGATTTTTTTCATGTGTTTCGGCAGCTCGAGCAACTGTGTGATTTCCTGGTCTATGAATGCTTTATTTCTACGTCCTTTCAGATCAGCGATGTAAAGGCTTAATATTGCCCCTGCAACAATTTGTGAATAAAATGCCTTTGTAGATGCCACAGACATTTCAATGTCTCGACCGCTGCTGGTATAAATAACACCGTCGACTTTGAACGTTATATCCGAATCTCGCCGGTTGACGATGGCCATCGTATAGGCCCCCCTCTCCCTCACCATATCGATGGTTCGATTCGTATCGGTAGTGGCGCCGGATTGACTGATGGCAACAACGAGGGTGTCCGCCATTTTAGATCTACCGTCATGCTCACCCAGTTTGAATCCGCTGAGTTCAGATGCTTTGAGCGCATTGATATGGAGAACGGGGTTATCCATGTAATAGTTCAGAATATCGGCACATACCTGGGCCGCAACCCCCGCGGTGCCTTGCCCGACAAAGTATATGCGTTGGATTTGATTTTCAACGAAGGCGGTTTTCAGGTATTTGGGGAAAGCCTTTACATCCAACGTCACGGCTTTCAATTTATTTCCATCTTCCTTGATTTTCCAACGATTCTGAAGCGTTCTTTCTACTGAAACCGGTGCTTCAGAAATTTCTTTTAGGAAATAATGGGGATATCCCAGTCGGTCGATATCCCTCGAGGTAATGTCCGTCTGTTTTTTGTCGGCTTCTTCAAGCTTAACAGGGGTTCCGTCATAAAACATCGCTTTGATCCCATCCAGCCCGCCAATCGATTTCTGATTCAAAATAAAAATTTGGCCCTGGGTCTTGCCGTTTCTGCCGGTCACAGCCTTTTCGCCATCCATCTTGAGATATATGGGCGTTTCCTCAACAAATCCATACACCTCTGAAGCGGGCATATAATAATTTTCACCCAGGCCGATAAATATGGCCTGACCGCTACCCTTCTGGGCAAGAAAGATCTTGCCCGGAGCCAGGTTCGTATGCATGGATATGGCATGTGACCCCTCAAAATTATTGACGGCCATTCGAAAGGCCTCTTCAATTTCGTGGCCTTTCTGAAGGTAATTTTGGATCTGAAGGGGAATGATTTTGGTGTCGGTGGTGACGTCTGGGGGTATCCGATACCCACTTTTTTCAATTTTCGTCCTGAGTACCGTATAATTGTCGATATCTCCGTTGAGACATATGTGGATGATCCCGTCTTTGGTCGGCCGATTTCCGGTGGACCGATTGTCAACCGGATGACAGTTTGCTTCGGTGATGGCTCCCACCGAGGCCCAACGTGTATGGGAAAGAACCGTAAAATATTCATGGGTAAAAGGAATCAACATTTGAACGATGGCGTCTTCCTTGATTTGCCTTCTAAGGAATTTGACGTTATCGCCCAGACTTCCTATTTCAACGGCAACTTTGTATGTTAGGGTCACAGTCACAATCGGTTTTTCATTTTCCTCCTTGGTCTCACTAATCGTGATTCCCATGTTGAGTAAAATATCTTTTGTCGTGCGTTCATTGAGATGGTCGCGGAGATCTGCACTAGCTATGCGGTTTTCAAATTCTTCAAATCCTTCTTTTTTGAGGATAAACATCAGAGAAATACCTGCTGAATCTCGTCCGCGTACCTCAAGTCGGTCTAAACTGTTCATCACAGCGTTGATCTGTCGAAATACCTTTATGACACCACGACCAAGTAACTCATCCGGATTTGAGGACAGCTCTTTCACCTTTGGAATGTTGTTTAATATTTCCGATGAAATACACCAGGCAATATCTTTCAGGCGCGTGATACGCTCTGCAATTGCATCGACTGCTTCCGGTATCAAATCTCCCATGTTTTCGGTGAGCCATTTTTCTTGGCTTTGGATGATGTTGGAAATATGTTCCCCGATCTCTAAAAGTTTATCCTGGAACATTGGCTTGATGAGGATTTCGTAGAAGCGGTTTTCCGTTTTCAATTCCCGGGCAGCTTTTAAAACGCTTGAAACAAGCCGATTTTCTTGGAAAAAACTTTTATCCAGAAAAGAATCATTTTCAACGCGGGAGGGGTAAGGGTTTTCTTTGATTTGTCTAACCCTGTCCTCAAATAAAGACAGGTCGAGTCGATCTATTTTTTCTTTCCCTCTTTTAAAAGCTACGATCCCCGTAAGACCACAGGAAAGAAGGCTGGAATGGAACGGAAACAGAACAAAGGAGTGTTTGGGTATACTGGAGAGGTTTTTTCCGAAATAGATATCTGCCTGAAGGTAAAACAGACAGTGCCGGTAGATTTGTTTTAAAAAACAGATCATGATATTTAGAGATTTCATTAATCCTTCTTCCTCACAACTTTTCATATATTTCCCGGATTCTATCCCGGGTCATGATTTTTTTCCAGTCGGGACCCAGGGCGTTTTCCATCAAGGGTTCCAGCACCAGGGTGATATCGATCATTTTTTCGATTCCATTCTCTTTCACTCCAGCCATGATCCCTTTAGGAAGGTTGATGTTATGTTTTTCCACCATTTGGCGAAATTCACCGACTTCTTCAGGATAATATTTTTCAAGCTGATCGAATACGATGCAATTTCCGATTCCATGATGCAGGCCCAGAACAAACGATAGCCCATAGGAAAGCGCATGGCAAATCCCAACCTGTGAATAAGCGATGCTCATCCCACCGAAATATGAGGCGATCATCAGCTTATCGTCCGACTCCGGACCCCCATCCAGAAAAACTTCCCTGCAAAGCGTAATCGCCTTTTCGCCGTACGATTTGCTGAACGTATTGAGATATGTACCGTTTAGCGATTCTACGCAGTGTATATAACAGTCCATCCCGGTATAAAAACGCTGTTCAAAAGGCGCACCTGAAATCAGTTCCGGATCGAGTACGATTTGGTCAAATACCGTATGGTCAGAATTTATCCCCAGTTTCTTTTCAGGCCCTGCAAGCACGGTTGTTCGGGACACTTCCGCTCCTGTTCCGGAAAGGGTAGGGATACCGACATGATATATCGCAGGATTTTTTATCAGGTCCCAGCCTTGATAATCTGCAGAAGAGCCGGGGTTAGTCAACATGAGGGATACTGCCTTTGCAAGATCCATTGTGCTTCCCCCGCCAATGCCTATAACACCGACAGGGAGATCATCCGATAGTTGATGAACCGATCGGGTTAATTGGTCAACATAGGTGGTTTTCGGCTCATCATCCACATTGATCCATATCAGGTGATCCTGATCTTGAAGTGAGATTTTTTCACGCAGATGACTATCGGTAAATACGTCGTCAACCATGAAAATCATAAAAGTGTCGGTAGCCTTCCGTTGTTTTTTAACTATATCATTTAGCTGATCGAAACAGCCCCGACCAAAAACAACGAATGGAACGGTTTTAAAATTGCGAAACATGACTTCCTTTTTATCGGGTTCTCACAACATCGATTATCTTCTCAATGTGCTGCGACAGCTCATTTTCGTTCCAGGAAATTCGAATCTGGATGGAAATCGTTTTACCCATGATACGGTCAGACTGGGACAGATCTATATTTTCGTAATTCGGACAGTTTGGAAGCAACTGCTGCGGTACCTTCGCAAGAGACTTCAGTTTTTTTAAATGTTCCCACCGGCGCACATAATGCCAGTTATTATCATACCAGTAAAAGCAGCCACCTATACCGGCTCGCCCAAGATTTTCAGATAGTTTTCTTGCTGCTGATTCGTCAGGTAGGAAAAAAGAAAGAAAAGTAGCGGAATCTCCTTTTTCATCTGGAATTTTTCGGAAAGTAATTTCTGAGAACCGGTCTAGAGCTTCTTTCATCCTTTCTTTGTTTGCACGCTGTTTTTGTAAAATAAAATCGAGTTTTCGAAGCTGGGCAAGTCCCACTGCTGCATTGAGCTCACTGATGCGAAAGTTTGTACCGAGAATAGAATGTCCTTCTAAACCACGGTCATTACCGATGTGGTCATGACCATGATCGGCATAAGCATCTGCTTTTGTATAGAGCGATCTGCTGTCGGTGATGATGGCGCCGCCTTCACCACATGTGATGGTTTTTACAGGGTCGAAGGAAAAACAACCCATATGGCCAAAGGTTCCCAGATTCTTCCCCTGGAAAGTGGCACCAATCGCCTGGGCGACGTCCTCAATAAGAATAAGGCCCTTTTCCGTGCAAAAATTTTTGATTTCAACAATTCGAGCCATGGCACCGCACATGTGAACTGCAATAACAGCTTTTGTTCGCGGGGTTATCACTGCGTCGAGCCTTTCAGGGGCTAGACAAAGGGTTTCATCAATTTCGGCAAACACCGGCACCGCACCGGCATTGATGACAGCCTCGATGGTTGCGACAAAGGTGAAGGGTGGAACAATGACCTCATCTCCTGCACCGACACCACAGGCTGCCAACGCAATGCTAAGGGCTGCGGTGCCGCTGGAGCAGAGGTGACAGTAAGTAGTTCCGATCCGTTCGGCCAGCTCTGCTTCAAACGCTTTTGCCTTCCAATGACCGTTTCGGAGCTGGTCAAAACCATAGCGGAATAGTACGCCCGTATTGAGGACGTCTTGGACCTCTTTACGTTCCTGTTCGCCAAATAATTCAAAACCAGGCATGATACTTCTCCTTAAATCAAGTTTTGGGATCTTTCAGCTTTTTTTATTCTTTATAAAATCGTTTCGAAAATAGTGTTTTATCGCTAACCGTGCATAAAAACTCGCTCTCTTTCCGATGTACTTGTCATGGGCGACAAGAACAGATATAACAATTTTGTTCGGTGCATCTTTTCTTTCAGCAAATCCAACAAACCAATCGTATCGGGAATCCCGGGCCTTATTGTATATCGAGCCTGTCTTGCCACCAATATAGAGTTTCGATAGGATCTTATCGGTTCGATAACCCCTAAACGCCTTTCTGGGCGTTCCGAACTTTATTGTGGCCTTCATCAGTTCATAAATAATTTTTGATGTCTCTGGCGTGATCACCCGATTGAGGGTGGCGAGGCGACTTTGATAAATTGGTTCCCCCTTTCCATTGGTTATCATCTCGATAACTGTCGGTTCGACCAGCATGCCCTGGTTAAATATCACCGAGGTGATCAAAGCGCCATGAAGCGGGGACAATGTGGTTTCCCGGTTGAATCCACTTGCGATTTCAGCCAATTGGTAAGGATCATCGGAAAATGAGATAAGGCTTGGCGCCAGTGGAATCTCAAAAGGGATATTCCTGTTGAAACCAAAAGCCTCTGCATATTTTTGTAACTCGATTTTTCCGAGACAGTGCACACCGATTTTACCAAAGACAGGATTTACCGATTGAGCAAATGAATCTCGAAAGGTTATTTTATTGCTGTATTTATTTTTTCGATTTTTTAACTGGGATTTGTATAATGTGTATTTGTTGCCGTTATATGTAAGGATTGTTTTGGGGTTAAATCCACATTTTTCAATGGCCGCAGCTGCAGTAACGATTTTGAAAATACTTGCCGCTAGAAATTGACTGTCGGTAGAAGGGTTGTTAGAAGGATCTGTTTTATCAAATCCGATCATAGATAAAACCTTGCCCGTGGCCGGATCCATAACAACAATCCCAATATGTCGAGAGTTTACGCGGTCCAATTTTTCTGCCAAGTAGTTTTGCAGTGAGATATCCAACGAAGTCTTTGCTGTCAGTGTCTGACCGTTTGAAACAAAGCGAAAGTTTTTTTCTGTCCGGTTGACAATCGATTTGCCAGCTATCAGGACTTGGACGTCATTTTTATGCAGCCGTTTTAAAATAGGGTCTTCAGGTTCGGTTTTATATTCAGGTGTTACACTGCTTTTTTTACGGGCCTGAAGGTAGGTTAATCCCGGAATTTCACCGGTAATTGAATATACCAATGCAAGAAAAAAGGAGAGCAATCCTGTATAGATGCCGATTCTTTTTAATATTTTTTTAAATGGGTTCCGATTTGTCGCCGCTTGATATGTCTTCCAGCTTGGATTCTGTGAAATGAATATTTTTCTTTTTCGACGTCGATTTGATAGATTCATGGGGATTTTTCGATTCAATATACAGTTGTTTGCCGATGTTTTGCTTTTTCATGCGATTCATCGCAACAGGAGAGAGGTTACCGGATGGGTGCACCCGGTTTAACTTTTTTATCCAGTGTTGCAACAACAGGGTCGTTTTTCTCAACAGCGGCCAGCATCATGCCCTGGGAGACTATGCCCAATATTTTTGCAGGTTTTAGATTTACGACCACTATGATCTGCCGGCCGATGAGATCTTCAGAAGTGTAATTTTCAGCAATTCCTGCGACGATTGTCCGTTTTTCTCCTATATCGATTTCTAGTTTCAGCAGTTTTTTTGCCTTGGGAACAGTATCTACCCGAAGTACGGTTGCTACCCTAAGGTCGACCTTGTTAAATGTTTCGAGAGTGATCTCCGGTTTGATTATAGAGGTGGAAGCGTCTGAATCGACAATATCACCATGGGGAGTATTATCTTTTTTTGTATCAATTCTTGGAAAGAGAATAATCGACTTCGGCAGGACGTTTCCAGGCGGTATCTTTTTCCATGCTTTGAGTCTCTCAAGGTGATAAAACGGTTTTTCAGGATCGAGCCCGAGGTGTTTTTGCATGGTCATCGCCGTATCCGGCATAACCGGATAAAGAAGACCGGATACGATTCGAAGCCCCTCGAGAAGGTTATTGATCACTGCGGCCAACTGCTTTTGACTTGATTTTTTCTTTGCGAGAACCCACGGGGCAGTCACATCAATATATTTATTCATTTTGTTGATAAAATCCCAGATCGCCGTCAGCGCTTTTTGAAA
>DRHF01000406.1 GCA_011049715.1 Desulfobacterales bacterium
AACATCCAAACCGTAAGCCAGCCGATTCCTATTTCCCGGCCCGTTTCAAAGGCCTCATCGACCTGTTTACTTCGATTTTCTTTTTTATATTTATAGTTGCTTTATTGTGGACCAGCTGGGTTTTTGCGGGAGATTCGATAAAGGTATGGGAGGTCTCCTTTACCGAGTGGGCCATCCAGTATTGGCCGGTGAAAGTGATGATGATCGTCGGGGCGATTCTGCTGCTTTTGGATGGATTCACCAAGCTGATCAAGGATGTGTACGTCTTAGCAGGAAAGAAGGTATAAACGATGGGTCTGGAAATAGGAATCGGCTGGCTTACGGTTTGGATGTTTAGTTCCTTGATTTTTTTGCTGCTGTTGGGTCTGCCGCTGGCGTTTGTCACCGGTGGGCTGGGCGTCGTGTTTCTTTTTCTCTTCGGTGATCTGCGGATGCTGCACATCCTGCCCTCGCGCATCTTTCCGTTTATGACCGACTACCAGCTTTCGGCCATTCCCTTGTTTATTTTTATGGCATCTGTGCTGGCAGCAGCAGGCTTGATCGAAGAACTGTTCGATGTGGTCTACAAAATTCTGGGCGGGCTGAAGGGGGGTTTGGCCGCCGCCACTATTATCGCTTCAACGATTCTGGCCGCCATGGTGGGTGTGATCGGTGCCGCGGAGGTGACCATGGGCATCATCGCGCTGCCGGCCATGCTCAAGCGCAAATACGATCCAGCCATGGCCTGCGGCTCCATCCTGGCCGGCGGTACGCTGGGTATCCTGATCCCGCCTTCGATCCTGGCCATCCTTTTCGCCGTGATCGCCCAGCAGTCGGTGGGTGAACTGTTTATCGGCGCTTTTTTCCCGGGATTTTTGCTTTCAGGCATGTATATCCTGTATGTCACGGGCCGCAGTTATATGAATCCGGTCATGGGACCGGCCCTGCCCAAGGAGGAGCGCGTAAGTTTCAAGGAAAAAATTATTTTGTTGCGCGGTATTATTGCACCGATTCTCCTGGTAAGCTTGGTGCTGGGCGTTATTTTTACAGGGATCGCTACCCCGGTGGAGGCCGCCGGCATCGGCACCTTCGGCGCACTGGTGGTAGCGGCTCTTTCCCGCAAGCTGTCCTGGACAACGATCAAGGGCGCGGCCATTACGACCCTCAAGGCTTCTACCATGGTGCTCTGGATCATGTTCGGGGCCAGCATCTTTGTCGGCTTTTACATCGTAAGCGGCGGCCAGGAATTTGTCACTCAGTCCCTGCTGGGTACCGGGTTCGGGCCGTATGGCATTTTGATCATCATGATGATCCTTTTGATTCTGCTGGGCATGTTCCTGGACTGGGTAGGCATTTTACTGCTGGCGGTTCCGATTTTCGCCCCTATCATGCTATCACTCCCCTGGGATGGCGTATTCGGCCTGCCGGGGGTCAATCCGGCGGAAGTGTCCCTGTGGTTCGGGGTGGTCTACATGGTAAACATGCAGATGGCCTTTCTCAGTCCACCTTTCGGATACGCACTTTTTTATCTTAAAAGCGTGGCGCCACCGGAAATCTCAATGGGGACCATATTCCGCGCTTCCGTGCCCTTTCTTATTATCCAGGCGGTCGGGCTTACTTTGGTTGTTATCTTCCCGGAGGTTATTCTCTGGTTACCCAGGCTCGTTTATGGGAATTAAATAAAACCGATAGATTCTGTTTTTGATCGCGATTTCTGTCAATCCCCATAAGGCTTCTCACCGGTTTTACCTTTCGGTAAAAGGATCATAAAAGGCTACGCCTGTTCCATCCTTGCAGAACAGAATGCGCACGTGTTCCCGATCGAATCTGATTCCCCGTAGCGAGGGGGTGCTAAATGCTTCTCGACGTCTCAATTAGTAATGTTGAAAGGAGAAAGAAAAAATGAATTTATACAACCTCGGAAAGGTTCCCTGGCAGGAATCCCAATTGATCTATCATGCCCTCGCGCGTCTTGGACGCGAATCACTTGTTTTGGTTTCACCGGCATCACCCTACGTCTGCATCGGTTATCACCAGGATGTTACCCATGAGGTTGATCTCGACTTCTGTGCTGCAAACAATATTCCTGTTTTCAGGCGTGAGGTTGGGGGTGGCGCTGTTTATCTCGACGGCGGTCAACTTTTTTTTCATGTTGTTTTCAAGGAAGATAACCCGGCGATTCCCTCGACAAAAAAAGCATTCTATCAAAAATTTCTTCAGCCTATTGTCAATGTCTATCGCCGGATCGGCATTCCGGCTGTTTACAAACCGGTGAACGACATCATTGTCAATTCCCGAAAAATATCGGGCACCGGTGTGGGAGAGATCGGTGAATGTGTTGTTTTTGTCGGCAACCTCATCCTCGATTTTAACTATGAAATGATGTCACGAATTCTAAAAGTCCCGGACGAAAAATTCCGTGACAAGATTCAAAAGACTCTCCACGAAAACCTGACAACCATCCGCCGGGAACTGGGGGTGGAAGGAGCGAGCAATTGGGATGAATCACGGTTGAACGCACTCATGGCTGAAGAATTTGAAAATGTGATGGGTTCACTGGATCCTTGTGAAAAGGATGCCGAACTTCAAACCAAAATGGATACACTGGGCACAAGAATGATGTGCAAAGAATGGCTGTATCTAAAAGGTAAAGCCTCCCAGAGCCGTTCTGTCCGAATACGATCCGGTGTTACGGTAAGACACCAGGCACACAAGGCAATGGGCGGCCTGATGCGAGCAGATTTTGAAGTCACGGACGGCAAATTTGCCAACGTGTCTATTTCGGGTGATTTTTTCTGTTATCCGGAGGATGGGGTTGCCCGGCTGGAGTCGATCCTCTCAGGAAATCCGGTGGTGGAAATCCGTGAGGTGCTGACCGGATTTTTTGCCGGTTGTGACATCGAAATCCCGGGGGTCGGTCTTGAGGATTGGATGACACTATTAAAAATATAGACCAATTTCGATTGTTTTATGGATAAGACCCTGAAAAGCTCTTGACACGCTGTTTTTAAATCGATAGAAATAACCATATTGCGAAATGATATTCCACAATATGAAACACCAATCAAATGAAGTCACTTCACAAAACACTCGATATTATTGATGTTGTTGCCCAGGCCGGGGAGATCGGCATTCGTGATATATCTACCAAAACCGGATTTCCACCGGCCACGATTCACCGCATCGCCTCCACGCTGGTCAAAAGACGATATTTAAGCCAACATCCGGTAACAAAACGATATGCCCTTTCCTTTCGTTTTTTAGAGCTCGGCACCCGGGTTCAGGAGCAATTTGATCTTTCAGCCATCGCAAGGCCCCATCTCCAGCAGCTTATGAACGATACACAAGAAAGCGCCAACCTGGTCATCCAGGATGGAGATGAAGTGGTCTATATTGATCAGGTAAAAAGCGAAAAATCGATGCTCAAAATCTTTACCCGGCTCGGCGCCCGTGTCCCTCTGTACAACACCGGCGTTGGAAAGATGCTTTTGAGTCAGTGGGGCGAATCGGACATCGATTCATACCTGGATCGAACCGACCGAAAACCGTTTACATCGAACACATTGGTAAAACGGGATGAAATCATTAAGGAGCTGAAACAGAATTCCCGCCGAGGCTTTTCAGTGGACAATGAAGAGATGGAAAACGGGGTCCGGTGCGTGGCTGCATTGATTTTCGACCACAAAGGCAAAGTCACAGCAGCGGTTTCAATTTCCGGTGCAGCCATGCGAATTACCCCCAACCGGATAGAATATTTTGGGGAAAAGGTAAAACAGTGCGCCTTGGCGATATCCCGTGAGCTGGGATTTGTACCCATGGAATAGACAGATATAAAGGAGTTAGCAATGCCTAAGATGAGTTCAATGGATGCTACGGTTAACATTCTTGAAAGCGAGGGGGTTAAACAGATATTTGGCATCCCGGGAGCCGGAATCCTCCCCTTCTACCGATCATTGAAAGACCGCGGCGCCATTCGGCATATGGTCACTCGACACGAGGAAGGGGCGATTCATATGGCCGATGGTTATGCCCGGGCCATCGGGGATGTGGGTGTGTGTGCCGCCACTTCGGGTCCGGGAGCAAGCAATTTTGTCACCGGTCTGTATACCGCATATGTGGATTCCATCCCCATCCTGGCCATAACGGGCCAGAATGTAAGGGCGCAGCTCGATCGGGAAGCGTTTCAGGCGGTGGATATTGTTGAGATTGTGAAATCGATTACCAAAAAAGCATACTGTGTAAAAGATGGCGCAAAGATACCCTGGGTTTTCCGTGAGGCATTTAAAATAATGAAAGAGGGTCGTCCCGGTCCGGTCCTGATCGATTTGCCTCTTGATGTCCAAAAGGAAGAGATCGAGTACGATCCGGAAACCGATGGACCACTCCCCATCTTTCGACCGGCGCCAAACCCAAAACAGGTTGCCAAAGCCGTGGATATGTTGACCCGTGCAGAAAAGCCGGTCATGCTTTTGGGGGGAGGTGTGATCATCGCCGATGCCTGCAAGCCATTTATGGAAGTGGCGGAAGCACTGCAGATACCCGTGGTGACTTCATATATGGGAAAAAGCGGGATCTCCTGGAATCATCCGCTCATGGCGGGACAGGTGGGCATTCAGTGCAATACGCGGTCGGGAAATAAAATCTTTCTGGATTCGACGCTGGTCCTGGCGGTTGGCGCGCGGTTCAATGACCGTCACACCGGTGATATTGAGGTATATAAGGGAGATCGGCAGTTTATTCATGTTGACATAGACCCATCACAACTCGGCAAGAATATCATGCCGGACCTGGGAATCTGTGCAGATGCGAAATTGACGATGCAAGCCCTGGCAAAGGAGATCCAAAGCCGTGGTAAAAAGACCGATTCGATCGGCTTGAAAATCCCACAGATTCGAAAGTCGCTGGAACGAAAAACCGATTATGATGATATTCCGATTAAACCCCAGCGGGTATTCAAGGAAATCAACACATTTTTTGACGAAGAGACCGTATTTGTAACCTGTATCGGTCTGAACCAGATCTGGTCCGGTCAGCTGCAGAAGATCTCCAAACCCCGGCATTACCTCGATTGTGGCGGTGCTGGCCCTCTGGGATGGGATTTGCCTGCCTCCATCGGCGCAAAAGTGGCGCGTCCCAATAAACAGGTGGTAACCGTGGTTGGTGATTTCGGGTTTCAATTCTGTATGGAGTCCCTCCCGGTGGCAGTAATGTACAAGGTGCCGTTTGTCTGCATTGTGCTGAATAATGGGTATCTCGGACTGATCCGGCAGGCTGAAAAGTACATTTTCGACATGGAATATGAAGTCCAGATATGGTATGACAGCTTAGAAAAGAGCCAGGTTCTTGAACAGCCCCGGATAAAGGCTGCGGGGGAAAGCACGGGGAGTGGCGATGCCTTTGCCGGTCCAGAGATGCTTGAACCTGAAAACAAGGGCAGGGGTTTTGATTTTGTTAAGTTTGCCGAGGCATGTGGCGCTGTGGGCGAGCGGATCACCGATCCGAACGAAATCAAGGCGGCATTCAAAAGAGGGGTCGAATCCGGCATACCGTATGTCATCGATATCATCATGGAACGCCAAACCGATTGTTCCATGGGTGTGGCCATAGATGCCATTAGGGAATTTGAATAAGAACCCTGCGTTTCTCAGCCCGAATTCACTGAAGCGCCGCCATTGTTCCAGGCCGGATGCGAGGATCCGTAAAATTAAGGTTGCGAAACTTGGGTTAGGGGTTTAGGAAGGAAAAATGTCGAATTTAAAAGAGATGGCATCAGCTATTTTGAAGGAGTTTAAGGCGGACACCTATGCCTTTGGCAGTGGCGTACTCGATGAAGCACCCGGAAAGTATGCGGCAGAATTGGGAAAAAGAGCCATCTTTATCGGACCCATTGAATTTGAATGGTACCAGCCCATCAAAGACCGGATCCTTAAATCCATAGAAAATGAAGGGGTAGAGGTTGTGGATGTTGTGAAATCTGCTGCTCCCAATGCGCCTTTTGTTGATGTCTATCGGATCCACAGCCACATTGTTCACAAAAAACCGGATGTGGTGGTGGTTGCTGACGGCGGTTCCGGGATTGATGCTGCAAAAGCAGCAGCCATGCTGGCCACATTGGGTGATATTCAGCCGGAAATTGATCCATTTTTCGGCGTTGGCAACGTCACAAAGATGTGTCAGGAATCCGGCCGAACCATCATGCCGGTGGTCGCCATCATGATGGCGGCCAGTTCAGGTGCCCACCTTACAAAATATTCAAACATTACCGATCCTGTTCAAGGACAAAAAAAACTGATCGTAGACGAGGCGATTATCCCGCCGCGTTCTGTTTTTGATTATGATGTTACCACCACACAGCCGATGAGTCTGACCCTGGATGGCGGTCTGGATGGTATTGCACATTGTCTGGAGGTCTATTTTGGCGCTTCTTCCGAAATAAAGGACCGGGCGCGTCAGGTTGCAGAGCTGGGGCTTGAGGTCATTATCAAAGGTTTAACCGAGGTGAAGAAGGATCCGGCCGACATAGAGGCCAGAACCCTCATGGGGCTGGGGACGGATCTGGGTGGTTATGCGATCATGATCGGCGGTACCTCCGGTCCCCACCTGAACAGTTTTTCCCTGATCGATGTGCTCAGTCATGGTCGCGCCTGTGCCCTGATGAATCCCTACTATACGGTGTTTTTTGCGCCTGCAATTACAGAACAGTTGCAGGTCATCGGAAAAATATATAAAAAATACGGATATATTGAGGAAGACATCGATACATTGACCGGTCGGGAACTGGGGCTGGCAGTGGCAAAAGGGATGGTTAATCTCAGTAGATTTCTGGGGTTTCCCACCTGTTTGAGCGAAACCGAAGGTGTTGGGAAAGAGCATATCGATCGTTGCCTTTCCGCTGCAAAAAATCCGCAGCTCGATATGAAGCTGAGGAATATGCCGGTGCCGCTCAATGCCGGCTTGGTTGACGAGTACATGGGCCCCATACTCGAAGCCGCATGGGACGGCCGGATTCCTGACACATCTTTGTGACGTTGCCAACGCCGAAAAATGGATCAATTTCCGGCTGAATATCACCCAATG
>DRHF01000407.1 GCA_011049715.1 Desulfobacterales bacterium
GGGCCGACCGAGATGATGTTGGCCTTTTTTAATGATCATTAAAAAAGGCCAACATCATCTCGGTCGGCCCTTTTTTTCTCTGGTGATCCCAGGGGGAGTCGAACCCCCGTTACCGGCGTGAGAGGCCGGCGTCCTAACCACTAGACGATGGGACCATTTTTCGGCTGAAAACAGTCCAGAATCTTTATTTAAAAAGGGGTTGCTTGTCAAACATTTATTTGCCGGCCTCCCCTCTTCCCGGTTTCTTTCCTTTTCTGAACCCAAAAACAAGATAAATCAACCACCCGATAAAAGGGACAACTGCAACCAGTCCCCAGATGGCTTTCTTTTGAATGGTACCGAAATCCTTTCGAGCCACATCGATAATTGCTAATAAGGTTAAAATGAGAAAAACAAAACCGATTTTGATCCATGCTATGACGGTTTCCATTTCAACCGATTATCCCTTCAACAGTTCAGCAATTTTTAATACAGTATTCACATAATACGAGCTGCGGTTGTACCGATAGACAATTTTGTATGCCTTTTTACCGTCGATTCCCGGATGCCATCCGTAATTCTTCAGATAGCCTGCAATGCTGGCAATGGCATCCGAGTGGTTGAACAGATCGATGCGCCCGTCATTGTTTCCGTCTTTTGCATAGGCCAAAATACTGCTCGGCAAAAACTGGGCAATCCCCATGGCACCGGCAAAGGACCCGTTCACCTCTGAAGGCGGAATTTTCTCTTTGGCACTATATTTCAAATAGGCTTTTAGCTCGCGATAGGCCCATTTTGATTTTCTTGCCGACCATTTTTCAAATTTCTTTTGGTCCAGCTTCCTGGTTCTCGAAATCTCTTTCCACATGGTATCCCTTACATTAGGATCCGCTAGGGCGGCCAAAGTTGAAAAGGTATTTAAAACGGATTTTTTTCCCATCACCTTCCCAAGCTGTGTTTCAACCAAAATGATCGCGGTGATGATTTCCCTGTCCACACCAAAGTTTTTTTCGGCTGTTTGAAAAGCATCCATATGTTCTCTGATATAGGTTCTTGCCTTTGTGATCGATCTCCGGGTAGTGAACTGATTGTAATTCAATTTGGCTTCCCGGTATGTGAAATAGACTTTTATGATTTTTTTATCCAGATAGACCTTCGGGTTTTTGTAAACAGATTTTATCATCGTCTGATCAAAACCGTCACGGATAAGTCGCGCCTGAAGCAACCCAAAAAAGTCGCCCTTAATTTCGGCGCTTTCAATATCAGAAATTGGAAACAGAAAAACCGGAATAAAGAGACCGAAGAAAAAAATTAGAAATCGGAACGTTTTAAATCGAAAAAGTATCATTCCTTTATTATCCTCTAAATGATGTGTTTGATAAAAAATTTCCGGTTGCAGCCGCTTGGGAATTCGTGCTAAAATGTCATGATGACATCGGGTTGTCAATTATTAAAGGAAGCTTTAATTTGGCAAAAAAAGACGCAAAAACCATTTTCTGCTGCCAGACATGTGGATATCAGACCCCGAAATGGATGGGGAAATGCCCTGAATGCGGAGAGTGGCACACCCTGGTTGAGGAGGCGGCATCGTCAGGGTTGACTCAAAAGTCGAAGTATGGCCTGCCCGCTTCCCGCAACGAGCCGGTTCCGATTGATTCTGTAAAAATTGAAGATGTCGCGCGTCTTTCTACACACATTAAAGAGTTCGACCGGGTCCTGGGCGGAGGTCTTGTTCCAGGCAGTCTGGTCCTGATCGGCGGAGATCCCGGCATCGGCAAATCGACGCTGATGCTTCAGGTCCTGCATGGCCTCACAGCCAAAGGGCATAAGGTGTTGTATGTTTCCGGTGAAGAATCGATCCTTCAGATTCGCATCAGAAGCAAACGGCTTTCAACCATTTCCCCGGGTCTCCTCGTCGTTTCGGAAATAGAGATTGAATCGATCCTGTCGATGTTGGAATCCGTAAAGCCGGATGTCCTGGTAATCGATTCGATACAAACCATGTTCAGTGCAGACCTTTCATCGGCGCCTGGGAGTGTGAGTCAGGTGAGGGAGTCGGCCATGAGACTGATGCTCATGGCCAAAAAAACGAACATCCCCACCTTTTTGGTCGGTCACGTGACAAAGGAAGGTGCTATCGCCGGACCCAGGCTTTTGGAACATATGGTCGATACGGTGCTCTATTTTGAAGGGGATCGGAACCATGTTTATCGGATCCTGCGTGCGGTAAAAAACAGATTCGGTCCGACCAATGAAATCGGTGTCTTTGAGATGAAAGAAAAAGGCCTGGACGAGGTGGCCAACCCGTCAGCCGTATTTCTTTCCGAGCGTCCGGAAAACTCACCGGGATCGGTGGTTACCGCAAGCATGGAGGGCACACGGCCGATTCTGGTGGAAATTCAAGCCCTGGCAACCCCGTCCTACCTTGGAACACCACGCAGAACCGTATTGGGTCTTGACCACAATCGGGTGGCATTGCTGGCGGCGGTCATGGAGAAAATACTGGGGATGCATTTGATGTCGCATGACATCTTTATGAATGTGGCCGGCGGAGTCAAGGTGGATGATCCGGCGGTCGATATGGCAATCGTCTCTGCGATGGCATCGAGCCTTTTGGACCGGGCCATCACCAACGGAACCGTTGTGCTTGGGGAGGTCGGTCTGACAGGGGAAGTCCGGGCCATCGGCCAGGTCGATACCCGGGTATCTGAAATCAAAAAGATGGGTTTTACCCGGTGTCTTCTGCCAAAAAGCAACCTTAAACGGATGTCGGTCATAAAGGGAATCGAAATCATCGGGTTAAAGCGCATAGAGCAGGTGACGGAGAGGCTGTTTCCCTGATCCGGAATAGGGCAGCTCGCTAAAATCTTAGGTAGCAAATGAAGCCCTGGGAAGACCATTATTCGCGGCAGGCCAAAAAAGAAGGATTTCCTGCCCGGTCGATCTATAAAATTCAGGAGATTCAGCGCAAGTATCACCTGATCAGGAAGGGACATAGAGTTTTGGATCTCGGTTGCCATCCGGGATCCTGGCTGAAATTTGCGGCCGGCCTGACCGGGGACCGGGGCCATGTCATCGGCATCGATCTAAAACCGGTTTCGATCAAACTACCCGCCCATGTCAGGACCTACACCGGTGACGTCATGAGGTTTGATGAAGATTTGGCGGCATCGGTTGGGAACGGTTTTAACGTCGTGCTGAGCGACATGGCGCCGAATACAACCGGCAACCGGGAGACGGATGCTGCCCGGTCCTTTGATCTTTGTATGCTTGCGCTGTCCATTGCGCAAACCCGGTTGATACCGGGCGGATCTTTTGTCTGTAAAATTTTTCAGGGGGAAGATTTCAAAAATTTTTCAGAATCGGTAAAATCGGGTTTTTATCAATTTAAGGTCTTCAAACCATCAGCCAGTCGCAAGGCGAGCAGGGAAATTTTTATCATCGGATTTGGGAAAAAAACAGGAGGATAACGTGTCTGGACACAGCAAATGGTCGACAATAAAGCATAAGAAAGGGGCCGCCGATGCCAAACGGGGGAAAATCTTTTCCAAACTGATCAAAGAAATTACAGTGGCGGCGAGAATGGGAGGCGACGGTGATCCAGCTTCAAACCCCAGGTTACGGACCGCTATTCAGGCGGCAAAAAATGAAAACATGCCAAAGGACAATATTGAGAGAGCCGTTAAAAAAGGAACCGGGGAACTCGAAGGGGTGAATTATGAAGAGAGTATCTACGAAGGATACGGTCCCGGTGGCGCTGCTATTCTGGTCGAATCTCTCAGCGACAATAAAAATCGGGCGGTTGCAGACATCAGACACATTTTCAGCAAACACGGCGGTAATCTCGGCGAAAACGGATGTGTTGAATGGATGTTCAGCAAAAAAGGGTATCTGGTGGTGGAAAAGGGAGCGGTGGATGAAGAAGCCCTCATGGAGGCTGCCATCGATGCCGGTGCTGAGGATGTCCTGGATGGGGATGATAATATTGAGGTGATTACCACTTCCGAAGATTTTGAATCGGTAAAAGCGGCCCTGGAGAATAGCTCGATTCCCTGTCTGGTGGCTGAAATCACCATGCTTCCCCAATCGACAACAAATCTTCAGGGTTCAGAGGCTGAAAAGATGATCAGGCTGATGGAAGCCCTTGAAGACAACGAGGATGTCCAAAAAGTTTATACCAACGCCGATATACCGGATGATGTTGTGGATGTCGTGTAGAACGGGATTCTGTTCATCGGTTCGGTTCATCGAACTGAAGCACATCAACCCCGTCGGGTATGTTAAAACGAAAAAGGGAGCTATCGAGTTTTTGTCCAAACCGTAATTGGCTCAATTCAATTCGGGTTTCATCTTTATATATATTATATGTGACGATTTGAACGACCTCAAACCTATTCCGGTCAACCGTCAAATAGATCTCCGACACACCTGCCATTTCTTTCTTTGGTAGAAGTTTTAAGACATAATTTTCATTTTTATCCCTTTTTTCCATGGCAGCATCAAAATATTGCCGGACACGTTTGATATCAGATAAAAAGCTGGCGCCTTTTCCCTCTCCAAAAAAGGATGGCGCTTTCCCCATCAACACCTGATTCTCACCCGGCCGGTATATCCACAGCCTCTTCCCGTCTGTCAGAATAATCTGCTTTTCAGGGGTTTCATACTCCCACCGCATCATCCCGGGATATTTGACAAAGACCCTTCCTTTGGCCGTATCGGTGATCTCCACCACTTTCAATGTCGATACTTGATAAAACCGGGCTGAGAAATCCGCGCCCTTGTATCTTTCTTCAACCTTGGAGATGACTTCATCGAGTGTCAGAGATGATGGTCCTCCCTGTAGATTAAATCCGCCGGAAGATTCCCGGCCATATGTCATATATGGAATCAGAATGCTCAGACCGCACCACACGATGATCCATTTCTTAAGTTTCATTTTATCCACAACCCCTTCTAAATATATCGGCTCATTTTCATCATGATATCATGTTTCTGCATTGATCCCACAATATTTTCCTGGAGGCGGCCATTATCAAATATCAACATATTCGGGACGCCCAAA
>DRHF01000408.1 GCA_011049715.1 Desulfobacterales bacterium
TCTGTCAAGGGTAATATTGACATTATAATATATTGATCTTATCTTTTTATTCAATAGGTTATATGCGATTAACGAATTGTATCTATATTTAAATTGTCATACAAGCCCCTTTAGCCTGTTATGTTATTTTTGCGTTACCCCTAAGGGAACAATACTTTGGTAGCCTTAAAAGTTGTGATGAGATTTATCGCAATCCTGAAGGAGACAACATTTCGAAGACAGAGTATTTCAGGGTTACTGACTATGGTCTTTACCTATTCTCAGTTGAAAAGAAAATAGTTCAAATAGATATTCCGCCATGTATCACAGGTTTCTTTGTTGTTCAAAAACCTTTGATATCAATTCATCCCCATGTTTAGCGCTCCTCCAAAACTTGAGATATTCGTTTCTTGAGCCTGTCGTGTACGCTCGAACTGACAACACTTTGTCTATTAGTCCTTTCATGTGTCAGCCTTAATTGAATGCACAATGCCAAAAGCTTTATGCAGTTTGGTTTTAGATTTTATTTTTAGCCTTTATGGTCGAAGCACAACTTCAATTGTCCTGCTCTTATCCGGAAAAAATGTGAATGTAAAAGCGAAAATGTGTTGATTTGAATAGACGATATCCGGAAACAACTCTATGGAGACACCCGAATCGATGTGGGATAGATATCGGTTTAATCGAAGTTCATCCAGCGTTTGCAGCCGTCTGTCAATTTCTATGCCCACCTCTTTATGATCGTTATCAAACCGGAAATTATTAATTTCTCTTCCGTTGAAATGCCATACCACGGTGCAGATTTTCATCCACTTGATTCGATTGTTGATACTGAGGCATTTCATTGTGTCAAATCCGTTTGAAAATTGTGCGTTGGCAAGAAATCGATTAAACACTTCACTGTCCGGTTCTGTAGAGGATGTGACGTCTTTAAAATGTCTTTCAGTATCTCCGTCAATCGTAATGATCTCCTCATAAGCACTCTTTCGCTTTTCATGGGTAAGCTCTGATTGCGCCCGGATGATGAGATCGCGTATGGCTCGGCGTTTGATCATGTAAAACATCCGATTGGCGTATTCCATGGATTGCCCGCAGCCTGATAGATCTTTTTGATCTGGATATAATGCGTGCAATAAAAAATGACAAAAATCATCCAGGTAAATCCATGCCTCCGTAATTTCATCCGATGTCAAATCATCGGTCTCGGTATTGTTTTGACCGATGAACTCTCCAAAATCATTTACGTTAACTTCGGGGTTACGGTTCGGCCAGCTGAATTGATTTCTCTCTCGAGCGATTAATCTCACCGACTGATCTTCCCATATTTGAGTGCCGGGGTAGGGAATTGCTATCGAAACAGAGGCATGCCGGGTAAAACGATTATAGGGCGGATGTCTCATGAAAAACAGCGTGGAACGAAATATGCTCTGCCAGCCTTGTCCGGGAAGGCCCACCAGCAAATAAAAAACGGTATTGATTTGAAGGTCGATGCACCATCTCCTGACTTCTATGACGCGATCGAGATCCACATTTTTCCCCAAATGCTCTAACAACTCAGAATCGCCGGTCTCGACACCGATTTGAACAAATCGCAACCCGGCTGAGCGCATGCGCTTCAGTTCCCGGTATTTAAGCTGATCGGCCCTGGCTTCCGCCGTCCACTCAATATCCATTCCGGAAGCTTCAATCATTTTGCAGAAGGTTTCGATTCTTTTTTTACAGTTGAAGAAAGTTTCCTGAACAAACGCAAATTTGTGAAAGCCTTTTTTGGACAATCCCGTTATTTCTTGAAAAATATTTTCGGCACTCCGTTCTCTGATACGGCTGCGATGAATCGCGCGCTGGGAACAGAAGATGCAATTATGGGGGCAGCCATAGCCGGCTAAAATATAAAAGATATGGTTTTGATGTTTTTCTTTAAGCGGTGTTTGTCCCCAAAATAACGCCAGGCTGTCGGAAGGAAAGGGATACGCATCAAGATCGAGCAACGGTATCCGCCTCGGATTTGTTTGGACTCGACCCGTGCTGTCTTTGAAAGCGATACCAGGAACACTTGAAAAATCGTGATGGCTGCAGCTGAAGATCAGCAGGGCCAATTCCGATAACGTTTCAACGCCTTCCCCGATACAGGCCACCTGAAATTCCGAACACTCTAAATATTCATCTGCAACCACCGAGACATGTGGCCCGCCGATGATTCTTAGTGCGCCGGGTGCGATCTGTTCAGCAGCACAGGCAACCGCCACGGCTTCATCGAGCTGCGCGGAAGTGGCCGTCATACAGACCATGAGCGGGGAAACGCCGACCTGTCTCAAAAAAGCTGACAAATAATCGTGAACCGTCTGGCGGTCCGATTTTAAAGAGAGATGGATAACCCGGATATCAAAGTCAGGATAATCAGATTCATAGTTAAAAATAAATGCTTCTTTTCCCAAACATCTGCAAAAGCGTTTCAGGAATCCCCTATTGATCAATGCACTGGCTAGGGTACCCAGACTGAGATAAGTCCGAAGGATATCTTCTTTTTTATAGCGTGTGGTTCCCAAAGAAGGATTAACAAACAAGATGAAGGGATTGCGATCTATCGCTTCATGCATATTGATACTCGTTTATGGTAAAGGGTATCCGGAGTTCAAGGGTTTACTGGCCGCGCTTTTCAATTTCGTTTTTTACAAAATGAAAATCCGGTCCTTTCGTGTCCAGAGCCCCTACCAAGGCAATTACTTTTTCCATTTGAAGTCTCCCTTTTTAGACCGATTTGCCTGTTTTAAAAAAAGGGTAATGAGATATCACTTAAATGTCAATCTTTCATCAGGGCCGATGAAACAAGTGGTCATGGTATCGGAACTTGACAAACAATTTGGACAGTGGTGGGATAAATCAATGATTCAGAATATAAAAATCATAACGGCTTCTTCTTTTCTGGCCATGTTTTTTTTAGGCGTCGGAAGCGCCATCATCGGAGCTGCCTCAAAAAATATCGGCCTTACACCCCACCAGATCGGGCTTTTAATTGCCACACAAAATGTGGGATTCATCTTTTCGGTCATCGTTTCCGGAATGGTCGCCGACAGGTTCAGCAAGACAAAACTGATGTTTATGTCCAGTTTCATTCTGGCGACCGCTTTCTACTTCTACTATCTAAAAAGCGCCTTTCTTTTTAACTGCTTCGTCATGCTGTTCATCGGTGTCGGGATTGGCGGCTATGAAGGCGTGGCTGACGCCATGCTCTTGGATATGTACAATCAGAGAGAAAGCCTCGTCATTACCATCAATCATTTTTTCGTTACTTTTGGCGGACTTTTGATTACGGTTTATTTGATCTTTCTCCAGATGGATTGGCGAACGGGCATGGTGCAATCTGCCTTGTTTGTTTTTTTCCTTGCCACGGTTTTTGCGTTGACCCGGGTTATATCGAAATCGGTCAAAGCAGAAAGTCTCAAGGTTCGCCTTCGGTTTTTATTCCATCAGAAGCCGGTTTTGATCCTGTTTATCCTCGCTTCCGCTGCAGTTGGAATTGAACTTTCAACCCTCGGTGTTCTGACGACTTTCTTGATGGATCTACGGGATTTTGATCAGGTCACTTCCAAACTGGGATTGGTTACATTTCTATCAGGGATTGCCTGCGGCCGACTCATTCTGGGTTTTGTGGCAAAAAAGGATCAGCTGTTAAACTTTATCGCTTTTTGGTTTGGTCTGGTCGCCCTGTGTACGGGGGTATTGTACTTCACTCATCTGGGGAATGCGTTAACTTATCTGTTTCTCTTTTTAACCGGGGTAGCGGTATCTGTTCTATTCCCGTTGATCATTGCCGTTTCCGGAATCCGGTACGCCACATCCAAGGGCATGATCATGGGTATGGTGAAACTTGGCGTCCCCACCGGTGGCATTCTTATGCCGTTTTTCATATCCCTGATGTCAAAATACGGTTCCTTTGAAAGGGCCCTGCTGCTTTTTCCGGTAATCGGTGCTTTCGGATTTGTGCTGGCGCTGATGAGTAAAAATGCTTTCCCCGGGCACCACCCCCATAAACACTAAGTTGTTTTGTAAGCATTCACGAATAAAAGTACAAAGTTGTTTTGGAAGATGAACGTCGAACATCGAACGCCCAACGTCGAATGAAAAACAAATATCCAATACCTAAAAATCAACTATTTGCGAGCTGTTCAACGATCTTTATGATTTTTACCGAACACTCGAGCAGCCTTTCTTAAGCCATAAGTCTGTTTCTTTATTTTTTCCCATTCAAAATTCGATGTTGAACGTTCGATGTTCGATGTTCATTTATTTTCAATTAACCTTCCACAGTTCCCCCGCGTAACAATAACTTATCGCTTATGGGCATCATCCTCCCATTAAATGATTTAAGATGACGAAGTCCAGTTCTTCATAATCACGCTGTTTGATAAGGTCCTGCGTGTGTTGTTCATCCAGGCTGCGAACCAGATCCACCAGCCTTAAAAATATTCGGCGACTATTGATGAGATGCTTTGAGGATACACCGGATTTTTGGGTCCGCATCGCCTTGACATCCAACCCGACATATTCGCCGTTCTGCCCATAGTTGTAGGTTTCAAGGATGCGAACCTGGTTAAAGGCGCGGCGGATATCAACTGAACCGAATGTTTTATCTTCGTCGAATTTCAGGCCGTTCTGATCATTGAGGTGTACCGTCCAAAGCTTGTTGTGTGCCAACGCATATCCCATCTCATCGGAGGGGTCCAGCCCCGCCAGAATGGCGTGGGCACTCTCGATGTTAACGCCCACACGGGACGGATCGTTGCAGAGGTATGCCAGTCCAATGGCGTGGCCGGTTGTGGGGATGAACGCCTGATCCATGGGCTCATTGGGTTTGGGCTCTATGGCAAAACGCATGTGCGGTTCGTAATCCAGCATGGCATTGATGGCTTGAACCAGTAAATCGACGGCTTTTTTCGAATCCTTGCTTTCACGGATATAGGTTCCTTCACGCGCCAGCCAAAGGACAACCAAATCAGTTTCCAATGCATTGGCGATATCGATTGTGCGCCTGGAGCGCTCTAGTGCATATTCCCGATGTTGCGGATCATTTGCCGTATAAGCGCCATCAATCGTTCTCGGATCTTCCCACAGTCTCGGAGCAACAAACTCGGCTTCCAAACCGTGATCTTCAAGTTGTTTTTTAACCGCTTTCGCTCTATTTGCAACCTGTTGAGGGGTGAGTTCATTCAAGTCGGGTACGGCATCATCATCATGAAACTGTACACCCTCAAATCCCAGTTTGCGGTAGAACGTCAGTTTTTCATCAAAGCTCAACTCGTCTCTTACCACAGGTCCAAATGGATCAGCGCCGCAATGAATATTCCAAGGCCCGAATGAAAATTTGTATTGATTTGCCATGAGACCTCCTAAAGTTAAGATAATGGTGTTATGAAATCAGGGTCCCGGGATTCTGCAAATGATATTTAATCTTGTTGACGAACTTCGCGGCAGTTGCGCCGTCTATGGCCCGATGATCGATCGACAGAGTCATCTTCATAACATCGCTAATCCGTAAATCGCCATCCTCTGTGACTATCACTTTCTTTCCGGTTGTCCCGACAGCCAGAATGGCACTTTCAGGCGGATTGATGATAGCCACAAAATTTTCGACATTCAGCATTCCCATATTGCTGATGGTAAACGTGCCCGGCGCCAGTGTGGCTTGTTTACCCGATTTTGCCAAATCGATGAGGCGCTTTGTTTCCCGGGCTATCTCTTTTAAGTTCCGTCTGTCCGCTCGGGTCAGAACCGGGACGATCAGACCGCGATCCAGATTGACGGCGATGCCGATATTGATGTCCTTTAGATAAACAATATTATCGTCTTCGATGATGCAGTTTACGGGGTAGAATTCCTCCAAAGCCAGAGCAGTTGCCCTGATCAGCATGTCATTGAGGGAGATGGCGTCTTCGCCGCCTTGGTTGAGCCTGTCTCGGGCTTTAAGCGCTTTTGTCATTTCAACGGATACGGTCACGTAGAAATGGGGTGCGTTTCGCTTACTCTGAAGCATCCGCCGTGCGATGACCCGCCTTACTTTAGACATCGGCACGATTTTTCCTCGATCATCTTCGGCTTTAGCTTTTAAGGAAGAGGGCGGCACAGGTATTTTTTTCTGTTGTTCTATATATGAGAGTACATCCTTTTCCGTAACTCTACCTTGGGGCCCGGTACCCTTCACCTTCGCCAGATCAACATCTTTGATGCCGGCTATCTTTTTTGCTCTGCCAGAGGCTTTAACTCTGCTTTTCTCATCCTTACCCCTGGCTTTCAGGCGCTCTCGGATCTTTGAGACATCAATCCCTTTGTCTTTCTTCTTTCCTTCGACAAGTATCCTTTCCAAATCGATTGTCTCGCCTGGTTTGCCAACAATGCCGATCACGGAAAAAGTCGGAACTTTTTCTCCCTCCTGGGCAATAATCTTTAGAAGTACGCCGTCTGCAGGCGATTCCACCTCAAAAACGGCTTTTTCGGTTTCAATCTCGCAAACGACCTCACCTTTTTTAACCGGAGCCCCTTCTGCTATCAACCAACTGACAACAGTGCCTTCTGTGATGTCTTGTCCGCCCTGGGGCATGATGATATGGGTTGCCATAATTGATTAACCCCCTAAACCATCTCCAATATCCCTTCCACGATTTCCTCGACCGAAGGAACAGAAGCTTTTTCGATGCCGATATTGTAAGGAATGGGTGTATTTTTGCCTGCGATGCGCATGACCGGCCCGTCCAAATCATCATAGGCCTCTTCCATGATCATGGCTGCAATATCACCTCCAACACCTCCCCGCTTGCAGGCCTCATGAACGATGATGACCCGCCCGGTTTTCCGAACTGAATCCAGTACGGTTTCCTTATCCAGCGGCGTCAGGGTTCTCAGGTCGACCACTTCTACGCTGATGCCTTCTTCTTCCATTAACGCGGCCGCTTCGAGGCATTTCAATGTCATATACGAGTAGGTGACAAGGGTGAGGTGTTCTCCTGCTTTTTTGATGTCCGCTTTACCGAGCGGCACGGAGTATTCTTCATCCGGGACGTTTCCTTTATTCATATATAGCAATTTATGCTCGATAAATATCACCGGCCCATCGTCGCGTACTGCGGATTTCAAGAGCCCTAAAGCGTCCATCGGCGTTGAGGGCATTACAACCTTTAAACCCGGTATATGATAAAAAAGCGCCTCCAGACTTTGGGAATGCTGTGCTGCCAGACCGTTTCCCGCCCCTCCCTGGGTGCGTAAAACCATCGGAACGTTGCCTTGTCCGCCGGACATAAATTCATATTTGGCAGCCTGATTCACGATTTGATCCATGACAAGTGTCGTGAAGTCGATAA
>DRHF01000409.1 GCA_011049715.1 Desulfobacterales bacterium
TGAGGTGTAACGCCGGCAAAATAGACCGGTGAACCAAGGATCACCCCGTCTGCGCCCACCATCTTTTCGATGCACTCGTTGGCGATGTCTTTTTCCACCGAACAGCGTTGATTTTTGTTTTTAAAGCACTTGTAACAGGCAATGCACCCATCAATTTTCTTTCCACCCATCTGATAGAGTTCGGTTTCAACCCCTTCCTTTTCCAGTTCATCGAAAACCCATCGGATCATAAAAGCTGTATTTCCATCTTTTCGTGCACTGCCGTTAAAGCCTATGACTTTCATTTGAAGTCTCCTTTCCATTGTAATGTTGCAGCGTAAACGCCGCTGATGTTTGTTTCAAAGTTTACTGAGGCAAGCAATTTCCCAGACACAAAAACCGGATGCCATTCGTTTGAGCAGCCCATCGGGCCCCGATGAGCACACCCCTTTAAACACACCCGGCTTTTGAAATCAAATCAAAATCGAAAAATCTAGGTTCTGTAATAATTTCTAGAAAAATCTGACCGAAAAATTGCAAATCGATCTGTTTTGAGTTATAGAGAAACGGATATACATTAACCTTAAAAAAGATCGACGGGCTGAGAAAAAGGAGTCAAATATGGTGGTTGAACAGGAAAATTCAGTTAATTTTAATTTTGACAAAAATAATCTTTACCGCGAGGAATCTTTTACCGATCTCAAGATCGGCACAATCCGGCGCCTGACGCCGGTTAATCTCAACGGTTCGGAAGATAAAAGCCGCAAAACCGTTTTTGTGGGCCAGACATCTCTCATGTCTCCTAACGGACCGGTACCGCTTCAGGCTGGAATTCAAGCCAAAGAAATCCAGCAGGCGATTAAAAGATTCCCCGAAGCGATGAAAGCGGCCATGGATCAGTTGATTGAGGATGCCAAAAAACTCCAGGAAGAGGCAAAGTCAAAAGTTCAAGAGCCGGAGTCCCGGATAATTCTTCCCGGGAGGTAGTATTCAGACCGCCTCGATCCTGCATGGAATATATCGGTGTAAAGGTGTTCCCGCGATCCGATCACAGTGGGTGTTTTTGGCCAATCGATTCGCGTTGGCCCCATATGTTTTCCCTTGAAACACCAGACCAAACCCATGCGGGATCATGATGTAGCCCTGTCTGGTCGATTTCGTCACTTCGAGTTCCACGGTCTCTTCACCGGCCTCGGTCGTTACCATTACCATCTGTCCGTCATTGAAACCGAACGCCTCTGCATCCTCCGGGTGCATGATCGCCGTGCACGCCCGTTTTCCTTTGTTCCAGGCAGGATCCCGCATCTGAGTATTGGCGTTGTAATCCATGTGTCGGCCGGACGACATGATAAACGGGTATGTTTCTCGGTCCTTTTTGAGTTTTTCTGATTCCACAGCCGGATCAATCTCTTGAATCCAATCTCTCATTTCGGGCACATCCAGGTTGATTCGGCCGTTTTCCGTGGCCAGGGCTCGGAAATGATCCCATTTTTCAACATCTACTTCGCCCACCCAAATACCTTCAGGATGTTGCAGGAGTGCCTGAAAGATCTCTTCTCCGAGACCCGGCCCTGGAGTAAACCCGACCCTTGCAGCCCTTTCCTGAGTTTGGGGAGGTAGGTTTTGCAAAAGCCCCCAGAGCGACGCCAGTTGGCCTGAGCCCATTTTTTTCCCAAGTGTTTTGGAAAGGATGTACGGCATTTTCTTGCCTGCTTTGGGGTTGGACTTTAAAAAGTCAATCAGAGCCGCACCAAACTTTAACCGGTCTCCACTATCGGCCGCCTCATAAAGCGTGTCTGAAATTTCAGGAATTAATCCTAGGCGATCGGCCAATCGCAGAAATATCTCACCAGCCTCGATCTGATCCCCCTCCGGTTCCACCACCGGCCGGCGTATCTGCGCGAAGGTTTTCGGGAAATCACTTCCAAGAAAAAGGTTTCCGTCCCACGATTCATAGGCGGATAAGGCGGGCAGCACATAATGGGAAAGCGCCGCCGTCTCGGTCATGGCGATCTCAACGGTCACCAGAAGATCCAGTCTTTTGAAAGCCTCCTCATATGCCGAAGTGTCGGCAAAAGACCTCAATGGGTTGGAGCCGCTCACTAGTACTGCAGAGATTTGCGCATAATACACAGGTTGTTTTTTTCCAATCCATTGATAGAAGTTCCTTTCCATGGTGGGCATGACATTATTTCGATATTTTCTTTGAATTCACTTCTTGTTTATCACGTGTTGCTGCGGCGGCAAAGTCAGCCATAACCAACCCCATGTACTCCCGCACATCTTTTGGCGGAGGTTGGATCACCTCCCGTTGTTCCAGAACCAGTGACTTCGAGGGACATTTAAAGGCACAGACTCCACAGCCAATACACAAATCAGGATCGACCACAGATACCTTGCCGGTTTTATTTTTCAGCTTCTTCTTTTCTTTTCCATTCACAGCTTCAATCACCGTGACCCTGCCCTTTGCCTCCGGATGGTCCTCTAGATGCAGCGCATCCATGGGACACCGTTTGACACATAGCCCACAACCCATACAGGTTTCACCATTAACACGGACCCGGTAATTGGACGGGGCCATCCCCTCTGCATGCTTGAGCTTGTGAAATGCCTCGAACATGATACAGCAGCACGGATCGCAATTACAGATGGTGTCCGGGGCCTCCCGCATATTTGACACACCATGGACCAACCCGGCCTCGGCGCTTTTACGGAGGATCTCTTCGGTTTCCTGCCGGGTGATTTCCCGGCCCATATTGTTTTCTACAATATAATGCCCGAGCCGGCCGAAATGGAGACACACCTCGGTGGGATACTCACAGTCTGGAAAGTCCGGATCCATGTTTTTACGATGCTTGCAGGGGCAAACCGAAACAGTGAAATAATCGTGCTGATCCAATACGTTGAGGACTTCTTCATAGGGCAGGATCTCGCGGGTATCCTCAATTGTTCCATGGACAGGTAACGTCCGCAGCCCCTTATGCCTGGTTTGGTCCCACTGATCCCAGAGGCCGTGATAATAGTATTGGTTCGCCAGCGGCGCAATCGCCTGACTGCGCTCGTCGGTGAGACCCGGCCAGAAAGCGCTTCGATAATTCACAAAAAAAGTGTCGTTGAGGCTGTAACGCACGGTTTCGGCCTTGACTGACCGGAAAATTTGACCCTTTCGAGCCATTGCGTCCAGCCGTTGTCTCAACACCTCCGGTTCCATCTGCTTCATCGCAGCCAGATCCTCCAGATTCATACCCTTAAATGGCATGCCTGTTAACAGGGCAGCCTCTTCAGGTGTATAGTTGGCCTTGATTAACGGCAGCAGTTCGTCTGTCTCCGGAAGGTTATACCACGTCTGTTTCAACCAATCTCTCAACTGCTCATATATTTCTTCCTTGGGCATGATCGTTTCTCCTTTGACTATACCTTTCCTCTTTCTTTAGCGATATTTAAAAAAGTATCAATCATGGTTTGCGGGGGAACCCATTTTTCGGTATTTTCTTTTTCTAAAAGTCGAATCGCATCAAAATCGCATGTCGGGACACACAACCCGCAACCAATACAACGGTCGGAATCAATTTGGGAAGTATCCTCCACCGCGATGGCATCCATCTGACAGCGTTCCTCGCAGATTCCACAAGCAGTGCAAGCTTCCTCATCCACAACGGCATAATAACTGCTATTGGCCGCAAGGGCCGGTTTGTCTGCACTTTTGAGCGTTTTGAGCATTTGGCAACAACACCCGCAACACAAGCAGATATTTAACGATTTTTGTGAGTTTCCCGGCTGAATAACAAGCCCCGCGTCAACCGCCTCATTTAATATCTTTAACGCTTCATCCTGGGTAATCGGTCGGCCGATCCCCCTTTCTTCATATAGATAGGCACCTCCTGAAAATATCAAACAATTGTCTATCGGCTTGTCACAGCCATTTCCCCCCATTTTCTGTTCTTTTCGACAAATACAGGGCGCCACCACAATTTTAGACTGAGATTTAATGATTTGTTCAGCCTCATCATATGGCATAATTTTCATTTCGGCTGAAACACTCTGAGCGACTGGAATCGTTCTGAGCTGTTTGGTTTCCAGGTCGGCCCATTCCTTTGCCAGATAGGGGCTGTACTCATGGAAATCCTTTATCAGGGCTTCGTCCAGTTGATTGACATGGTATTCCCATATTCCGATCATAAACTGGGCGGCCATGTATTGATGCACACCCCCCCTGGAAAATTTAATAACGAGCCCCTTTTGGGCCATTTTTTCCAGTGTTGAAGCCGTACTTTCTTCGTCCGTGTTCAGACGTTCGGCAATTATTGAAACCGGTTCCACCTTCATCTGTAGACCCATTGCCGCCTCCGCCTCTTCCGGCGTGAACATCTGTTGAAGTATTCTGAGCTCCACCCCGGAGTCGGTGGCGGGAAATCCAGCCGGCAGATCATCCAAATGCTTTGCAAATCTTTTATAAACCTCTTCCATTGCATCCTCCAATCAATTATTTTTTCAAAATAAGGTATTTCTGTGGTTCAACCATCCTACTCAAATTTATACTCCGGACAGCAGATAATGACCCGGTCAATCAATCTGAAAATCTTTGGGAAACAGATAAAAAGAGATCGTTCAATTCTACCCCGAGTCCGGTAGATACCCATCAGATGGGAATATCAAAATAGGGAAACAGTCAGAATTTGAAAAACTTTGCAACCACGCGTTCAAGCGGGCTGGGAGTGCGCTCACTGTTCCGGTTAAATAGCATGATCAGGATTACGGGTCAATATGGAAATATTTTAAAACTAGAAACAGCGGCTTGAATTCCCCTCATTTGCAAGTGAAAAATTCTGCCATTTTCAGTCGGGCATTAATATGTTAGGGTCAGCGTCAAAGGGAATTGTCTTATTTTAGAATTCGCTCGCTGTTTCGGTTCAATAAAGGAGTCGGGAAATGGAGAATGAAATGTATTTTACCAAGCAACACGATTTGGTTCGAAAAGCGGTTAGGGATTTCATTAGCAATGAGCTCAATCCCAATGTTGATCAATGGGAAGAGCAAGGAATCGCTCCCCTTCATGATATATTCAAAAAAATGGGAGATCTGGGTTTTCTCGGCATCCGTTATGATACCAAATATGGCGGACAAGGGCTTGACTACTGGTATGAGTTGGTATTTTTAGAGGAACTTGCACGGATTAATTGCATGGCGGTGCCGATGGCTATAGAGGTTCAGACCAATATGGCAACGCCTGCAATCGATGAATTCGGAAGTGAGTATCTTAACTTGAGAGTCCAAAGTTCTCATGAATATAGGTATGCTTAAACTGATTACGTTCCTTATTATATGAACGTACGTAATAATGTAAGACAATGTCCATATTTCATCATACTTTAAGATGAATTAACAAAAATAATATACGTACATAAAAAACTATTGACATACCCTTTTTGAGTGTGTATCCTTACGTCATAATTCTAAACGAAAGGAGGGTACACACATGGACCAATTTGAATCTTATTTGCAATATCAAAAGGAAATTACAGAGTTTAAGCTCAAAA
>DRHF01000410.1 GCA_011049715.1 Desulfobacterales bacterium
AACCTTTTAAGAGTTATCATTTCAGAAGCAACTGATATTGCAAAAGAAACCAGACCATCGCGTGCCTGTGCACGGTGATTACTTTATGGATACCGGTTCAAACTGATTGCCTCATTGTTTTTCCAAAAAATTTTATTTACCCCACACCAGATGCGGCACCGTGCCCCATTGAGGGTGCCAAACTTGAGGAACATTAACCCCAATTGAGCAAAAAAAGGCTCAAAACGAATAATATCTAATCGAGTTTTGACTCGATTAGGGTTTGAAAGAAGAGATCCATATGAATATACGCTCAAAAGTTGTGAACCTTGATGATCTTTTAAAAAAGGTGGCCGATCACCGCAAAAATGGGGAGAAGATTGTTTTCACCAATGGGTGCTTTGACATCCTTCATGTGGGACATGTTCGATATCTCGCCGCAGCCCGAAACAAGGGAGATATCCTTGTGGTGGGGTTAAATTCGGATCGTTCCACCAGAAAAATAAAAGGAGAGCAAAGGCCGATTGTTCAACAGGGCCAAAGGGCGGAAATTCTTGCCAGTTTGTGTTTTGTGGATTATATCACCATTTTTAATGAGCAGAATCCATTAGCGCTCATACGGTCCATAAGGCCTGACATTCTCGTTAAGGGAGACGACTGGCCGGAAAAGGAGATTGTCGGAGGTGACATTGTCAAAGCAGATGGCGGAGAAGTGGTAAGGGTTCCGGTCGTTCCAAATATTTCCACCGCATCGATTTTAAAGCGCATCATCAATGGGTCCGGGGAGTGATTTTAAAAAGAAAAAAAAGAATTTCCTGGTTTCAGTTTCCAACCCTTCTAGAATTTTCTGATATTCAACATGGTGTTTTCACGCGGAATCAAGGGTACAGCTCGGGTCCTTTTAGGAGCATGAATGTAAGTTTTGGAGTCGGAGACCGAAAAAAGCATGTTGAAAAGAATCGACGACTGGTTTCACAGTGTATGGATGGCGCGGAACTTGTTTTTATCAACCAGGTTCACGGTGCAGCGGTTCTGGTTCTCCAAAACGAGAATAAATCCCGGTTTGAAACACCGCCGGCTTCTCTTACAGCTGATGCAATTGTAACAGATATTCCCAACCATCTCCTTGTGATACAGGTGGCTGATTGCCAGTCTGTTCTGATGTTTGACCCTGTACAACGCGTGGTGGCGAATGTTCACTGCGGTTGGAGGGGAAGTATCAATGATATTATTGGAGAAACGGTGGGGGTGATGAAATCGCACTTCGGCTGCCAAGGGTCGGATATTAGGTCGGGAATTGGGCCATCTCTCGGACCTTGCTGTGCGGAATTCGTCAATTTCAAAAAGGAGATTCCGAATAAATTTTGGAAACACAAAGATCGTTCAGATCGGTTTGATTTTTGGGCCATCAGCCGTGACCAGCTCAACGTTGCGGGGGTTTTATTAAAAAATATTTTTTCAAGCAACATGTGCACCCGCTGTCGGACCGATCATTTCTTTTCGTTTCGAGGGGAAGGGACAACGGGTAGGTTTGCGGTGGCAATCGGTCTGAAAAATGATTGGCATAAAAAAGAAGGCGGGTCTTCACAAAATAAAAAATGCAAAATTTGAGTAGCTATTTTTGCGTTGACTTAATGATGGTTCTGTGTTACTGGCCTTACCTTCATATGATCTGAATGTGAAGCCGATAACCAAAGTCGTTCCATTTCATGAAAAGAGATACCAGACGTTTGTTGAGAGAGCTTGCATACTACAGCAGTCTGGGTTTTCAGATCGCTCTTTCAATCGTTATCGGACTGGCCGCAGGTATATATCTTGATAGACGGTTCGGCACAACCCCCTGGTTGACGCTCATTTTTCTTGGAATGGGGATTGTTGCCGGGTTTAGAAATATTTGGATCGCACTAAAAAAGAGTAGGGACCACTGAGACTTTTTGGGATAGATTTTGAAAATACAACAGCGCATTTTAAGATTCATCACCCGGGCGAATTGGATACTGCTGGGTATGGCAAGCATCGGAGGGCTTCTTGTTTCGTCGTTCGATTTTGTATTGGGGATTATATTTGGGGGTTTGATCGTTACGATAAATTTCCACATGCTTTACCGGACACTTAAAAGATCCCTGACGCCACCGTATCTTTCCTCTCACAACGTGGTTATTGCCAAGTACTATGTGAGGTTTATTGTAAGTGGTTTCATTATTTTTGTGCTAATCTCCAAACATTTCGTTAATCCACTCGGCTTAATCATAGGTCTTTCGGTTGTGGTTGTCAGTGTCATTTTGGCAACTTTTCTTGAATTTAAAAGATTGATTTTCGAGGAGGCAATATAAGGTGGAACATCCTTATCTCTTTTTTGTTAAGCTGTTTGAGTCCATCGGCCTTGAGCATTTTGCCCATAACTATCCCCATGTCATATATTCTTGGGTCGTCATGGCCATATTGATCATTTTTAGTATGCTGGCTGCAAAGGGTATTCGCATGATCCCGACCAAACGACAGAATTTGATTGAGATCATCGTATCTGGGATCGAAGACTTTATGGTGGACATCACAGGTGAGGAAGGCCGATGGCTTCTGCCACTGGTCGCCACTATTTTTATTTATATTTTCTCTTCTAACCTGATTGGTCTGGTACCTGGTTTTTTTCCACCCACCGCCAGCTTGAATACGACAGTTTCCTGCGCACTAACCGTAGTTATTTTTACGCATTTTATCGGTATAAAATACCATGGAATAAAGTATTATAAGCATTTTACAGGGCCGGTGTGGTGGATGATACCGATTATTTTCCCCATTGAGATCATCGGGCAGCTGGCACGCATTCTTTCACTCTCTTTCCGACTTTTTGGGAATATGATGGGTCATGAGATGGTGTTGGGCATTCTTTTTGGACTCGCCGGTTTGTTCTTCGCACCTTTACCAATAATGGCGTTGGGGATTTTCGTTGCGCTGGTTCAGGCATTTGTCTTTTTTCTTCTTTCAATCATGTACTTTGCCGGTGCCATGGAGCATGCGCACTGATCTTAAAAAAAAGTCAAAAGGGAACGTTCTTGAAAAAAGTTTAACCCTTGCGATTTCTTTAACAGGAGAATAAAACAAGTCCCATAATAAATCTATTAAAGGAGGTAGAATAGCGTATGGAAATAAAGGCATTGGAATTTTTCATCGCCTGTGTGATCGCTGCCGGTATTGGGATAACAGTAGCGGCATCTTTTTGCGGTATCGCGCAGGGTATTGGTCTGAAAGCTGCTGTAGAAGGTATTGCTAGAAATCCGGAATCATCAGGCAAGGTGACTGTTACCATGTTGATCGGCCTTGCGATGATCGAATCTCTCTGTATTTATGCCTTGGTTATCGCACTGATTCTCATCTATGCCCATCCACAGGCAGCGACGATTGCAAAGCTTCTTGGCAGCTAAACACCGGCAGTAGAACCTCAAACCGATCGGGCTACGTCATATATGAGCGTAGCCCTTTTTTCCATATTCGGTAGCAATAATAGGGAATCTGCGGTCGTGCTGTCTACACTTGTGCAGAACGAATTGAAGGTGAATCGTCCGTATCCAAAATTTTCTTCAAGAATTGCCCCGTAAATGACTCGTCAATATTTGCGATCTCCTCGGGCGTGCCAAACCCAACGATGTTGCCGCCGTCATCTCCCCCCTCTATGCCGAGATCGATGATGTAATCGGCTGTCTTTATGACATCCATATTATGTTCGATCACAATTACCGTATTTCCCGAATCCACAAGCCTGCTAAGTACTTTGAGAAGTTTTTTAATATCATCCATGTGAAGCCCGGTGGTGGGTTCGTCAAGGAAATATATGGTTTTTCCCGTCCCTTTTTTACTCAACTCCCGTGACAGCTTAACCCGTTGGGCTTCACCTCCGGAGAGCGTTGTTGCCGGCTGGCCCAAGCGGATATAACCGATACCCACATCGACAAGCGTCTGTAGTTTGGTTTTTATATTAGTGATATTTTGAAAAAAATTTAGGGACTGATTAACAGTCATATCTAAAACATCGGCGATGTTTTTCCCCTTATATTTGATTTCAAGGGTCTCGCGATTGTATCTTTTGCCGCGGCAGACATCGCAGGTGACGTAGACATCCGGCAAAAAGTGCATCTCAATCTTTATTATCCCATCGCCACTGCATGCTTCGCATCTTCCTCCCTTGACATTAAAGCTGAAACGTCCAGGTTTATAGCCCCGCATCCGGGATTCGACAGTTCGGGAAAAAAGCTCTCTGATATATGTAAAAACACCGGTATAGGTCCCGGGATTGGATCTAGGTGTCCTGCCGATGGGCGACTGATCGATGTTAACTACTTTATCAATGTGTTCAAGTCCGGTAATACTACTGTAAGCGCCCACCGGGGTCCGCGCATGATAAAGTCGCTGGGCAAGGACACGATAAAGGGTCTCCAGGGCAAGGGTGGATTTTCCCGACCCGGAGACTCCGGTTATGCAGATCAAACAACCCAAGGGAAATTCTACATCGATATGCTTAAGGTTGTTTTCTGATGCACCTTTGAGAATGAGCTTTGTCCCGTTCCCCGTCCGTCTTGCCATTGGTAATTCAATCCGTTTTCGACCGGAAATATATTGTCCGGTTAACGTATCCTCTTGAAGGAGTGCTTCAGGGGTGCCGGAGAACACCACCTGGCCGCCATTGACCCCGGCGCCAGGACCCATATCGATAACATGATCGGCACATCGGATGGTCTCTTCATCATGCTCAACCACCAGGACCGTATTGCCAAGATCCCGCATGTTTAAAAGTGTTGATAGAAGGCGCTGATTGTCCCTTTGGTGTAAACCGATACTCGGTTCATCCAGGACATAGAGAACACCTGTTAATTTCGATCCAATCTGGGTGGCAAGACGAATTCTCTGACTTTCGCCTCCGGCCAGGGTGTCGGCAGATCGGGCAAGAGTGAGATAGGTGAGTCCCACATTTTCAAGAAATCCGAGCCGTTCCTTAATTTCTTTCAGAATTCTTCCGGCGATGATTTCTTTTTTTCCGGCAAACTTCAATGTATTAAAAAAGTGATTGGCTTTTGAAACAGAAAGCGCCGTTATCTCAGATATGGTCAGTTCTCCCACCTTTACGGAACGGCTTTCTCTGTTTAATCTTGCGCCTTGACACTTCGGACAGGGGTGAAAATTCATGTATCGCTTAATTTCTTCTCTTGTGTGGTAAGAATCGGTCTCAATGTATCGCCGTTCTAAATTGGGTATGAGGCCTTCAAAAGTTTTTTTATAGGTAAAACGACGGTTGTTCTGTTCAAAATAAAAAGTAATTTCTTCATTCCCCGATCCGTAACAGAGGATATTCCGAAAGTGTTCCGGAAGATCTTGAAAGGGAGTATAAATATCGACACCATAATGCGAGGTCAATGCATCCAAAAATTCAGCAAAATGAACAGAATTTCTGTTCACCCAGAGCGTCACCGCCCCTTCTCTTAAGGAGAGTTCATGGTTTGGGATGATGAGATCCGGATCAAACTCAGTGATCGATCCCAGCCCGTCACATTTTGGGCAGGCCCCTTGAGGAGAGTTAAAGGAAAAACTCGCCGGTGTAAACTCGGGATAACTAACACCACATTGTATGCAAGCCGCCTTTTCACTGAAAAGAACGGGTTTCGTTCCGATAACATCCACCATTACGACACCGTCCGATTGCGCCATGGCCAGTTCCAAAGAATCAGCGAGTCGATTCCTTAAATTGTCTTTTATGACCAAACGATCGATCACCACATGGATGGTGTGTTTTTTGTTCTTATCCAGCTTTCCGATTTCTTCGATTTCTAGTGTTTTACCGTTAACACGGACACGGGTAAAGCCCTCTTTTATCAGTCGTTTGAAAAGCTTGTCGTGGGTTCCCTTTTGGCCGGTTGCCAGAGGAGATAGGATGACAATACGGGATCCCTCCTTAAGCGCCATGGTTTGGTCAACAATCTGATCGAGGGTTTGTGAGGTGATGGGGCGTCCGCATTTATAACAGTGGGATGTGCCGACTCTGGCGAACAGGAGGCGCAGGTAGTCATAAATTTCAGTAACCGTTCCTACAGTTGAGCGAGGGTTGTGACTGGCTGTTTTCTGTTCAATTGCGATGGCAGGGGATAAACCTTCAATCATATCGACATCCGGTTTTTCCAAGCGCTCTAAAAACTGACGTGCATACGCTGAAAGGGACTCCACATATCTTCGTTGCCCCTCTGCGTAAAGCGTATCAAATGCAAGGGTTGATTTCCCGGATCCGGAGAGACCTGTGATAATCACTAATTTATTTCTAGGAAGTTCGACATCGATGTTTTTTAGATTGTGCTGTCTTGCTCCACGTATGACGATATTTTTAGATTTCATATTAGGCCTGAATTTAAGCATCGGTTTTTGGGTGTTTTGACTGTTCGCCTTTCATTTTCTATCTGTTCCGCGGCCATTTGAATCGCTGCAATGAGACTGGCGGGATTTGCCTTTCCGGTACCGGCAATATCATATGCGGTTCCATGGTCGACGGAAGTTCTGATTATAGGAAGTCCCAGTGTTGTATTCACACCGTCTGCAAAATGGATCATCTTGAACGGAATTAGCCCTTGGTCATGATACATACTGATTACCACATCGAACTTTCCTTTTGATGCATAATGAAAAACGGTATCCGGAGGAAAAGGACCCGATACGAGATATGGTCCGCGTTTGGCAAGATGGATTGCGGGGATAATTACCTGTTTTTCCTCTTCTCCAAACAGACCGCCTTCACCCGCATGTGGATTAAGGCCTGCCACTGCAATACGAGGGTTTTCAATACCAAACCTTTCCATCAGGGATCGCCCGGTAATTCTGATTGTTTTTGCTATCAGTTCCTTTGAAAGCATATGGGAAATCTGTTTTAAAGGAATGTGAATGGTAACGGGTACGACTTTAAGATGTCGCCCGGCCAGCATCATCACAAAATCTGTTGTGTTTGTCCGGTCTGCGAACAGTTCGGTATGACCCGGATAGTTTACTCCGGCTATCTGCATCGCTTGCTTGTTGATGGGGCAGGTAACCGTTGCGTTGATTACTCCCTGCGTCGCCAAGTCTATTGCTGCGGTGATATACCGAACCATTGCTCTTCCCGTGTCTACCGTGGGCCGGCCCCAGATGACATCATCTGGGGACAGTTCAGAAAGGTTCATGACATCGACACAGCCGTGTTCAAATTTACAGTCTTCAGGCATTGAGACCGTTTTGAATGCCAGGCTGCTCTCGATAACCTTTTCTGCTGTATTTAGTCTCTGTATGTCTCCGATGACAAGCGGTTTGCATAGACGGTAAACAGATGGCTGTTGAAGGGCGGATAGGATGATCTCCGGTCCAATCCCGACCGGATCACCCATGGTGATGCCGATGATAGGGCGGTTGTTCTTCATGGATATAATTCTTTCAACGGGTCATGATGGTTGTTTATTGACGGTTCAACGGTTCAAAACTTGAGGAAAATATTTTACAGGGCATGAAAAATTATTTCAAATCCTTTTCTTCATTTTAACCAGCAACCCTTTGACCTGGAGGTGGTATAGAGAAAGTTTTTTTGAATTTTTTTTGAAAATTAAAGATATTTAAAGATTTTGCCCGGTTTTAACAGAAAACATTTTTAATCTATTTCGAAGAAGAAAGATGGATGTCCTTAAAATATTTAAAAAAAATGAACAATAAAAAAAGGTTGTATTTAGAAGCAGTTGTATTTATGAATATAGATTAATTAAATAAAAACAGATAGATATAAATTGTTAATAACTTGTTTATAAAAAAGCAAAAACCCTTATTGATTCGATTTGACACAAAAGAATTTGTACCATAGACAAGCTGATGTTTTGTAAGTCCTTTCGAATAACCTCAACCAATTGTTCCAGATCGTTAAAAAACCTTTTGATATTGTTACGTTTGCTGTAATATTTCGACACAGCATATCCATCCATTTACTTTTAAAAAAGGTATAGCACCTTTGAAAATTCTTTGGGAACCGTTAAAAGCAGAACTTAAGACCCGTATTCCCCTGCATAATTTCAGAATGTGGATTGATCCCCTGGTTCAGAAGGAGGGGACGGGAAATACCCTCGTGCTTTCATGTCCCAATAATTTTTCAAAAAAACGGGTGGTGAACTACTTTAGCCCGCTCATCGAATCGGAAATAGAAAAAGTGTATGGGAAGGGGTGCGAACTTGTCATTGATGTTTCCGGGCAATCCAGAAGGTCGAGACTTAAAACAGAGCCGAATCTTCAGCTCTCTCTTCCAAATTTAAATGGCCACCCTCACAATGGAAGATTTCTGCGAAAGGATTTTACTTTTGATCAATTTGTGGTGGGAGGGAACAATGACTTCGCCTATTCGGCAGCCCTTTCTCTTGCTACACGGGAAAATCCCCAGCAGAAAACTTTATTGTTGTTATCAAAGACCGGGCTGGGGAAGAGTCACCTCTCTCAAGCCATTGGGCACCACATCCTGTTAAAGCATCCTTCAGCGAGGGTTTATTATACCACTGCCGAAGATTTTTCAAATGAAATGGTTCAATCTTTCAAGAACAATTCCATACCTCGGTTTCAAGAGAAGTACAGAAACGGATGTGATGTGCTGCTCCTTGAGGATGTTAATTTCTTAACTGGAAAAGAGCGCACGCAGATAGAACTTAACTTAATCCTCGATACTTTATCTGATTTGGATAAGAAAATCATTTTTACCAGCTGTTACCTTCCAGCAGAAATGTCCAAATTAAACGAACGATTAAGATCGCGGCTTTCGTGCAGTCTCATTTCAAACATCGATCCCCCTAATTTTAAGACCCGGGTCAGAATACTGGAAAAAAAGGCGTTGTTTAACGGATATAAAATACCTGAAGAAGTTACCAGTTATTTAGCAAGCGAGCTCACTGAGGATGTCAGACAGCTTGAAGGCGGACTCATCGGGGTTACCGCCAAGTCATCCCTTTTAGGCTCACCGGTAGATTTGAGTTTAGCCAAAAGTGTCGTGAAAAATATCGTTCGCCATCGCCAAAACATAACAATTGATCTAATTAAAAAAGTCATATGTAAGTATTACAAAATATCCAATACTGATCTTGTCTCACGTTCGCGAAGGCTAACTATTGTTCGGCCAAGGCAAATTGCCATTTTTTTGTCTCGCCGATATACCGATCTGTCTCTTCATGAAATCGGAAAAAATTTCAATAGATATCATGCGACAGCTCTTCATTCGATTGATAGCATTAACCGGGAACTCAAGGGAAAGGGTCCGATACAAAAGCAAGTAGAGTTTCTTTGCCAGAAATTAGAATCAGGCAAGTATTAATCAGGTTGATTGGATAATCCCTAATTTTTTAAATTCATGTCTAATAACGAATCGCAAATCACAAAGGATCCATCCCTCTATCATCTTCCTCCTCAAAACATCGAAGCCGAGGAATCTATTCTGAGTTCGATCCTGATCGATAACAGCACATTACTAGATGTTATGGAGATACTGTCACCAGAGGACTTTTACAGATCTTCACATCAAAATATTTTTGCTGGGATAGCAGAACTTTTTTCTAAAAATGAGCCCGCTGACCTTGTGACCCTTACCAATCTCTTGAGGGAAAAAAATCAACTGGAGGAGATCGGGGGGGCGGCTTATCTTGCTCAGATCATCGATACTGCACCGCTTGCGGTCAATGCACAACATTATGCCAGGATCGTCCATGATAAGGCTGCACTGAGACGCATGATCGAAAAGGCGAATGCTATTTCACAACGATGTTTTAAGGATCAAGGGGATGTGGATGAAATTATCGATTTTGCAGAAAGTGCCATTTTTGAGATAGCGCGGAAAAAAGATAAGCAATCTTTTTATCCCCTCAGTAAAATAATTGAAGAAAATATTGATACCCTTGAAGAGCGGCAGGGAAACAAAGCCCTGCTCACCGGTGTTCCTACTGGATTTACCCTTTTTGACAATTTGACTTCCGGGTTACAAAAATCGGATCTGATCATCATTGCCG
>DRHF01000411.1 GCA_011049715.1 Desulfobacterales bacterium
CTTTTTCGGTAGGCGGGGGAATCCGTGGGGTGGACGATATGCGGCGTGTGCTGCTGGCAGGCGCTGAAAAAGTGAGCGTCAATACCGCTGCGGTGAAAGACCCTCATATTATCGCGAAAGGGGCCGAAGCCTTTGGAAGTCAGTGTATCGTACTCGGTATGGATGCGAAACATGTAGGGAAAAAAGAGAATACGCCATCGGGGTATGAAATTGTTATCAATGGGGGAAGAACCTATACGGGCATCGATGCAGTGGAATGGGCAAGGGAGAGCGAGGGGCTCGGGGCCGGGGAGATATGCTTAAATTCAATCGACTCCGATGGCATAAGGGCCGGGTATGAATTGAAACTGACCGCTCTTATTGCTGAAAATGTCGGTTTACCGGTGATTGCATCCGGTGGTGCCGGTAAACCAGAGCACCTCTATGATGTCCTGACAAAAGGAAAAGCCGATGCGGCGCTTATTGCTTCAATGGTTCATTACGGGACCTATACGATTTCCCAGATCAAATCCTACCTCGACGATTTTGGTGTGAAGATAAGAAAAACGTGGTAGCACACCGTCTTTAGATGGGTGATTTTTTTTGATAGGTCTTTAAAGAGGAACCGCTGATCGATTAGAGGCTTTCATCACCATAGTATTGGCTGATAAATCGAACATGGCTCTCAAAGGCGATTGCCGGCAATTTGCCATACCCAAAATATGCCACCTCAGATGCATCATCACCGGCCTTCAAGATGCCTTTGTAATTTTTCACCAGATAGCCCACCATCATAACCGTATGATATTGGGGACTGGAATTGGCCGTCACACCGAGAAGCATGGCGCTCTCACCTAAAAGTCCTGTCTCCTCAAAGAGTTCTCTTAAAGCCGCCTGTTCAGGGGTCTCCCCCAACTCCATGAATCCACCCGGAAGACACCAGAATCCCTTTTTGGGTGAAACGCTTCGTTTGACAAGAAGCACTCTATTACGCTGATCAACAACAACCAGGCACGAGGCCGGGATGGGATTTTCATAAAGGGGCTGATCGCAACGTTGACAAAAAAGTCGCCTTTTCCCCTCCCATCGCTTTCGGATCAATCGATCCCCACAAAAGTGGCAATGTGTTTTTTTCTGCATGATTAGTCGTCGAAATCTCCTGCCGGGCCACGATCTCTCTTCATGGAAGCCGCCCGTTTGATGATTTTATCAGGGGTCCATTCGTCGGGATCTTCAATTTTGAATCCCTTTGGTCCGGGGTCCCAGGAACCGGCGGAAAGGATCTCTGCAACAGCAATCGGTGCGGTATCCTTTGCATTTAGGACGTTCACAAGCATATTATACACAAATTCCTCAACCCGGTTGATCATCCTTTCCCTGATATCTTGGGGTTGGCCGAGGAGCTTGTTTTCAAAGGGCAAATTGAGTTTTTTGTAGTCTCCGCCTTTCAAGCCCTTTGCGTCGGCATCGGCAACCATTTTTCCCCACATCTCTTCGGTGACGCCTTCATCGTTTAACTTGATAAAATTTCCATCATCGTCCTGCATTGCATTCCCATAATCATTTACTTCGAGGCCCCATGAAACCATCTGCAGGGCGGTGGCAACATTCGCCTTTGTGGTTTTGGTTTTGAATGCTATTTCTCTTAATCGGTCCGAGCTGTTTCCGGATGTACCATGCTGGGCACCTGAGATCCGGTATGTTGATAAAGCCCCATGGATTTTTGTTGTTAAATCAATTTGTATCCCTTGAGCGCTCACCTCAATACCGTGGGTGGTACCGTTATTGAGGGCGATCCAGTCCGGAAAGATACCGTGTGCATTTAAGCCTTGAATTTGGAATAGGGCTTCATCTACAGAGGAGAGGCCTTCTTTCCCTTTGATTTCACCGACTTCTGTTTCAAGTCCTGCCCATTGCGGTACAAAGGGATTCAGTTCGAGGTTCGCCAGGAGGTTCTGATCATCCGGTAGATGGGAGGCATCGATGGCAATTGATGTCATGCCTGCTTCAAACAGGGTGGAAATTTCGATCTTTGCACTTTCGACGTCTGCCTGATTTTTGATTCCATAATGATCCGCATGGATGGCCACAGGGACTGTGATGCCATACTCGTTGCAACAGGCATCGACCTGTGTGGCGAGATTCCAATAATTTACCGCACAATAGGCATTGGCACCGCCTTCAGATTTGGCGATTTCAATGATGATGGCCGCATTTGCCTGTTGGGCAGCCTTCAAGGCACCTCTTATGATAAAGCTGTTGCGGCCGTTTGTAGCTATGGCAATAGCGTTTCCCTTTTTGGTCATGGCCCGGTCTATAAATTTTCCGCTTACAATAAGTCCTTTTGAATTGGGAAAACGCTTCACCACATTTGGCGGCCGGCCGATCTTGATCGCGTTTTCAAAATCTTTTTCAGCAACCGACATAATCCATCCCCCTTTTTTCAACCTGCAAATTCGTTTGGGCCCGATCGAACCGCATTCAGAATTTCAAGGATTTCATCCTTGAACGACAAAGGTGCACGCAATTCCCCCCAACCTTTTTGCATCTGGAACAATCCATCATATGCGGTGTCATGATAGGAGCGAAGCCGATGGGGGATATTGTGCTCATCCAAAATAGAATCGATCAATTGTGCCTCAATCGTATTTTCCAAAATCGCGACTTTGATAAATTCCAGGCGATCGGTTCCATTCATTTCCGGGTGAATCCCAACATGTTTTTATTTTATCACAGAATAACAAATACACAAGAATGATCAATGGTTGGGCGCGACATTTTTGAACCGTTTTCCATCCGCTAATCACCCTTGGAACGAATCGAACTGGTCATGGGATGGCTTCATCCATTTGGCCGACCAACTTAGCCTTGACACCCATCTGCAAATAGGTTACCAAAACCAATTTACCGAATTTTCCTGAACGTGTTCAGTAGGTTGAGTGGAAAAAATCTACAGGAAGAGCGAAATTTCAAAGCCTGATCTCTTTTCACAGCTTTGACATATTAGCACCGCAAATCACAAACACCAAGGACTAAAATGGTATTGGAACAAACAAGCGACCTTTTAAAAAAACGAAAAACCAAACTGGCAACCTTAAAAAACAACAAAATTGATCTGTTTCCAAACGATTTTATTGTTTCGCACACCGTGCAAGATATTAAAAATATCATTTCAGTTTCACCTGATCCGATATCCGAGGATGATCAAAAATTTACCGTATCCGGCCGCATGCTGGCAATCAACCGATTCGGTAAAGCATCTTTTATTCGATTCAGAGATCGAACCGGTTTGCTGCAAGCCTATGTGAGAAAGGACAGAATCGGGGATGAGAATTACGAACTCTTTAAACAGTTGGATGTTGGAGATTTTGTGGGATTGAAGGGAGGCGTATTTAAGACCCGGACCGAAGAGTGGACTCTTTTGGTAGACGAATTGAAACTAATATGTAAGACAACAAGGCCCCTCCCCGAAAAATTTCACGGACTCAAAGACCCTGAAAAGCGATATCGTCAACGGTACCTTGATCTCATGATGAATTCCGATGTGCGTGATATATTTATAAAAAGAATAAAAATCATCCAAACGATCCGAACGTTTTTTCTCGATCGGGATTATTTGGAAGTGGAAACGCCGATGATGCAGCCGGTTCCCGGGGGTGCAGAGGCAGCACCGTTTAAGACCCATCATAATGCGCTGGGGATTGATCTTTTTTTGCGTATTGCCCCTGAACTCTATTTGAAGCGACTTGTCATTGGCGGATTCGAACGGGTTTTTGAGATTAACAGAAATTTCAGAAATGAAGGAATTTCTACCCAGCACAACCCGGAATTTACGATGCTGGAGTTCTATCAGGCATATGCAACATATGAGGACCTGATGGAATTGACTGAAGAGATGCTCAGGCATGTTGCCTTGGAAGTAACCGGTTCTGTACTTATTCACTATCAGGGGAACACCATCGATATGTCGGGAAAGTGGAACCGAATGTCTTTAAAGTTTGCCTTGATGGAGATTGGGGGCATGCCTGAAAAACTTCTCAGCGATAGGGAAAAACTTACCGTATTTGCAGCCTCAAAAGGGATCGATGTTACCAAAACCGCCAACATGGGCAAAGTCCTTGCCAAATTGTTCGATGTCCTAGTTGAACCGAAGTTGATAGATCCCACATTTATCACCGAATACCCGGTGGAGATCTCCCCTCTTTCAAGAAGAAACGACAAAGACCCTTCTGTAACGGATCGTTTCGAGCTTTTTGTAGGCGGGCGTGAAATTGCAAACGGGTTCTCTGAATTAAACGACCCCGATGATCAAAAAGGGCGCTTCTTGCAGCAGGCGGCTAATCGGGCCGCCGGCGATGATGAGGCGCACCACATGGATGAGGACTACATAGAAGCTCTAGAATACGGTATGCCACCCACAGCTGGAGAAGGAATAGGGATTGACCGTCTGGCCATGCTTCTCACCGATTCGGCCTCCATCCGAGAGGTTATTCTATTTCCTCATATGAAACCCAAATGATGGAAGGACTCGCGGTAACACCAAACCGGATGTCATGTCTTTCGAATATTTTATAGGCCGCCGATATCTCAGGGCCAAGCAAAAACAGGCGTTCATCTCTTTAATTACGATTCTATCCATTTCAGGCGTTGCGGTGGGGGTGATGGCATTGATTGTCGTCATTGCCGTGATGTCCGGGTTTGAGTCTGATTTAAAATCTCGTATCTTGGGTGGACAATCACATGTGGTGTTGATGCGCTACGGTGGAACCCTATCAGATTATCGACGGGTGATAAAAGATGTGGAAAAGATCCCGGGTGTTGAAGCCGCAACTCCTTTTATTTATACCCAGATTATGCTCCGTTCCTCATCCGGCATCTCCGGAGCTGTCCTAAGGGGAGTGGACCCTGAATCGGCGGGGCGGGTCATCAAGAGTCTCGACCGCATCTCTTTTCAGGATGGATCTAATGTCTCCCAGGGGCAAAAAAAAAAAGTCGCCTTACCCGGGATCATTCTAGGCAAAGAGCTTGCTAAAAATATTGGGGTAAGCAAAGGGGACATGGTTTTTCTCATATCTCCAAGGGGAACCCTTTCTCCAATAGGGCATATCCCGGCGATGCGTCGTTTTAAGGTGACCGGGTTTTTTGAATCCGGCATGTATGAATTTGATGGTTCTTTTGCGTATATCAACATCGTGGATGCGCAAAAGATGCTCCGCATGGGTGATACGGTCACCGGCATTGAAGTGCGGGTCAAGGACATCTATCAGGCGAAAAATATTTCGGAAAGAATTGTCAAACAACTCGGCTTTCCTTTTTGGGCAAAAGATTGGATGCAGATGAATAAAAACCTGTTCTCGGCATTGAAACTGGAAAAGACAGTCATGTTCGTTATTCTAACACTTATTGTGCTTGTTGCGGCTTTTAATATTGCCAGTACCCTTATCATGATGGTGATGGGAAAGAAGAAGGATATCGCTATTTTAAAGGCAATGGGCGCTACGGATAGAAGCATTCGAAAGATCTTTGTTTTCCAGGGGATGGTGATCGGTACGATTGGGACAATTCTTGGAATGTGTCTGGGATTCATTCTATGCACCTTACTGAAACATTACAATATCATAGAACTCACCGGTGATATTTACTACTTCACGACAACGCTGCCGGTTAAACTTGAGATTTTGGATGTATTTTTAATCGTGACAGCCACAATGGTTGTCTGTTTTTTTGCGACCCTCTACCCGGCTCACCAAGCGTCTAAATTCCACCCTGTTGAGGCGATCCGGTATGGTTAACATGAAGTCCGTTGACAAACCGGTCGCCCGGGAGAAGCAACACCCCAATGAAACTGACTCAACCCATTTGATTGCCGTCAAAGACCTTTACAAAAGCTTTACCAATCACAGAGAGCGAATCGATATCCTAAAGGGTGCAAATTTAGATCTTTATGCCGGAGAAACCCTTTCTGTTGTCGGGGCTTCCGGGACCGGAAAATCGACTTTTCTCCATATCCTCGGGGCACTTGACCGACCCGACAAAGGAGAAATTTTATTTCAAGGAAAGAATGTTCTTCATTTGGATGATGTAAATCTGGCAAAATTTCGAAACGAATCAATCGGGTTTGTTTTTCAGTTTCATCACCTCCTCCCTGAATTTTCTGCGATTGAAAATACGATGATGCCGGCACTCATCAAAGGGTTGAGCAAAGAAAAATCCAAAGGTACTGCAGAGAGACTTTTGGTGAGAGTCGGACTTAAGGACCGGTTGCTGCACAGGATTAGTGAAATTTCAGGAGGGGAACAACAACGGGTGGCTTTGGCAAGGGCATTGATTCTAAAGCCGCTTGTTCTTCTGGCCGATGAGCCGACTGGGAATCTCGATAAGCGAAACAGCGAACAAATTCATCGACTTATTTTTGAATTGAACCAGGAATTCCGCATGACATTGGTTATTGTTACACACAATATGGAACTCGCGGCTTGCACGTCGAGACGGGTCACCATTATCGACGGGCAACTGATTGAAACAGATGCCGGGGCCTTCAATTAACCGTACGCCGACGATACTCTGTAAAGAGATTTTGTATTCAATATGTTAAAACGATTAATCCCATTTTTGATAGTCCCCGTATTTCTGTTTCCTTTTCCAGGGTTTGCCCAAAAGCCGATCCATGTTATCGTTTTGCATTTTACCATCCATTCTCCCGGAGAATATTCCTATCTGGAGACTGAAATTCCGGGGGAAATTAAGAAACAGTTACAACAAGAAGGTGCGCGGGTATCTGTTTTGAATATCGGGGACCGATCTTTTTCAAAGGGAGAAATCGGCCGCTTTGATCAAATTCGGAAATTCGGTATCGAAAAAGAGGCTGAGTTCGTGATTTGGGGGAGCCTGACACGAATCGGTCAAACATTCAGTTTGGATGCAAAAATGATCGAATCCCATTCCAAGGAGCCGCCGGGCATATTTATTGTTGAGGGTGAAGGCATCGAAAACCTTTTGGGTTCTGTGAGACAACTGTCCCGGGATCTAAGCATAAAGCTCTTTAAACAAGAGAAGATCGCCGACGTGGTTGTTTCCGGCAACAAACGGATAGAAGCGGTTGCCATAAAGAGAAATATTAAAACATCTCCAGGGGATCTTTATATAGCCAAAAACTTATCCGAGGATCTGAAGCGGGTCTATTCCATGGGATATTTTGAAGACGTCAGAATCGAAGCTGAAACCGGTCCGGGAGGAAAAACCATCACCTTCTGGGTTAAAGAGAAACCGACCATCAGGAAGGTTCGTTTTAAAGGCAATCGGATATTTGATGATGATGAACTTAAAGAGGGTTTGAGCATGAGCACCGGTTCAATCCTGAACATATTCAAAATTCGCAATGATCTTGAGCGGATGGAAAACCTTTATAAAGAAAAAAATTACCAAAATGTCAAAATTTCCTACGAAGTACTTCCACTTAAGCGAAATCAGGCTGATCTGGAATTTACCATTATAGAAGGGGGAAAGGTTCGGATAAAACGCATCACATTTGAAGGAAACAGCGTATTTACCGATAAAAAATTGAAAAAAGTGATGAAGACGTCGGAAAAAGGCTACTTTTCCTGGTTGACATCATCGGGTGAATTGAACCAAGAGGACCTCACCCAGGACATCGCTAAAATAGCAGCATTCTATCACAACGCCGGCTATATCAGGGCCAGGGTGGGAGAACCGGAGATAAGATATGAGGATGCCTGGATATATCTGACCTTAAAAATCCATGAAGGACCTCGTTTCAAGGTTGGGAAGGTTGATATAAAGGGTGATTTGCTTTTGCCGGCCGAACAATTGGGAACGCACCTGAAAATTAAGGAGGAAAAGTTTTTTAACCGCGAAGTGGTTCGAAAAGATATCACCGCCCTGACCGATCTTTATTCAGATAAGGGGTATGCCTACGCAGAAATATCTCCGACAACCGATCGGGATCTAAAAAAGTTAACGGTCGATATTACATATGAAATTAAGAAAGGAAAACGGGTCTATTTTGAAAACATTGTCATCAGCGGAAACAGAAAAACCCGGGACAAGGTTATTCGCAGAGAACTCGATGTTTATGAACAGGAATATTTTAGCGGGAAACGTTTAAAACGAAGTGTTCGAAACCTTTATCGATTAGATTTTTTTGAAGATATTAAAGTGAATACCACAAAAGGAAGTGCGGATGATAAGATAAATTTAAAAATCGAAGTTACAGAAAAACCGACAGGAACATTTAGTATCGGTGGTGGTTACAGTACGGTCAATCAACTCTTCGGCACTGCCTCCATTTCGCAGAAAAATCTTTTTGGACGGGGTCAAATTGTTAGCCTAAATAGTGAGGTGGGGGCGAGGAGCACCAAATATGAATTTAGCTTTACAGAACCATGGCTGTTCGATATTCCTCTTTCTGCGGGGTTGGATCTCTATAATTGGGACAGGGATTATATTACCTATGAAAAAAATAGTTTCGGCGGCGGGATAAGACTTGGCTACCGGGTATATGATTTTACAAGGGCGTATATTTCATATATCTATGATATAGGAGATATTTCGAATATTGATGATGATGCCGCATCCTCGATCAAGGAGATGGAAGGAACAAATATAAAAAGCAGCGTATCCTCCAGTTTGCACTACGATTCAAGAAACAGGATTTTTAATCCTACAGAAGGGTCAGAGCACAGGATATCTGCGGAATATGCAGGGTTTGGAGGTGATATCGGCTTTACCAAGTATTTGGCTGAAACCGGGTGGTATTTCCCCTTATTTTTAAAGACGGTCGGCTTTATCCATGGTGAAGCAGGTTATGTCACCCAGAATGTTGATGGAAAGCTTCCGGACTGGGAACGGTTTTATCTGGGGGGCATCAATTCGTTGCGTGGTTTCGACTGGCGCGAGGTGCACACTGAGGACAAAAACGGCGACGCTATTGGCGGAAATAAATATATTCAGGTCAATATTGAATATTTGATACCATTGTTTGAGAAAGCAGGAATTTTCGGGGTCATATTCTACGATACCGGCAATGTATATGGCGATGACGAAAGCATTGACTTTGCAGATTTGCGTCAAACCGCAGGTTTTGGGTTCCGGTGGTTTTCTCCCGTCGGTCCAATCCGTCTTGAGTACGGCTATATTCTCGATCCCAGGGAAGGCGAAAGTACAGGTGGGCGGTGGGAATTTGCCGTCGGAACTGCCTTTTAGACAAAGAGAAAAAGTCGATGATCGGATGGGCTTTATAAGGCCATTGGTATGGTATGAAATAGGAATAAAATGTTCAGATAGAGGAGGAAAAATGCGACTTGAAAAAATATCCCTGATTTTAACAGTTATGTTCTTTTTTTCAGTTCCTGGCTTTTCTTATGGAGCCGTGATTGCCAAAATAGGGGTGGTCGATTTTCAAAAAATTCTTTCGACATCCGATGCGGGAAAATCAGCACAGAGCGAGATCAACAAACAGGGGAAAAAGATGGAGGCTGGTTTAAAGGAAAAAGGCGATGAGATTGAAGAAATCAAAAAAAAGCTTGAGCGCGAAAGTCTGGTGATGAGCAAAGAGAGCCGAAGCGAAAGAGAGAGGGAAATCAGGATAAAGATCAACGACTTCAAGGCCTTAAAAAACAGGTTTGCCAACGATTTCAAATTGCTAGAAAAAAAACTCGTCAACCGGATACAAAAAGATATTTTCAGAATTGTAGAGGAGATTGGGAAGAAAGAGGGGTATCTTCTGGTGATTGAAAAGCGGGAGGGAGGTGTTTTGTATTTTCCAAACACCATCGATATTACCGACAAACTCATTCATCAATACAATGCCGAGCATGCGCTCAAATCTGAAGCAGAGAAAAAAAAGGAATAGGGTTTGAGGTGGGAAGGTTGACGGTATCATGGAAATGACTTTAACCCAAATTGCAAATCGGGTTGATGGTGAAATTATTGGCGATGGGAAAACAACGGTACACGGTGTATCGGCTTTTGACCAGGCGACGCCCAACGATATTACGTTGGCCGGTCTCCCAAAGTATCTGAAAAGAATAGACGAAACAAACGCCGGGGCTATTATTGTCCCCGATGATTTTGAGGGTTCTTCGAAGATCCTAGTGCGGGTAAAAAATCCCCAAGTGGCCTTTGCTAAAATCATCGCAATTTTTCACCCACGACCAAAGACAGCACCCGGTATATCAGCGAACGCGGATATCGGAGAAAAGTTCATCTGTGGTAAAAAATCGACTATTTCTCCATTTGTTGCGATCGGCCATAACGTGACGGTTGGAGACCGGACTTTAATTTTTCCCAATGTGGTCATCGGAGACCATGTGGTGATTGGAGATAATGTTATTCTCTATCCCAATGTAACGATTCTCGAACGTTGCAGAATCGGCAACCGGGTGATCATTCATTCGGGGACCGTAATCGGAAGTGACGGTTTCGGTTTTGCTCCAGATGGCGAAAATTACGTTAAAATTCCGCAAACCGGTATTGTTCAGATTGACGATGATGTGGAGATTGGCGCAGGGAACACCATTGACCGGGCGACCTTTGGAAAAACATGGATACAAAAAGGGGTGAAAACAGACAATCAGGTCCATCTTGCCCATAATGTGACGGTGGGTGAAAATTCGATCCTCGTTGCACAGGTGGGGATTTCGGGTAGTGTGTCTGTCGGAGAACACGCTGTGCTGGCAGGTCAGGCGGGCGTTGCAGGGCATCTTGAGATAGGAGACCATGCGATCATTGGTCCGCAGGCCGGCATAGCCAAGTCGGTGCCAAGTGGTGAAGTTGTATCGGGAAGCCCTGAAATACCCCACCGGCTATGGCTCAAAGTACAGAGAATTATCCCGCGGCTTCCGGAATTGAAAAAGAAGCTTGGTGAGATTGAGAAACGACTGATTAAAATTGAGGAAAAATAAGATGAAAAAAGTTTATGATATCGTGGAAATCATGAAACTATTACCCCACCGGTATCCATTTCTTCTGATCGATAAAATTATAGAATTGGAACCGGGTAAAAAAGTTGTTGCATTGAAAAACGTGACGATTAACGAACCGTTTTTCCAGGGGCACTTCCCCGAAATGCCGATTATGCCCGGTGTGCTTATCATCGAAGGAATGGGTCAGGCAGGCGGGGTGCTTGCCTTTGAAACCATGCCGGTGGAGCGGCGGGGTGATCGCATATATTTCATGGGGATGGACAAGGTTAGATTTAGAAAACCGGTTCTGCCAGGGGATCAGCTCATTTTTCAAGTAAAAATAATCAAATTAAGATCTAAGGTAGTTAAGATGTTCGGGGAGGCATTTGTTAGCGAGAAGCGCGTCGCTGAGGCTGAACTGATGGCTTCTATAGGAGAAAATTCATGATACACCCCACCGCAATCATTGACCCCAAGGCCGAATTGGATACCAATATAGAGATCGGCCCTTACACAATTATCAAAGGAAATACATTTATCGGTTCGGAGACGATGATCGGCTCCCATGTGGTCATTGAGCCTTTCGTTCATATTCGGCCGGAATGTCATATTTTTCAGTATGCCGCTATCGGAGCGGTACCACAGTCTGTGAAGTTTAAAGGAGAAGAGACCTATGTCAAGATCGGACGCGGCACAATCATACGTGAGTTTGTCACCATTCACAGGGGAACGGAGTTTGGCGGTGGTGTGACCGAGGTGGGTGAAGAAAATTTTGTGATGGCCTATTCCCATATCGCCCATGATTGTAAAACCGGACGAAAGGTGATGCTGTCTAATAATGCCACCCTTGGGGGGCATATTACCATAGGAGATTATTCAACGATTGGTGGACTGGTGGCAATTCATCAGTTTGTCAGAATTGGTGATTATGCCTTTGTCGGTGGAAAATCAGCGGTGGTAAAAGATGTTCCACCTTACGTTATAGCAGCCGGAGACAGGGCTACTCTTTACGGATTAAACAGTGTCGGCTTAAGGCGTCATGGATTTTCACAAAAAACACTCTCATTGCTCAAGAAGGCTTACAGAATCGTTTTTCGAATTGGTCTTACCTTAAATGAGTCGATCGAAAGATTGCGGGCGGAGGTGGAACAGATTCCAGAGGTGATAAATTTCATTGATTTTATCAAATCTTCACAGCGGGGACTTACGCGGTAGCCCCATAAAAATCAATCATCTAGAGCCAGACCATCTTAAACCTCAAGTTTCACACCCCCAATCCACCGGAGCGTTACATTATGAAAATGGACCATTGAACATATGGATTTGCGGATAGGGTTGATAGCAGGAGGCGGTCAGTTCCCTCTTATTTTTTCAAAGAGAGCAAAAAAAAGAGGATTTACCATTTTTGCTGCGGCTTATATCCATGAGGCAGACCCAATGTTAAAAGACCATGTGGATGAAATTGAATGGCTTCATCTGGGACAAATCAGACGCCTGATCAGGTATTTTAAATTAAATCATGTCAGCGAAGCTGTCATGATCGGCACCATCCGAAAGACAAGGATATTTTCGGATGTAAAACCCGATACAAAAGCAATTTCCCTCATACTCGGTATGAAACATACCCATGACGATGGGGTACTCAGGGCATTTGCAGGGGCTCTTGAAAAAGAGGGAATTAAGATCCAGGCCTCAACATTATTACTACCAGAACTTCTAGCGCCGCCCGGTCGCTGGACAAAACGAAAGCCGAACCGCTCTGAGATGTCCGACATTGAACTCGGCTGGAGGTGCGCAAAAGAGATTGGGCGTCTGGATATCGGCCAATGTGTTGTTGTTGGTGGGGGATCGATTCTGGCGGTGGAAGCAATTGATGGTACGGATGAGACAATTAAAAGAGGAGCGGCGCTCGGCAGCGGAACGGCCGTGGTTGTCAAAACCTGTAAGCCGAACCAGGATAACAGATTTGACATGCCTGCGGTTGGGACCGATACAATCAAAACCATGAATATAGCCGGGGCCGGGGTTCTTGCAGTTGAAGCGCAAAAGGCGGTTGTGTTTGACCGGAAAGAGATGATCGACTTTGCCAATCAGGCTAATATTGCGATAATCGCAATGGATGAAGCAGAAAGGGCGCGTTAGAAAGATTGTTCGGAACCATATGGAACAGCGATTGAAAAAACTTAAACTAGCGGTCATCGGCGTAGGCTATCTAGGAAAGTTTCATGCGGAAAAGTACGCGGAAATGGACCAGGTGGAACTTTTTTGCGTGGTGGATGTTGACAAAACAAAAGCCGAAAATATCGCAAAGCTGTTCTCCACAAAGGCATATTTTAACCATAAAGACATTATTGGAAAAGTAGATGCTGTGAGCGTTGTGGTGCCCACCCCGAATCATTTTTCGATTTGTCGTGATTTTCTGGAGCATGATGTCGATGTCCTAGTTGAGAAGCCGATAACGACTACCCTGGAAGAGGCGGATGAGTTGATTGGAATTTCAGAATCAAGGGGCCTTAATATTCAGGTGGGACATCTTGAGCGGTTTAATCCAGCGGTGATGGCTTTGAAGGATATTGTAAAAACTCCTATGTTCATTGAGTCCCACCGGTTAAATACTTACAGGGACAGGTGCACGGATGTGAGTGTGGTGCTTGATCTGATGATACATGACATTGATATCATCTTGAACTTTGTTGACGCCGAGGTGGAAACCATACGTGCGGCCGGTATCCCCGTCATATCAGGGCAGGTTGATATCGCCAATGCACGGCTTGAATTTGCCAACGGATGTGTGGCCAATGTCACAGCCAGTCGGATTTCCGCGAAAGACAAGAGAAAGATCCGAATGTTTCAGACGGATGAATACATTTCTGTTGATTTTGCAAATCACGAGATAACACTGATTAGCAAAAGCAATGCGCATGGTTTGATACCCGGCATGAACGTAAAACAACTTTGTTTTACAAAAGGGGATGCGCTCAATGATGAGCTGAAATCGTTCGTTACATCTGTCATCCAACGGACCCCGCCCGAAGTTACGGGTCAGGTGGGGCGTAAAGCTTTGAAGATCGCTTTGAGTATCATGGAGCAAATTCATCATACCAATATCCGTTTTTTGGGGTCATAGATATCCGGGAATGTCCTTTGTTCAAAAACTCTTAGTTAGTGCCCATCCAAAAATGGCCCTTTTTGCCCTGCTCGGCGTTCTCCGCGGGTCTTCGGCTACGGCGTACAGGAAGTACGCCTCACCGTAAACCCTTGTGCGGCCTTGATCAGGACAAAAATTGCTCATTTTTGAATTGGGCACTCATAGTTACGGTTTAAGAACCGCGGATGGGCACCAGTTAACAATCTAAAGGAAAAATTTCTCCAGTGCATTTTGAAACTGCACTGGCGTTCAACCGTATTATGCGAGATGGAGAAGGTATATGAATCAGCCGGATCTGGTGAATGATCAGAAAGTAGTCATGATCATTACAGGTGAAGCGTCCGGAGACCTTCATGCATCAAAGCTTGTAAGGGCTTTGAGGAAGAGAAGTCGCAACCTGTTTTTTTGCGGTATCGGTGGGCAGGCGCTCAAAGACGAAAAGGTCAGGATTTTGGTCGATGCTTCAGCACTTGCTGCGGTGGGAATCACCGAGTCATTTGCAAAGATACCGGGTATCTTAAAGAAATTGGTTTTTGTAAAAATGTACATCAAAAGTTTGCGGCCGGATCTTCTTATTCTGCTTGATTTTCCTGAGTTCAATCTCAATGTGGCGTCAACGGCAAAGAAGAACGGGATTCCGGTTTTATATTATATCAGCCCGCAATTTTGGGCCTGGAGGCCGGGGCGCATCAACAAGATCAAAAAGCGTGTGAATCATGTTGCGGTTATCCTTCCCTTTGAAGAGGATTTTTACCGGAAACATGAAATCCCGGTGACATTTGTTGGGCACCCACTCCTTGACTCAAATTTACCACCGATCGATATGAAAAATGAAAAGGAGGCCCAGATAAACCCTATCATCGGATTTTTGCCCGGTTCCCGTGATAAGGAGATTGAAAGACATCTCCCGATAATGCTTAATGCGGCCCGAATCTTACGCAACCGGAGAAAAAATGCGAAGTTTATCGTTTCAATTGCACACACGGTAAAACGAAAGTTGGTGGAAGAGATCGTTGAGAAATATCAGCAGGCCGATGAATTTGAGCTCCTGGAAAATCACGTGGAAAAGGTATTTGAAAGATCGGAGTTGGTGGTTGCAACATCGGGCACTGTTACCCTGGAAGCAGCCATTTTCGGAACTCCGGGACTCATCATATATAAAGTGTCACTCGTAACCTATTTGCTTGGAAAAATACTGGTAAAGGTCCAACATATTGGTCTGGCGAACCTTATTGCAGGCAGAGAGATCATGCCTGAATTCATCCAGAAGCAAGCAACTCCTGAAAATATTGCGCAAACGGTGGAAAAGATGCTCAATGACCCCTCGGCCCTTGCACGCTCGAGAAAAGAGCTTTTGGGGATTAGGAAAGCGCTGGGGGGACCGGGTGCATCGGAACGGGTTGCCGATCTGGCAATACAAATGTTGGAAAATAATCTCTAATCTAAACTTGGATGATGGATCTACAAAATAAAAATCGACTTGCCGAAATCAAATGGAATCTCATCGGCGGTTTGGGTAAATTTTTTATAGATATTCTCTTTTTCACGATGCGGATCGAGAAAAATGGGTATTCAAGTGTCCGGTCCGTCATATCCTCTCGGAAGTTTATTCTTGCATTCTGGCATTCTAGAATCCTGTTGATCAGTTATTTATACAAGGGGTGGAATGGCGTAGCCATTGTCAGCCAATCTGAAGACGGCGAGATTATTGCCCGGATATTGGAAAAACAGGGACAGGAGCCGATCCGTGGATCGACAACTCGGGGCGGTATCCGGGCGCTGGCAAAACAGATCAGACGCCTTGAGGAAAGTGTCAGGCCGGGTGCGGTGATACCGGACGGTCCACAGGGCCCGAGATTTAAAGCGCAACCCGGGGTGATTGTTTTGGCCAAAAAGACAGGGTACCCAATTGTTCCTGTCAGCTATAGTGCCAAAAAAATTAAAATTTTTAATAGTTGGGATCGATTTATTCTTCCGTATCCTTTTACCCGGTGCCTGGCTGTCTACGGTGAACCGATCTATGTCCCAAAGGATGTTGACAGTGATGGCGTAAACATGTATCGCTTGCGGCTTGAGCAGGATCTTTGTCGAATTACATTTGAAGCTGACCAGCAATGCGGCCATACCATCGTATGATTGACGTGTAACGTTCGATGATGCCTGAAATGAAGCGGTCTGAACTGAGAATCAAGAAAAAATGAAAAAAGTATCGATACTTGTTATAAAGGATCGGCATAAACGTTTGCTGGGCCTCATCAGAAATAATTGGCTGAAGCTTTTATGTGCCATGGGATGCATGCTGGTGGTCGCCGCATCGACTGCAACAACCGCTTTTTTAGTGAAACCGGTCCTGGACGATATTTTTTTTAAAAAGAATGCAGCCATGCTGAAGCTGATTCCTGTTGTGGTTATTATCATATATTTTGTCCGTGGACTATCGTATTACGGCCAGGAGTACCTGATGAATTATGTGGGGCAGAGCATCATAAAACGCCTCAGAGACAGTCTCTATTTTCATATGCAGGACCTTCCGATCTCTTTTTTCCAAAAAGAAAAGACCGGTGTCCTTATGTCCCGTGTTACCAATGACGTCAATATCATCAAAGCGATGGTTTCAACCGCTTTTACCAGTGCCCTGAGAGACTGCTTCACTATTTTGGGGTTGACGGTTGTCATCTTTTACAGAGATTGGAAATTGGCGTTATTTGCGATCGTAGTTTTACCCGTGGCCTTCTTTCCGGTGGTAGAATTTGGAAAGAGGGTCCGCAGGGTTAGCACCGGGTGCCAGGAAGCCATGGCCGATATTACTTCATTTCTGCACGAAACCTTTATCGGGAATAAGATCGTAAAAGCGTTTGGGATGGAAGCCCATGAAAAAGAACGATTTTTTTCAATGACGGGTAAGCTCTTTGGGATGGAAATGAAAGCAGTGGTCATAAAAGCGCTTTCCTCTCCGATAATGGAATTTCTGGGTGGACTCGGAATCGCTTTTATCATCGGTTATGGCGGGTACCAGGTTATTTCAGGCGCATCCACACCCGGCACTTTTTTTTCCTTTATGGCCGCAGTCCTGATGCTCTACGACCCGGTGAAGAAAATGAGCAAACTCAACAATTCAATACAGGAAGGACTGGCAGCAACAGACCGGGTATTTGATATCATTGAAAGAGAATCGGATATCATTGAACATCAATCGGCCGTGGTCATCCCACAAAGACCTCATCGGGTGACTTTTGAGAATGTTTTTTTCCGGTACGATGACGCCATGGTCTTAAGGGATATCAACATAAATGTTAAGGCAGGTGAGATTCTGGCACTGGTCGGGATGAGCGGCGGTGGAAAAACATCTCTGGTGAATTTAATACCCCGATTCTACGATGCCTACGATGGGCGCATCCTGATCGATGGGACTGATATTCGAACCGCTACCATACGGTCGCTACGCGAGCAGATCGCGATCGTTACCCAGGACTCTATCCTTTTTAATGACACGATTCGGTATAATATTGCATATGGTAAACAGGGTGCATCTATCGAGGATATAGAAAAAGCAGCAAAAGCCGCCTATGCCTATGATTTTATCTGCGACTTCCCGGATAAATTTGACACGACTATCGGAGAACTCGGTGGGCGTCTTTCGGGCGGAGAGAAACAGCGGATTTGTATCGCCCGCGCGTTGTTGAAGAATGCGCCCATATTGATCCTGGATGAAGCGACCTCTTCGCTCGATACCGAATCGGAGATGTGGGTTCAAAAGGCCCTGGAAAATTTGATGAAGGGGCGGACCACCTTTGTGATTGCCCATCGGCTTTCAACCATTGCCTATGCCCACAGAATTATCGTTTTATCAAATGGCCAGATCGTGGAAGAGGGTGGACACGGTGAATTGATGGACAAACAGGGAAAATATTTCAAACTTTATCAAATGCAGTTTTGCAGCAACAATAACAACTCATAATAGACAGTTTCGACACCGCTGGTTTATGTGGAGATTGATCGAAAAAGCTGACCATGGCCTTTTTTATTTGATTAATCGGGACGGGCAGACCGATTTTTTTGATATTCTAATGCCGATTTTATCCAATTTGAATTATTTTCTTGTTCCATTCGGATTGTTGCTCATTTTTTTACTGGTAAAGAAAAATGTGAAATTGCGGGTTCTCGCCATTTCGATCCTTTTGTTAATACTCGTCTCAGACAATCTGTCCACCCTTGTTTTAAAAAAAATGTTTAACCGCCCCAGACCGTATCACTCTGTATCAAATGTCCATATGTATTACAGGGTTACAAAAGAATGGAGTACAACCCCTCAATTAAAAGAAAAGGTTTATGGAAAATCCCACTCAATGCCATCCAGCCACGCAACCAATATGTTTGCGATTGCCACTCTGCTGAGTTTTTATTTCAGACGATTTTGGCCGGTGTTTTATCTCATCGCGCTGCTCGTGGGCTACTCCAGGATCTACCTGGGCGATCATTTCCCATTGGATGTATTCGTTGGCGCTGTTGCAGGGACCCTGATCGGTCTATTGTTTGCATTGGCCAGCAAACGCGTGGTCAGAATGGTTGAGGAAAAAATCGGAACTTGAAAACCGGGAAAGGAATTTTTTTTTCGCAGATAAACACCTATGGAACTTTCGGTAATCATTCCCGCCTATAACGAAGAAGATAGAATCGTCAGGACATTAAAAAATACATTTTCCTATTTAAATAGACAGAAGTATCAAAGCGAAGTGATTGTGGTGAGCGATGGGAGCACAGACAATACAAAAGATGTTGCCGAGCGTATGTCTGATTCGAGAAAAACCGTTTCAATAAAGGTCTTTGAATACCACCCAAATCGTGGAAAAGGATATGCAGTCCGTTTTGGCATAATGAAAGGATGCGGATCGCTTTTGATGTTTATGGATGCAGATTATTCCGTGCCGATGGCGGATGTGGAAAAGGGGAGGAAGCTTATTGCGGATGGATACGATATCGCTATCGGTTCCCGTGCCACCGCCGATTC